>DRQR01000194.1 GCA_011371355.1 Actinomycetota bacterium
GCGTTGAGGGCGTCGGCGTCGACGACGACCGGACCCGGCCATCCGGAGAGGAGCCGGACCACGAACTCCCGCGCCACCGTGCCGAGCCCGGGCCCGACGACGAGCACGTCGTACCGAGAGGCCCGACCGAGCACGGAGCCGGCGTCGGCACCGAAGCGGTCCCCCGGGGCGACGGCCACGGTGAGCAGGCCCGGACGCATCGTCTCGTAGATCGGCTGGAGCCCCTCGGGACAGGCGATCGCCACCGCCCCGGCGCCGGCTCGCAACGCCGCGTCGGCGACGAGCACCGGGGCACCCACCATGCCCGGCGATCCACCCACGACGAGCACCGAGCCCGCCGACCACTTGTGCGCGGTGCGGGGACGGGTCGGCCGAGGGGCGTCCGCCTCCTCGCAGAGGAGGAACTCGGGCCGTTCGCCGTCGAGGCCGATGTCGACGACCTCGACCCGACCGGATCGATCGGGTCCTTCCCCGAGGAGATGCCCGGTCTTCAACGCGTGGAAGGTCACCGTGAGCTCGGCCGAGAAGGCCGCGTCGACGACCTCGCCGGTGGCCGCGTCGAGCCCCGAGGGGACGTCGACGGCGAGGACCGGCCCGCCGAGCTCGGTCCAGGGGACCAGCTCCGGAGGCAGGCCCCCGCGGAATCCCACTCCGAACGCCGCGTCGACGAGGAGCTCCCACTCCCCGTCGGGAACCCCGAGCGGTTCGATCCGCACCCCCGCGGCCTCGGCGAGGGCCGCGGCCCGGCGGGCGGCGGGCCGCTTCGGGGCACCCAGGGCCCGCACGACCACCTCGGCGCCGCGACGGCGAAGGTGGCGCGCCGCGACGTAGCCGTCGCCGCCGTTGTTCCCCCGCCCGGCGAGCACGACGATCCGCGAGCCGTACCCGACGCCCAGCGTCGCCGCCCAACGGGCGACGGCGTATCCGGCCCGCTCCATGAGGACGTCGACGGGGAGGGTGGCCGCGGCGTCGAGACGGGCCGACTCCTCGGGGGTGATGACCGGCCGCATCCCGGTGAGGCTACCGCCGTCAGCCGGGAGGATGCTCGGCGAGGGCGACGGCGAAGACGAGGGCTTGATGGTCGGTGTGGGTGATCGAGATCTTCACCTCGACGACGCCGAGGAGCGATGCCCGCTCGAGGGCGGTCCCGAAGAGGACGACCCGGGGCGGCCCGCCGCCCGAGAGGATCTCGACGTCGGTCCACCGGACCCGCCGCCAGCCCGTCCCCAGGCTCTTCATGACCGCCTCCTTCGCCGCGAAGCGGGCCGCCAGCCGGGCCGATGGATCGGCGAATCGATGCGCGTAGGCCCATTCCCCGTCGGTGAAGCAGCGGACGCGGAACCGGTCCCCGTAGCGGTCGAGGAGCCGCCGGACTCGCGCCACGTCGGCGAGGTCGACGCCGAGCCCGACGATCTCCATCAGCGGCCCCTCGGCGGCGAACTCATTCGACGGTCACCGACTTCGCGAGGTTCCGGGGCTGGTCGATGTCGTGACCGCGGAGCCGGGCGACGTGGTAGGCGAGGAGCTGGAGGGGGACGATGGCGGTGACCGGCGCGAGGAGGTCCTCCCCGTCGGGGATCCGGAGCACCACGTCGGCGAACCGGTCGATCTCGTCATCGGCGTCGTAGGCGACGGCCACGACGAAGGCGCCCCGGGCCTTCACCTCCTGGACGGCCGAGAGGGTCTTGTCGTAGAGGTGCCGCTGGGTCGCGACGACGACCACCGGGACTCCCTCGGTGACGAGGGCGAGGGTGCCGTGCTTGAGCTCGCCGGCGGGCATCGCCTCGGAGTGCAGGTAGGAGATCTCCTTGAGCTTCAGCGAGCCCTCCATCGCCACCGCATGGTCGAGCCCGCGCCCGATGAAGTAGACGTCGTCGGCGTCGACGAGCCGTCGGGCCGCGGCCACGGCCTCGTCCTCGCGGCGCAGGGTCCGGTCGACGAGGTCGGGCAGATGCTCGAGCCCCCGGGCGAGGCGGTCGGCGGCCTCGGCGTCGAGGTCGCCGCGGGCGGTCCCGAGGAGGAGGGCGAGGAGGTACTCGGCGACGAGCATCGCCGTGTAGGCCTTCGTGGAGGCGACCGAGATCTCCGGACCGGCGCGGGTGTAGAGCACGTCGTCGGCGTCGCGGCTCAGCGTCGATCCGACGACGTTCGTGATGGCGAGCACCCGGGCGCCGAGCCCCCGGGCGAGGCGCGCCGCGGCGAGGGTGTCGGCGGTCTCCCCCGACTGGGAGATCGCCACTGCGAGATCACCGGGCCGCACGAGGGGTTCCTGATACCGGAACTCGTGCGCGTACTCCACCCGGGTCGGAATGCGCAGGAGCCGCCGGAAGACCTCCCGGCCGACGAGCCCGGCGTGGAGCGCGGTACCGCAGGCGGTGATCCAGATCGTGTCGATCTTGCGCAGGTCGTCCTCGGAGAGGCGGACGTCCTCGAGGTGGACCCGGTGGCCGTCGAGGCGCCCACCGAGGGTCTCGGTGATCACCGTCGGCTGTTCGTGGATCTCCTTGGCCATGAAGTGGTCGTAGCCGCCCTTCTCCGCCTGCTCGGCGTCCCACTCCGCCCGGAAGGGCGTCCGGTCCACCGTCGCCCCCTCGATCGTCTCGAGTCGCACCGCCTCCGCCTCGACCACGACGAGCTCTCCGTCCTCGACGACGAGGAAGTCCCGGGTGCGGTGGAGGAGGGCCGGGATGTCGGAGGCGAGGAAGTTCTCGCCGTCCCCGAGCCCGACGACGAGGGGGCTGATGCGCCGGATCGCGACGATGCGGCCCGGCTCCTGCTCGGCCATCGCCACGAGGGCGTACGCCCCCTCGGCCACCGCCGCGGCCCGCCGGACGGCGGCGACGAGGTCCCCGTCGTAGTAGCGGGCGATCAGGTGGGCCAAGACCTCCGAGTCGGTCTCCGAGGCGAACTCGGCCCCCTCGGCGGCGAGCTCGTCGCGGAGGCGGTGGAAGTTCTCGATGATCCCGTTGTGGACGACGACGATCGCGCCCGAAGGGTCGGCATGGGGATGGGCGTTGCGATCCGACGGGGGCCCGTGGGTGGCCCAGCGGGTGTGCCCGATGCCCACGGTGCCCTCGACGGGGTCCTCGGCGAGGACCTCGACGAGCCGGTCGAGCTTCCCCTCCGCCTTCCGCACCGCGATCGTTCCGTTCGCCACGGCGATGCCCGCCGAGTCGTAACCCCGATACTCGAGCCGACGCAGGCCGTCGACGAGGATCGGCGCGGCCGGTCGAGGCCCGACGTATCCCATGATCCCGCACATCGCGCGCGACCTCCTTGTGTCCTCGGGGGTCGGACGAACACGCGGCAAGCTCCGCTCCACGCCGATGCGGCCTCTCCCTCCGAGGTCACCCCCGGGCTTTCCTCCGCATCGTCACGACCGTGGACGGCCGAGAGGGCATCCGCCGACTGCTCGATACTCCCTCTTCCTCGTCACCTCGTCCCGCGGGACGAGGGCAGGCGCTTCGATCGATTCCGACCCGTCTGTCGCCTCCAGCCTAGGGCGCCCTCCTCGGAAGGGCTCACCCGAGCCGCTCGGCGACCACCTCGGCGACGGCGTCGGCGGCGGTCGCGGCCTCTTCCTCGGAGGGAGCCTCCACCATCACCCGCACGAGGGGTTCCGTGCCCGAGGCGCGCACGAGGATCCGACCCCGCTCCCCCAGCCGCGCCCGGACCCGCTCGATCGCCGCGGCGACCTCGGGCTCGGCGTCGACCTCCTGCTTCCGCTCGACCGGTACGTTGCGGAGCACCTGGGGGTAGACGGTCATCACCCGGCGCAGCTCGCGCAGCTCACGGCCCGTGGCCGCCATGACCTCCATGAGGCGGAGCGCGGTCCTCAGACCGTCGCCGGTGGTGCGGTCCTCGAGGACCACGTGGCCCGACTGCTCCCCTCCGAGGACGGCGCGGATGCGTCGCATCGCCTCGACGACGTTGCGGTCGCCGACGGGAACCTCGACCACCTCGACGCCGATCCGGCGCATCGCCTCCCGGAAGCCGAGGTTCGACATGACCGTGACGACGACGGTGTCCCGTTTGAGGCGCCCCTGCTCGTGGAGCCAGTTCGCGATGATCGCCATGATCACGTCGCCGTCGACGACCCGGCCGTCCTCGTCGACGGCGATGAGCCGGTCGGCGTCGCCGTCGAAGGCGAAGGCGGGTTTGCCGTGGGCCTTCCGGGCGACGACCTCGGGGTGGGTCGCTCCGCACCGGTCGTTGATGTTCACGCCGTTGGGTTCGTCGAAGAGGATTCGTGCGGTGGCCCCGACCCGCTCGAAGAGCATCGGGGCCGCTCGGAACGCCGCGCCGTGGGCACAGTCGACGACGAACTCGAGGCCGCGCATCGAGTACCGGGCCGTCGCCGCGATCCGTTCCACGTAGCGCTCGACGGCGTCGGCGACGACGGTCTGGATCCCCACCTCGGGTCCGATCGGGATCACCCGGGATCCGCCGCCGTCGAGGGCCGCTTCGAGTCGCGCCTCGTCGGCGGGGTCGAGCTTCCTCCCGTCGTGGGCGAAGAACTTGATCCCGTTGTCGGGCGCCGGGTTGTGGGAGGCGCTCACCATGACCCCGAGTCCGGCGCCCATGTCCCGCACCAGCCGCGACACCCCGCCGACGGGGATGATCCCGAGGTCGACGGTGTCGAGTCCGGCCGAGTTGAAACCCGCCATGAGCGCGGCGGCGAGCATCGGCGACGATCGGCGCGGATCCCGACCGACGACCACGGGGAGGTCGGTGAGCCGCGCCGCGGCGCGGGCGAGCCCCACGGCGAGCTCGACGGTGATCTCCGCGTTGGCGAGTCCTCGAACGCCGTCGGTCCCGAAGAGCTTCGGCGTCCCCTCCGTCTTCGGTCGGACCCTCACCGCTTCGTGTACTGCGGCGCCCTCCGGGCCTTGCGAAGGCCGTACTTCTTGCGCTCGACCACTCGCGCGTCGCGGGTGAGGAGTCCCTCCCGCTTCAGGGCCGGCCGCAGGTCGGGGTCGAGGGCGACGAGGGCTCGAGCGATGCCGAGCCGGAGGGCGTCGGCCTGTCCGGTGAGGCCACCGCCCTCGAGCTTGGCGTGGACGTCGTAACGCCCCTGGAGGCCGACGACCTGGAAGGGCTCGAGGATCCGGATCCGATAGGCCCGTTCGGGGAAGTAGTCGTCGAGGGAGCGTCCCCCGTTGAGGACGAACCTGCCCTCGCCGGGATAGAGCCGCACCCTGGCCACGGAGGTCTTCCGTCGTCCGGTCGCCTGGGCGAGGGGTTGGGTCGCAGCCATCAGGAACCCACCTTTCGGATTCGGAGGTCCAGCGGCTCGGGTGCCTGGGCGGCGTGGGGATGCTCGGGCCCGGCGTAGACCTTGAGCTTCTTGAACATGCGCCGGCCGAGCTTGTTCTTCGGCAGCATGCCCCGCACCGCGGACTCGACGAGCCGCTCCGGATGGCGGGCCCGAACCCTCGCCAGGGGCTCGGCCCGCAGCCCCCCGGGATACCCCGAGTGTCGGTAGTAGACCTTGTCGGTTTCCTTCGTACCGGTGACCACCACCTTGGCGGCGTTCACCACGACGACGAAGTCTCCGCCGTCGACGTGCGGGGCGAAGGTCGGCTTGTGGGTCCCACGGAGGAGCTTCGCCACCTCGGAGGCGAGCCGCCCGAGGGGAACGCCGTCGGCGTCGACGACGTACCAGCGACGTTCGAGGTCGCCGGGGGTCGGCGTGAAGGTTCTCTGCAGCTTCGGTTTCATCGGATCCTCGGGGGACGGCATGAAGACACTCCCGGCGGGCCGGGAGCGGGCCCCTATGCTATCGCCTCGCCGCGGAAATGGCCACCCCGCCGGGAGGCGTCGTGCACGACCGAGGAGCGAGTCCCACCTTCACCGCCCACGGTGCCGCCGGCGAGGTCACCGGCTCGTGTCACCTCCTCGAGGTCGACGACGTGCGCATCCTCGTCGACTGCGGCTTCTACCAGGGGGGTGACGAGCTCGCGGCGGCGAACGCCGCGCCCTTCGGGTTCGATCCCGCGGAGATCGACGTGGTCGTCCTCACCCACGCCCACCTCGACCATGTCGGACGTCTCCCCCTCCTCGTCCGCCGCGGATTCCGCGGTGAGATCGTCGCCACCGCCGCGACCCGCGAGCTCGCCGAGCTCGTCCTCCTCGACGCGGCACGCATCCAGGAGGAAGACGCCGAGCGAGCCGCCCGCAAGGCGAGACGGGCGGGACGCGACGCCCCACCCCCCCTCTACACGATCGCCGACGTCGCCTGGACGATGGGCTTCTTCGGCCGGACCGCCGCCTTCTCGACGCCCCTCCCCCTCGCTCCCGGGGTCGAGGCGACCTTCCTCGACGCCGGCCACATCCTCGGCTCGGCCTCGGTCGTCGTCGACCTGGAGCGCTGGGGACGTCGGGTCACGTTCTCCGGCGACGTCGGGAGCCCCGGTCGTCCCATCATGCGGGACCCGACCCCGCCGCCGCCCTCGGACGTCCTCGTCATGGAGTCCACCTACGGCGACCGACGTCATCGCTCCCTCGAGGCGTCGGTCGAAGAGCTCTACGAGGCGATCTCCGCCACCGTCGCCGCCGGGGGCAACGTCGTCGTCCCCACCTTCGCCCTCGAACGCGCCCAGGAGATCCTCTACTTCATCCGGGAGGGATGCGAGTCGGGACGTCTCCCGGCACGGCTCCCGGTCTACCTCGACTCGCCGATGGCGATCTCGGCCACCGAGATCTTCCTCCACCATCCCGAGGCCGTCGACGCCGAGACCTACGCCCTCGTCGAGGCCGGCGTCGATCCCTTCCGGCCTCCCGGACTCGTCATGACCCGCGACGTCCAGTCGTCCCGGGCGATCAACGAGGTCCGAGGTGCGGTGATCCTCGCAGGCTCCGGCATGGCCACCGGGGGACGAGTCCGCCACCACCTCAAACACAACCTGTGGCGGCCCGAGTGCGCCGTCGTCTTCGTCGGCTTCGCCGCCCGCGGCACCCCGGCCCGGCGCATCATCGACGGGGCGAAGACGATCCGGATCCTCGGGGAGGAGATCGCCGTCCGCGCCCGGATCTACACGATCAACGGGTTCTCCGCCCACGCCGACCACGACGAGCTCCTCGCCTGGGCCCGCAGCGCCGGGGAACGATGCGACGTCTTCCTCGTTCACGGCGAACCGGAGCGGGGCATGGACGTCCTCGCCCGCGACCTCGAGCGCCGAGGCCACCGGGTCGTCGAGGCCGAAGCCCACCGCCCCTACCCCTTGGACGGCCGGGATCCGAAGGAGGGCGAGTCCGCCTGACGCCGGTGGCGAGACCCGGCCGCGACCGGCGTCGGGTCAGCCGCGGGATTCGATCCACTCCGGGGCCTCGAGCTCCTCCCCCGGGTAGCCCACGCCGACGAGGGCGAGGCCGTGGGGTGGGGCCGCGCCCCGACCGAGGGATCGGTCGCGGGAGGCGAGGAGCTCCCCGAGGGCATGCTCGGGAAGTCGCCCGAGGCCGACGTCCAAGCACGCGGCCACGATCGAGCGGACCATCTGGTGGCAGAAGGCCGTGGCCCCGATCGAGAACTCGGCGAGTTCGCCGGCCCGCCGCCATCCCGCCCACCGCACCCGCCGCAGGGTCGAAGCACCTTCCCTCCGGCGACAGAACGCGGCGAAGTCGTGCTCTCCGACGAGGGGGGCCACCGCTCGGTCCATCGCCGCCACGTCGAGGGGTTCGGGGACGTGGAGCACGGTCCGGGCGAGGAGCGGGTCGTGGACCTCCCGGTCGAGGACGAGGTAGCGGTAGGCGCGACCGGTCGCCGAGAAGCGGGCGTGGAAGGTGGGGAGCGCCTCGGCGATCCGCACGACGGCGATCTCGGGCCCGAGCAGGCGGTTGAGGGATCGCCGCAGCCGGTCGGGGTCGAGGGGCCGATCGGTCTCGAAGGAGACCACCTGGGCCGTGGCGTGCACGCCCCGGTCCGTCCTCCCCGCCACGGCGGTCTCGACAGGGCCGAGGGAGAGGGCGAGCGCGGCCTCGAGCTCCCCCTGGACCGTCCTGGCTCCGGGCTGCCGGGCGTACCCGTGGAAGCCGGTGCCGTCGTAGGCGAGGTCGAGGCGGTAGACGGTCAGAAGAAGAACCCCCCCGAGAGGATGGCGGCCACGATCACCCAGCCCACGATCCCCGCCACGGCGGCCCCGGCGGCCCGGCCGAGGGGGAGATCGGCGACGTAGTGGATGCCGTAGGCGACGATGGCGAGGAACCAGATCGTCCCGAGTAGGAACGCGGCGGACGGGAACGCGGGGACGAACCGTTCGGTGAACAGGAGCAGCAGCAGCGTCGGATAGGCGAAGCCGGCGATGCGGAGCACCGTGGCGTAGGAGATGCGACCTCCGAGGAGGTGGACGGCGGCGGCGTAGGCGATCCCGGAGAAGACGAGCCAGAAGACGACGGCGCTGAGGAGCGAGCCGAGCACCGCGTTGAGGTCGAGGGCGAGGCCGAAGAGGCTCGCCCCGTTGCCGAGCAGGAGGAGGACCTGGGTGACGACGACGAGGATGAGCCCGTCCCCGGTGGCGCGGTCGTCGAGGTCCATCCACACGAAGGCCTCCCGCTCGAAACGGAGGCTCTGGACGAGACGATGTAGCACGCTTCCCTCGCTCCGGATCGGGGCCGGGCAAGGTTACCGGCCGGGGGCCGCCTAGCCTTCGATGCGTCGATCCCGAGGACCGTGCCCCGCCCCCATCACCGCCGTCTGCGCCTCCTCGCCGACCTCGAAGGTCTCGGGGGCGGGCCACCGGGCTTCCGTCGCCTCGCCCTCGACGGTGACCCCTTCGACCGGCATCGCTTCGCTCCCGGCCACGCCACGGCCTCGGGGATCGTCCTGACCCGCCGGCTCGACGCCGTCCTCCTCGTCGAACATCGGCGCCTCGGACGCTGGCTCCAGCCCGGTGGCCACGTCGATCCCGACGACGTCGATGCCGAGGCCGCCGCCCGACGTGAGATCGCGGAGGAGACCGGCGTCGTGGACCTCGAGCTCCTCGCCGCGGGACCCGTCGACGCCGACGTCCATCACGTCCCGGCCCGCGACGACGAACCGGCTCACCTCCACTTCGACCTCCGCTACGCCTACTTCGCCGACCGAGTCGACCCTCGGCCGAAGGCCGACGAGACCCACGCCGTCCGCTGGGCGTCCCTCGACGAACTCGCCCGCTTCGGCGTCGACGCCGGGCTGCGGCGGGCGATCGACGCCGCCCTCGCCGCGGCGAAGGGTCCCGATCCCGAGCAGGGGGACCCCCGCGCGGTCTAGGCTGGAGCGTCGTCGACACAGGAGGAGGCAGATGGGCAGGCGTGTGGATCCGGATCAGGTCGCCCTCGACCGTCGCACGTTCCTCACGAAAGCCGGGATCGCCGCGATCGGGGGCATGACCCTCGCGGTCGCCGGTTGCTCGGCGAACGACGCGAGCGACGCGGCCGCCGAGAACTCGAAGGAGCTCCCCGACATCACCTGGGACATGGCCACGTCCTGGCCGCGGGGTCTCGACACGATCTTCGGCGGTGCCGAGGTCTTCGCCGAGATGGTCGGCGTCCTCTCCGGCGGGAAGTTCACCATCACCCCGAGGGAGGCGGGTGAGCTCGTCGGCGGCCTCGAGGTGCTGCCCTCAGTCCAGGAAGGCGGCGTGCCGGTCGGCCACACCGCGTCCTACTACTACATCGGCAAGAGCCCCGTGACCGCCTTCGGCACGGCCTTGCCCTTCGGACTCACCTACCGCCAGCAGAACGCCTGGCTCTACGAGGGCGGCGGGCTGGAGATGCTCCAGGAGCTCTACGCGACGAAGTTCAACGCGATCCAGTTCCCCGCCGGGAACACCGGCACCCAGATGGGCGGCTGGTTCAACAAGGAGATCAAGTCCGTCGCCGACCTCCAGGGCCTGAAGATGCGGATCCCGGGCCTCGGCGGCAAGGTGATGGAGAAGCTCGGGGTCCTCGTTCAGGTCCTCCCCGGCGGCGAGATCTTCCAGGCCCTCCAGACCGGCAACATCGACGCCACCGAATGGGTGGGACCCTACGACGACACGAAGCTGGGGTTCCACGAGGTGGCGAAGTTCTACTACTTCCCCGGCTGGTGGGAGCCCGGACCCTCCCTCGAGGTGCAGATCAACCTCGACGAGTGGAAGAAGCTCCCCGAGGAGTACCAGGCCATCGTCGAGGCGGCCGCCGCGGCGGCGAACTCGACGATGATGGCCCGCTACGACGTACGGAACCCGGAGGCCCTGAAGGAGATCCTCGAGGGCGGCAACGTCACGATCCTGCCGTTCCCCGACGACGTCATGCAGGCGGCGAAGGAGGCCGCGGACACGCTCTTCGAGGAGCTCAAGGGCCAGGACGCCGACTTCGCGTCGGTGTTCGAGTCCTGGGACAAGTTCCGGAAGGAGTCGTACGCCTGGATGGGTCTCGCCGAGCTGGGGATGCTCCAGACCAGCGCCCTCCAGGTCTGAACCGAGCCGATCGAAGGGAGGCGGTCCCACCGTCGTGGGACCGCCTCCCTCGCGTCCTCAGCCGGTCGTCGTCCGGGAGAGCTCGACGAGCCAGTTCACCGTCTGGGGGAAGAGCATGACGATGACGAGGGCCACCCCTTGGAGCGCCATGAAGGGCAGCGCCCCCTTGTGGATGTCGGCGGTGCGCACCTCGGGCGGGGCGACGCTCTGGAGGTAGAAGAGCGAGAACCCCACCGGCGGCGAGATGAACGCCATGTTCAGGTTGATCGCCACGAGGACGAGGAACCAGACGAGGTCGATGTCGAGGGCGAGGGCCGCGGGGATGAAGATCGGCATCGCGATGAAGGTGATCTCGATGAACTCGAGGTTGATGCCGAGGATGAAGATGGCGATCATCGACGTGATGACGAAGCCCCACTTGCCGCCGGGCAGGTCGGTGAGGAGTTCGGTGGCGAACCGCTGTCCGCCGAGGCGGTCGAAGACGAGGGCGAAGAACGTCGACGAGAAGAGGATCATGAGTACGAGGGCGGTGATGTCGGCCGTCGAACGCGCCGAGCCCTTGATGACCTCCCAGGTGAGGTTGCGGTTGGCGAGGGCGAGCATCGCCGCCCCGAAGGCCCCGACGGCGCCGGCCTCGGTGGGCGAGGCGATGCCGAAGAAGATCGACCCCAGCACCGCGAAGATGAGCAGGAGCGGAGGAACGACGGCGACGAGGGCCTTTCGGGCGAGGGCCCATCCCCGATGCGTCCGCTCCTCCGGCGGCATGGGCGGCGCCTTGTCCGGCCAGATCACGGCGACGACGAAGGCGTAGAGGGCATAGAGCCCGGCGAGGATGATCCCCGGGATGAGCGCCCCGAGGAAGAGGTCGCCCACCGAGACGCCGGCGACGCCGGCGAGGAGCACGAGGACGAGGCTCGGAGGCACGAGCTGGGCCATCGTCCCCGAGCCGACGATGACTCCCGTGGCGAGCTTGTGGTCGTAGCCCTGGCGCACCATGACCGGCAGGGCGAGGAGTCCCATGACGATCACCGTGGCGGCGACGACGCCGGTGGCCGCGGCGAGGAGCGTGCCGACGAACACGACGGTGAGGGCGAGCCCGCCGCGGATCGGTCCGAGGATCATCGAGATCGTCGTGAGCAACTCCTCGGCGAGGCCCGAACGTTCGAAGATCGCCCCCATGAAGACGAAGAAGATGATCGCCAGGAGCGTGAAGTCGGACATCGCCCCGTACCACCGGTTGGGGAGGAGCTTGAGGAAGGAGGCATCGATGATGCCGAGGACGATGCCGATCCCGGTGAAGACGACGGCGGTGCCGGCGAAGGAGAACGCCACCGGGTAGCCCACGAGGAGGAGCACGAGGAAGAGGACGAACATGATGACGGCCAGCCAGCCTCCGAGGTCACCCACCGTCGCCTCCTATTCGATCCGCATCGGTGCTTCGTGTTCGACGGGGAGCTCCACCCAGTCCTCGTGGCCGGTGAGCACCGCCACGAGCTTCACGAGCTCGGCGAGGCCCTGGAGGAGGAGCAGGGCGAACCCCACGAGGATCATCGCCTTGATCGGGGCCCGGGGGAGCCCGCTGGGGTCGGGGCTGTTCTCCCAGATCTCCCAGACCCGCCAGGTCGTGAAGCTGCCCGTCTGCGAGGTGAAGGACGACAGCACCCAGGGCCAGGTGACCCAGAGGGCCAGGATCGAGAAGGGGACGAGGGAGATGAGGTGCCCCACGAGATCGATCCACACCTTCCGCCGCAGGGGCTGGTCCGCCCACCAGAAGTCGACCCGCACGTTGATCTGGTGCTTGAGGATGTAGCCGAACCCGAGCAGGAAGACGAGGGAGTACATGTACCACTGGGACTCGAGCCAGTAGTTGTTCACGAGCCGGGTGCCGATGAACCTGCCGAGGTAGCGGAGCACGACGTTCGTGAACCCGACGACGACCACGACGATGACGATGTAGGGGGTGAAGCGACCGACGCGCTCGTTGAGGGCGTCGACCGCGCGCTCGTAGGCGAGCGCCCACCTCCAGGCACGCGCTCGGGGTGGCGACGTCGTCCCGTTCGTGGTCATGGTGGGGGCAGACTAGACGCCTCCCCACGCCCGTGCCGAGACCGGTATGCTCCCCGACGATGGACGTCCGACCGGTCCTCCTCGCCACCGACCTCACCGACACGACCGCCGCGGCCGGTCGGGTCGCGCTCGACCACGCCAGGACCCGCGGCGCGCCCCTCGTCGTCCTCCACGTCGTCGGTTCGGCCCAGCTCGACCCGGCGCCCATCGCCGCCCACCGCTACCGGCTCCACGAGCCCGAGGACGCGGCCCGGGACCTCGTCGCCGACCTGGAACGGGAGCGGCTCACCGCGATCCGAGACTGGTTCCACGAAGTCGTGGGCGACCCCGACGGGGTCTCGGCGAGCTACGAGCTCGCCTTCGGGGACCTGCCCGAGGTCGTGCATGCCGTCGCCGACGAACTCGGCGCCGACGAGGTCGTCGTCGGGGCCCGGGCGGGCTCGGTGGGCCGGAAGCTCTCCCGGCTCATCTCGGCGGCGACCCGCCCGGTCGTCGTCGTCCCCGAAGGGGCGTGAGGCTCAGACGAGCTCGATGATCGCCTGCTCGGCGCCATCCCCGCGCCGGGGACCCACCCGGGTGATGCGGGTGTAGCCGCCGGGACGTTCGGCGTAGCGGGGACCCACCTCGTCGAAGAGCTTCGTCACGACGTCGGCGTCGGGGATCTTCCGGAGGACGAGGCGCCGGGCGTGGAGGTCGCCTCGCTTCGCCTTCGTGATGATCTTCTCGACGTAGGGCCGGAGCAGCTTCGCCTTCGCCGTGGTCGTGGTGATCCGCTCGTGGACGATGAGCTGCGCCGCGAGGTTCGCGAGGATCTTCCGCTGGTGGCTCGGGCTCCCCCCGAGTCGCGGTCCCTTCTTCGGCCTCGGCATCAGGAGGCTCCTTCGTCCTCGGCGGACCGGAGGGAGAACCCGAGCTCGTCGAGCTTCGCGGTGACCTCCTCGAGGCTCTTCTGGCCGAAGTTCGTGATGTTCAGCAGCTCGTCCGGGGTCTTCTGGATGAGCTCGCCGACGGTCTGGATCTGGGCTCGCCGGAGGCAGTTCCGGGGCCGTTCGGAGAGGTCGAGGGCCTCGATCGGGAGGTCGAGCTGCTCCTGACCGGCCGTCTCGGGCTGCACCATCTCGTCGGGGACGAGGGCCTGGTAGTCGTCCATCTCGGCGACGAGCTCGAAGAGGTTCCGCAGGGTCCCCCCCGCCGACGACATCGCCTCGGAGGGCGTCACCGAGCCGTCGGTCTGCACGTCGAGGACGAGCTTGTCGAAGTCGGTCATCGCGCCCACCTGGGTGCCCTCGACCCGGTAGGCGACCTTGCGGATCGGCGAGAAGATCGAGTCGATGGGGATGACGCCGATGGCCTCCGACCGCTTGTTCTTCTCCGCACTCCGGTAGCCGACGCCGCGCTCGGCGGTGAGCTCGGCCTCCAGCTTGCCGGAGGCGGTGAGCGTGGCGAGGTGGAGGTCCCGGTTGACGACCTCGACGCCGGCGGGCACCTTGAGGTCCCCCGCGGTCACCTCGCCCTTCCCCTTGGCCGACAGGTAGAGGGTCTGGGGCTCGTCGACGTCGATCCGAAGGACCACCTGCTTGAGGTTGAGGATGAAGTCCACGACGTCCTCGACCATCCCCTCGACGGTCGAGAACTCGTGCTGGACCCCCTCGATCCGAACGCTCGTGATCGCCGCGCCGGGGATCCGGGAGAGGAGGGTGCGACGCAGGGTGTTGCCGAGGGTGTAGCCGAAGCCCGGCTCCAGGGGTTCGATGACGAACCGAGAGCGGGTCTCGTCGATGGGCTCCTCTTCGATGGTGGGTCGCTGCGTGATGAGCACGGCGGACTCCTCTGCTGCTCTACGGAACGGACGGACGGGTCACTTGGAGTACAGCTCGACGACCAGGTGCTCCTGGATGTCGAGGTCGATCATCTCACGGCTCGGGACGGACTTGACGGTGATCTTCCGGTCGTCGCGATCGACCTCCAACCACTCGGGCACGGGACGATCCACGGTGTCGATCGCATGGACGATGGGGAGGACGTCCCTCGACCGCTCCTTGACGGTGATCACATCGCCGGGCCGAACCTGGTAGGAAGGGATGTCGACCTTCTTCCCGTTGACCCGGAAGTGGCCGTGGTTGACGAGCTGACGGGCCTGCGGCCGCGTCGCGGCGAGACCGGCCCGGTAGACGACGTTGTCGAGTCGCTGCTCGAGGATCTGGAGGAGGTTCGTGCCGGTGATCCCGGAACGGCGCGCCGCCTCCTTGTAGTAGCGACGGAACTGCTTCTCGAGCACGCCGTAGATGTGCTTGAGCTTCTGCTTCTCCCGAAGCTGGATGAGGTACTGCGACTCGCGGATGCGGCCGCGGCCGTGCTCGCCGGGCGGATAGGGCCGCCGGTCGAAGTACTTCGCCTTGTTCTCGTCGAGGAGCTGGCGGGCCCGACGGCTGACCTTCGTGCGGGGACCGGTGTAGCGCGCCACGTCAACCTCGCTTCCGCTTCTTCGGCCGACAGCCGTTGTGGGGGACGGGCGTGACGTCGCGGATGCCCGTCACCTCGAGGCCCATGTTCTGCAGCGTCCGGATCGCCGTCTCCCGACCCGAGCCCGAGCCCGAGACGATGACGTCGATCTTCCGCATGCCCATCTCCCCCGCCTTCCGGGCCGCCTGCTCGGCGGCGACCTGGGCCGCGTAGGGCGTCGACTTCCGGGAGCCCTTGAAACCCACCGAACCACCGGAGGTCCAACCGACGACGTTGCCGTCGAGGTCGGTGAGCGTGATGATCGTGTTGTTGAACGTCGCCTTGATGTGCGCCTGGCCGTGGTGGATGTTCCGCTTGACCCGGCGCCGCCGGCCCTGTGGTTTCGCCATTACTTCTTGACCTTCTTCTTCCCGGCGATCGGTGCCCGCCGGCCCTTCCGGGTCCGGGCGTTCGTGTGGGTCCGCTGGCCGCGAACCGGGAGCCCCCGGCGGTGCCGGAGCCCCTGGTAGCAGCCGATCTCGATCTTCCGCTTGATGTTCTGGGCGATCTCACGGCGGAGATCACCCTCGACCTGGTAGTTCGAGTCGATGTACTGACGGATCCGGAGGATCTCCGAGTCGGTGAGGTCCCGAACCTTCGTGTCGGGATCGATGTCGAGGGCGGCGAGGATCTCGTTCGAGGAGGACCGGCCGATCCCGAAGATGTAGGTGAGCGCGATCTCGATTCGCTTGTCCCGTGGCAGGTCGACGCCCGCGATACGTGCCATCGATTACCCCTGACGCTGCTTGTGTCGTGGATTCCTCGGGCAGATCACCCAGACGCGCCCGTGACGTCGGATCACCCGACAGTGCTCACACATCTTCTTCACCGATGCCGAGACCTTCATCTGCTTCCCCTGGTTCGAGCGTCGCTCCGCCCTCGACCGGTGCGCTCGGGAGCGGCTCGACGGCGTGTCCGCGTCGACGCGTCGTCGTCTTCCTGCCACGGAGGAACACGGCCCGGCTGCGGGCCGAGCCGAAATCATAGGGACCGCCGACCGCTAACGGCAAATCCCCGTCATTCGCCGCAGCCTCGGCCCCCGTTGATCGAGACCACGATCTCCGAGGGATCGGTGCCGGTGGTGAACCCCCACATCCCGGTCCACTCGGCGAGGTCGTAGCTCCAGAACCCCACCGCCGGGTCGAGGGGAGACTCGATGAGCTCGAAACGGGGTCCTCCGTAGGCCGCCTCGAGTTCGGCGACGGTCGAGCCGATCCGGATACCCCGGTCGGTGGCGAACTCGGGCGGGGCCCCGACGTACTCGTAGGAGAAGAAGTGGCGCACCCCCCCCAGCCAGAAGTCGGAGTCGGCCTGGGTGAAGTAGAGGGAGAAGCCGCCCCACTCGACGACCCGGACGAGGGGCGGCGGACAGACGCCGAAGGGCGAGGAGAGGGCGTCGATCCAGCCGCTGTCCACCTCGGGGTCGCCGAGGACGGCCGTCACCGCCTCCATCGTCTCCTCCTCGCGCATCCCGAAGTACACCCACGTCCCACCCGCCTGGATGCCCTCGTCGGTGAGGACGACCTCGGTCGACGGCGGCATGGTCGTCGTCGTGGTCGTCGTGGTGGTGCTCGTGGTGGTGCTCGTGGTCGTCGACGACGTGGAGGTGGTCGAGGTCGTCGCCGTGGTCGAGGTCGTCGTCGACGACGTGGGCGCCGGGACGGTCGACGTCGTCGACGCCTCCCCGGAGGTCGTCGTCACCCTCGTCGTCGAGGTCGTCGACGGACCGGTCGTGGTCGGCGCCGTCGACGTGGACGATCCTCCCTCGCCGGTCGAACTGCAGCCGGCGAGCACGAGCGCCACGGCCACGGCGATCACCCCTCGCATTCGGGGAACCCTAGCCGAGCCGCCGGGTTCCGCCTCGGATCTCACAGCGGGAGGGGCTCGGGGAGGGTCGAGACCTTCGGACCCTCGGGGGTGAGCAGGAGCGTGTGCTCGAAGTGGGCCGACAGGGACCCGTCCGCGGTGACGACCGTCCAGCCGTCGTCGAGCACCGCCGTCTCCGCCCCGCCCATGTTGAACATCGGCTCGATGGCGAGCGCCCAGCCCTCCTTCAGCTTCAGCCCCTTCCCCGGCCGTCCGTAGTTCGGGACGTTCGGGGCTTCGTGCATCTGTCGACCGATCCCGTGCCCGACGTATTCCCGGACGACGCCGTAGCCGTGGGGCTCGGCGGTGGACTCGATGGCGTGGCCGACGTCGCCGAGGCGCGCCCCCACCTTCGCCTGACGGAGACCGTTCCAGAGGGCCTGCTCGGTGACCTCGATGAGGCGACGGACCTCGTCGGGCACCTCGCCGATCGCCATCGTGAAGGCGGCGTCGCCGTGCCACCCCTCGTACACCGCGCCGGCGTCGACCGAGAGGATGTCGCCCTCGCGGAGTCGGTAGTCGGTGGGGATGCCGTGGACGATGACGTCGTTCGGCGAGGTGCAGATCGTCGCCGGATACCCGTGGTAGCCGAGGAAGGAGGGACGACAGCCCCAGTCGCGGATGACCTCGGCGGCGATGGCGTCGAGCTCGACGAGCGACACCCCCGGACGCGCCGCTTCCCGCACCGCGGCGTGGACCGCGGCGACGCACCGGCCGGCGACCTCCATCTTGGCGAAGTCCTCCGGCGACTTCGTCGTGATGACCTTCGAGTTCATCGGGTTCGAGCGAGCGCGAGGACGATCCTCGCGAACACCTCGTCGATGGTACCGACGCCGTCGACGCTGACGACCCGGTTCCCGTAGTGGGCGACGAGCGGCTCGGTCTCCCGCCGGTAGACCCGGAGACGGTTGCGGATCGTCTCCTCGTTGTCGTCGACCCGACCCTGTTCGGCGGCTCGACGCAGGAGCCGGGCGACGAGCTCCCCCTCGGGGACCTCGAGGAGGATCACGACCTCGATGGCATCGTCGCCGACGGCCTCGTCGAGGGCCTCCGCCTGGGCGACGTTGCGTGGGAACCCGTCGAGGAGGTAGCCGCAGACGGCGTCCGGCTCGTCGAGACGCTCCCGGACGAGGGAGACGACGAGCTCGTCGGGAACGAGGTCCCCTCGGGCCATGATCGCCGCGGCCCGGCGTCCGAGCTCGGTGTCGGCCGCCACCGCGGCCCGGAGCATGTCCCCGGTGGAGACGTGGGGGACGCCGAGGGCCCGGGCGAGCATCGACGCCTGGGTGCCCTTGCCGGCGCCCGGCGGTCCGAGGAAGAGGATGCGACGCCCCGGTCTCGTCACGTCAGGAAGCCCTCGTAGTTCCGCATCATGAGCTGGGACTCGATCTGCTTCGTGGTCTCGAGCGCCACGCCGGCGACGATGATGATCGACACGCCCGACAGCCCCACCGGCACGTTCCAGATGAGCCCGAAGACCGAGGGCAGGATCGTCACGACGGCGAGATAGAGGGCACCGGGGAGGGTGATCCTCGTGAGGACGTGCTCGAGGTAGCGGACCGTGGCCCGCCCGGGTCGGATCCCCGGGATGAAGCCGCCCTGGCGCTGGATGATGTCGGCCTGACGCTCGGGGTCGAACTGGATCGCGGTGTAGAAGTAGGTGAAGAAGACGACGAGGACGGCGAGGACGACGATGTACCAGATCGACGGCGAGAACCCGGCGGCGCCCGACGACAGCAGGTTCGTGTTGATCCAGTCGCGAACGGCGTTCCCCCAACCCGTCGGAGGGAGGATCGAGGCGACGAGCGCCGGGAAGTACATCACCGACGTGGCGAAGATCACCGGGATGACCCCGGCCATGTTCACCTTCAGCGGGATGTAGGTCGACTGGCCCCCGAGGACCTTGCGGCCCCGCACCCGGCGGGAGAACTGGACCGGGATCCGCCGCTGCCCCTGCTCGACGAAGATGATCCCGACCGTCAAGGCGATCATCACCGCCACGATCACGACGAACTGGTAGGGCTGCGAGTTGACCCGGAGGACGCCGATCTGGGCGGGGATCTGGGAGACGATGGAGACGAAGATGAGCAGGGACATGCCGTTGCCGATGCCCCGCTGGGTGATGAGCTCCCCCATCCACATCAACAACGCGGTGCCGGCGGTCATCGTCATCACGATGAGGACGATGTTGCGGGTCGTGAAGTTCGGGACGAGGTCGATCCCGCCGGTGAGCTGACCCGAGTGGAACAAGAAGGTGAAGCCCATCGACTGGACGAGGGCGAGCACGACCGTGACGTACCGGGTCCACTGGGTGATCACCTTCTGACCGTGCTCACCCTCCTCCTGGAGGGCCTGGAGCTTCGGGATGACCACGGCGAGGAGCTGCAGGATGATCGAGGCGGTGATGTAGGGCATGATCCCGAGGGCGAACACCGACATGTTCGTGAGCGCGCCGCCGGAGAACAGGTTGAGGAGCCCCACGAACCCGGCCTGGGACGCCGCCTCGGTGAACTCCTTGATCCTCCCCACGTCGACCCCGGGGACCGGGATGAACGACCCGAGTCGATAGAGGCCGAAGACGAGGAGCGTGAAGAGGATCTTGTTCCGCAGATCGGCGATCCGAAAGGCGTTCCTGAAGGCGCTGAGCATGGGTCACGGGCTCCCTGGGATCGGAGGGGCGGGGTTCAGGACTCGATCACCTCGACGGTACCGCCTGCGGCCTGGATCTTCTCGACGGCCCCGACGCTGAAGGCGTGGGCCCGGACCGTGAGGGGCCGGTCGAGCTCGCCCTGGCCGAGGACCTTGACGTCGCCCCGTGCCTTGATGAGCCCGCGCTCGCGGAGCGCCTCCGGGGTGACGACCGAGCCGGGCTCGAAGACGACGAGCCGCTCGACGTTCACCACCGTGTACTCGACCCGGTTCGGGTTCCGGAAGCCCTTGAGCTTCGGCAGGCGTCGCTGGAGGGGCATCTGCCCGCCCTCGAAGCCGAGGCGGACCTTGCCCCTGGCCTTGAGGCCCTTCGTCCCCCGGCCGGCGGTCTTCCCGCGTCGACCGGACTCTCCCCGACCGACCCGGATCTTGCGCTTCTTCGCGCCCTCGGCCGGACGCAGGTGGTGGAGCTTGAGTCTCATGAGATCTCCTCGACGTCGAGCAGGTGCTTGGCCCGGGAGATCATGCCCCGGACGTCGGGCGTGTCGGGACGCTCGACGCTCTGGTTGATCTTCCGGAGCCCGAGGCTCTCGACGGTGGCCCTCGTCTTGGGCTTCTCACCGATCGTCGAGCGGACGAGCGTGATCTTCAGCGTCTTCGCCATGGTCACACCTGGGTCTTCCTGAGTTCCGCGGAACGGTAGGCGGCGAGCAGGGCGGGCGGGAAGATCTCCTCGGGACGCTTGCCCCGGGCCCGAGCGACTTCGTCGGGTCGCTGCTGGGCCTGGAGCGCGGCGACGGTGGCCTTCGCGACGTTGATGTGGGTGGGCGAGCCGAGGGACTTCGCGAGCACGTCCTTGATCCCGGCGGCCTCGAGGATCTGCCGGACGGCACCGCCGGCGATCACCCCGGTGCCGGGGGCGGCGGGCTTGAGGAGCACCCGGGAGGCGCCGTGCTCTCCGATCACCTCGTGGATGATCGTCTGACCGGCCATCGGCACGTCGAACATGTTCTTCTTCGCGATCTCGAAGGCCTTCTGGATCGCCATCGGGACCTCCTTGGCCTTCCCGTAGCCGATCCCGACCTTCCCGTTCTGGTCGCCGACGGTCACGAGCGCGGTGAAGGAGAACCGCCGGCCGCCCTTGACGACCTTCGCCACCCGGTTGATGGCGATGACGCGCTCGTCGTACTCGGAGCGCTCACGTCCTCGATCCCGGCCTCGGTTGCTGCCTCGATTGCGATCCATGGGTGCTCCTAGAACTCGAGCCCGGCTTCACGGGCGCCGTCGGCGAGGGCCTGGACCCGACCGTGGAAGGGGAAGCCGCCGCGGTCGAAGACGACGGTGTCGATCCCCGCCTCCTTCGCCCGGGCCCCGATCCTCGCCCCCACCTCCCGGGCGACCTCGACGGTCAGGGTCCGTTCCCGCAACCCCTCCTCCCGGGAGGAGGCGGCCACGAGCGTCCTCCCGGCGTCGTCGTCGATGATCTGGGCGTAGATGTACCGGTTGGAACGGAACACGGCGAGTCGAGGACGCGCCGCGGTGCCGTGGACCTTCTTGCGCACCCGGAAGTGCCGGCGTCGCCGCGCCTGGGAACGTGAACCTCGCATCAGACCCCTGCCTTCCCGGCCTTCCGTCGGACCTCCTCGCCGAGGTAGCGGATGCCCTTGCCCTTGTAGGGCTCGGGCGGCCGTACCCGGCGGATGTCCGCGGCGACCTGACCGACCTTCTGCTTGTCGATGCCTCCGACGACGATGCGGGTCGGCTCGGGCACCTCGAACTCGATGCCGTCGGGCGCCTCGATGGTCACGGGATGGGAGAACCCGACCTGGAGCTCGAGGGTCTTGCCCTTGAGCGCGGCGCGGTAGCCGACCCCCACCATCTGGAGCTCCTTGCGGTATCCCTCGGCCACGCCGGTGACGAGGTTGGCGATGAGGGCGCGGTAGAGCCCGTGGAGGGCCCGGGACTGCCGCTCGTCGTCGCTGCGGTGGACGCGGACGACCCCGTCGTCGACCTCGACGCCGATGCGCGGGTCGATCTCCTGGGTGAGGGTTCCCTTCGGTCCCTTCACCGTGACCGTGGTCCCCGAGACGGTGACCTCGACCCCGGCGGGGAGGGGGATGGGACTGTTGCCGATCCGGGACATGTCACCACACCTCGCAGAGGATCTCGCCGCCGACGTGCCGACGCCGGGCCTCCCGGTCGGTCATGAGCCCCGACGACGTGGAGACGATCGCGATGCCGAGACCGCCGCGGACGCGCCCGATCTCGTCGGCGCCCTTGTACACCCGGCGACCGGGCTTCGAGATCCGGCGCAGGCCCTTGATCACCGGCTCACGCCCGTCGTACCGGAGCCTGACGACGAGCTCCTTGCCCACCTCGGCGTCCTTCACCTCGTAGGAGTCGACGTAGCCCTCGTCGGCGAGGATCCGGGCGATTCCTTCCTTGAGCTTCGACGACGGCATGCGCGTCTCGGGATGCAACGCCTGGGTGGCGTTGCGGATCCGGGTCAGCATGTCGGCGATGGGATCGGTGTACACGGTTACCACGACGCCTTTCTCACTCCGGGCAGCTCGCCTTCGTGGGCGAGCTCGCGCAGGGCGATGCGCGACAGCCCGAACTTCCGGAAGTACCCCCGGGGGCGGCCCGACACCGCGCAGCGGTTCCGGTACCGGGTGCGGCTCGAGTCGCGGGGGAGCTTCGCCAAGGCGGCGTACGCTGCACGCTTGGCCTCGTAGCTCGCCTCGGGATCCTTGATGATCGCGACGAGCTCCGCCCTCCGCCGGGCGTACTGCTCGACGAGGCGCTTGCGCTTCTGGTTCTTGACGATCTTCGACTTCTTCGCCATCACACACCCACTTGCTGCCGGCGGAAGGGGAACCCGAAGGCCTCGAGCAGCGCCCTGCCCGCCTCGTCGGTCTCCGCGCTCGTCACGATCGTGATGTCCATCCCGCGGACCTTCACGACCTTGTCGTAGTCGATCTCCGGGAAGACGAGCTGCTCGGTGAGCCCGAAACTGTAGTTGCCTCGCCCGTCGAAGCCCTTGGGGCTCAACCCCCGGAAGTCCCGGATCCGCGGGATCGCCAATGCTACGAGGCGATCGAAGAATTCCCACATCCGGTCGCCGCGGAGGGTCACCGACAC
>DRQR01000195.1 GCA_011371355.1 Actinomycetota bacterium
CCGCCTCATCTGAACCCCAGCTCCAGGGGGGACGCCACGAGGGCCGGACCCGCACAGGGGGGATGCGGGACCCGGCCCTCCGGCGCGTCCCGAGCACCACCCCCAGACGTCCACCCCAACCCCCCGGCATCAACGGAGACGATCCGAAAGCCGCCCGGCGAGGGCGGTGAGCTCCTCGTCGAGGAGGATCGGGATCCCCCCGACCCGGCGGACGTAGAAGACGTCCCGCGCCTCGGCACCGACGGTGTCGATCCGGGCCACCGCCACGTCGAGGCCCTCGGCGAACAGCGCCTCGACGATCTCGACGAGGAGTCCGAGCCGATCCGGGGCTCGAACGTCGACGACGACCCACGGGCCCTCTCGGGTGACCCGCACCCTCGTCGGACGTCCCCTCGGCTCGGTCGCCCCGTACGCGGCGATCCGTCGTCGGATTCGGGGTCGGAGATCCCGGCGGCCCTCGAGCGCGGCGACGAGGTCGTCCTCCACCCGCCGCCACCGATCGTCGGGGATCGGCTCGCCGGTGCGGTCGTCCACCACCCGGAAGTCGTCGAGGGCCACCCCGTCGTCCCGCGTCCGCAGCCGGGCCTCGAGCACGCCGACACCGTTCGCGGTGAAGGCCCGGGCGACGGCGAGGAGGAAGCCCCGACGATCCCGCCCGACGACGAGGATCCGGGTCGGGTCGTCGGGATCCGGCTCGACGGAAGCCACCCCGCCGAGGGCCTCGGCGACGAGGAGGTGGCGGAGCACCTGGGTGGGCGGCGTCGTCGCGAGGTAGTCGTCGGGCATGGCGGCGACGTGCTCTTCGATCCGTCGCGGCTCGATCCCCGGCCCGGCCACGGCGACGATCTCGCGGACGTCCGGGGTGGCCGGGAGCGCCTCTCCGACCTCGAGGGCGCTCCGCAACCGTCGATAGAGCCGCCCCAACAGCTCGGCCCGCCAGGAGTTCCACATCGTCGAGCCGGTGGCCCGGAGATCGGCGATCGTCACGAGGTAGAGGACGTCCAATCGCCGAAGATCCCCGACCTGGGCGGCGACCTCGGCGACGACCCTCGGGGCGTCGAGGTCCCGCCGAGTCGCGGTCTCCGACAACACGAGGTGGTGGCGGACCGCGTGGGCGACGCCGGCGATCGTCGCCGCCCCGAACCCGTGACGGCGGAGGAACTCGGAGGCGAGCTCGGCGCCGAGTTCCGAGTGATTCCCACCCCGGGCCTTCCCGATGTCGTGGAAGAAGGCGGCGAGGTAGAGCTCCTCGGTGGAGCCGAGCTCCTCGGCGATCTCGCCGAGCTCGCCGCCGCCTTCGACGAGGTCGCGCATCTCGTCCACGGTCCTCCACAGGTGCGCGCCCACCGGATGGTCGTGGAAGGGAGCGAGCTGCGGGGCCGTGGCCACCGGCGCCCACTCGGGGAACTCCCGGGCCACCCAACCGAGCTCGTCGAGGCGATCGAAGATGGCCCGTCCCCTCGCCCCGGCGGCGAGGAGCTCGACGAAGGCCCGGCGATCCGCCGCCGACCACGGCCGGGCCGGCGCGGCCCGGATCGCCTCCTCCTCGAGCGCCTCGAACCTCGCGCCCTCCGGCCGGCGCACCGCCCGCACGGCGAGGGAGAGGACCCGGTCGGACGGGACGTCCGTCGACGGGGTGAAGCGGCTTCGCACGGCCGCCACCACCCGGCGGCCGAACCCCACCAGGGGGTCCTGCTCCGCGTGGAGGTCGGGCCACCACCGGTCGGCGAGCCGGTCTCCGATCGCGAGGGCCCACGTGAGCTCAGCCGCCACCGCGGCCACGTCCGCGCCCAGCCACGCGGCCGCCGGCGCCCTCAGATCGACGACGAAGCGGTCCGACGCCCGGCCGGCGGCGGCGTGGAGGGCGTTGCGAGTCCGCAGGAGGATCTCCCTGGCCCGCCGTTCGTCGTCGCCCACCGGCGGGCTCGGGAGACCGAGGAGCTCGAGACGTCGCCGCTCCCACCAGAATCCCTGGTGGGTGCGGAGCGCCCCGCGCCCCTCCTTCAGGTCGGCGGCCATGACCGGGTAGGGCTCGGCCCGACGGCGTTCCCGCTCTCGGGCGGTGAGGGCGGGGGCGAGGGGCCGACGACGGACGAGCGCGGCGAGCATCTCCTCGAACTCGCCGAAGAGGTCCCGATCCCCGGCGACGAGACGTGCCGAGAGCAGGGAGGTGATGGTCTCGAGATCCTCGAGCGCCGCAGCCCGGCACTCGTGGAGGGTGCGCACGGCATGACCCACCTTCAGTCCCGCGTCCCACAGCGGATAGAGGACCGCCCGCACCGCGGGCTCGGGATCGACGCCTCGGTGCAAGATCATGACGTCCACGTCGGACCACAGACACTGGTCCCCCCGGCCGTACCCGCCGACGGCGACGAGGGCGACGCCCGGGCCCAGGTCGGCGCCCAGGGCAGCGAGATCGGCGTCGAGGGCCTCGGTGAGCGCGGCGCAGGTGTCGGAACCTCCCCGCCCCAGCTCGCCCGCGACGGCCGCGGCGCGAGCCTCGAGATATCCGAGCCGCCCCGGTCCCATCTCCGTCCTCGCCACGGCGCAACGGTATCGCGTTCCATCGGACTGCCGACCCCTGCCGCTCCCACCGGTTCGCCGTCGAGACCCCATCGCTCGACGAACTCCCGCGAGAGGTGTAAGGACCCCGTGGTCTCGCGCGTCTGGGGGGTGTGGAACGACGAAGCGAGACCACGGGAGGTTCCGTCATGTTGAAGCGCACCGTCGTCGTCGGCGGCCTCGTCGCCGCCCTGGTGGTGCCCGCAGGCGCCGCCTCGGCCGCTCCCGCCGAGGAGTCCCTGCCCCGTCTCGAGGTCTGCTACGACCCCGCCGAGGGGCTCGCGCTCTGCCTCGAAGAAACGCCACCGACCACAGCGCCCCCGCCCCTCGTCGAGCTCCCGCCCATCGACTTCGGGCCGGCCTTCGAGCTGC
>DRQR01000196.1 GCA_011371355.1 Actinomycetota bacterium
ACGACTCGACGGTCCTCGACGGGTGGCACTACACCTCCGGGGGTCTCGCCGCCGGTATCCCCATGGCCCTCGACAAGAAGCTCTTCGTCGACGGAGGCTGAACCCGTCGCCGACCCGAGGCGCCGGGCGGGCTCGCGAGTCGAGCCCGCCCGGCGGTCGGGCGGCGGCGTGGCGACCGAGAGGAACCCACCGTGTCCAGTGGTCTGAAGATCCGTCGGCTCTGTGCCGAGTATCCCGAGAATCCGGGGGTCCGCGTCCTCCACGGCGTGGACCTCGAGGTCGCGCCCGGCGAGGCCGTCGGCATCGTCGGGGAGACCGGCAGCGGGAAGTCGACGATCGCCCGTTGCGTCATGGGGCTCCTCCCCTGGGCCGGCGTCACGGGCTCGATCCGTCTCGGCGACGACGAGCTCGTCGGGATGGGGGAAGAGGAGCTGCGTCGGGTCCGCTGGCGCCGGGTGGCGATGGCCTTCCAGGGCGTGGGCGGCGGGTTCGATCCCGTACGGAAGATCGGGGATCAGATCGCCGAGCCGATCCGGGTCCAGCTCGGACTGCCCCGACGGGAGGCGATCGACCGGGCTCGGGGACTCCTCGACGAGGTCGGTCTCCCCGCCGATCGCTTCGGACGCCACCCCCACGAGCTGTCGGGCGGGGAGAAGCAGCGGGCGATGGTGGCGATGGCCCTCGCCTGCGACCCGGAGGTCCTCATCGTCGACGAGCCCACCACGGGCCTCGACGCGCTCACCCGGGGGCGGGTCCTCGACCTCCTCGACGAGCTGCGCCGCCGCCGGGACATCTCCCTCGTCGTCATCTCCCACGACCTCGGCGACATCGTCCGCCTCGCCGACCGGCTCGTGGTGCTCTACGCGGGCCGGGTCGTCGAGGAAGGGCCGACCCGGCCGCTGCTCGAGGATCCCCACCATCCCTACACCTGGGGGCTCGTTGGGGCCTTCCCCACCCTGCGGACGACGAAGGACCTCCGGGGGATCCGGGGATCGGCTCCCGCGCCGGGGTCGTTCCCTTCGGGTTGTGCGTTCCATCCTCGCTGTGTCCAGGCGATCGACGAGTGCCGGACCCGCGTGCCCGACTGGGAGGAGGTCGGCGACGGTCGCGGCATCGCCTGTCTCCGCGGCGGGCTGCGGACGCTGCTCGAGCTCCGCGAGGTCTCGAAGTCCTACGGCCGGGGTCGGGATCGGGTGTCGGCCCTCGAGGGGGTGTCGCTGCGGCTGCGGGCCGGGGAGGTCGTGGCCGTCGTCGGGCCGTCGGGGAGCGGGAAGTCCACGCTGGGGCGCCTCGCCGTGCTCCTCGAGCCCCCCGACTCGGGCCGGGTGCTCTTCGAAGGAGAGGACCTCACCGAACTCGACGAGACCGCCCTCCGGGCCCGCCGACGCCGCCTCCAGCTCATCTTCCAGGAGCCCTTCGAGGCGGTGAACACCCGCTTCACGGTGGGTGCGGTGGTCGCCGAGCCGCTGGTGATCAACCGGATCGGCTCGAAGGAGGAACGGGAGTCGCGGGTCGCCGCGGTCCTCGAGGAGGTCGGGCTGCCCGGCGGGCCGGCGTTTCGGTCGCGGCTCGTCTGCGACCTCAGCGGGGGACAGGCTCAGCGGGTGGTGCTCGCCCGGGCGCTCGTGCTCGATCCCCAGGTGCTCGTCGCCGACGAACCGGTCTCGATGCTCGACGCGAGCGAACAGGCCAAGGTCGTGCTGCTGCTGCGTCGGCTCCAGGTCGAACGCGGCCTGGGGTTGCTGCTCATCACCCACGACCTCGCCCTCGTGGGCAAGGTGGCCGACCGGATCGTGGTGCTCGACCACGGCCGCATCGTCGACGAGGGCCCCTCCCATCGGGTGATCTCCCGCCCGGCCCATCCTCTCGTCCGGGAGCTCATCGGGGCCACCTCCGATCCCTGGGCTTCGTGACCCGGCTCGGGACGACCCCCGAGGAACCGCCAGGCGGAAGGCCCTGCCGGTTGAGGCCTGGGCATGGGCTCCCACCCCGTCTAGCCTGCCGGTCGAGACCGTCGAGGGAGGAGAGGGGATGGACGACCCGAAGGCCACCGCCCAGGGCAAGGAGATCATCGAGCCGGCCCTGCAACTGCCCCGGGGGGTCTACCGGTGCCCCTTCTGCGGCAGGATGGCCGAACGGGCGGGCCGGTGTCCCGACGACGGGATCCCCCTCAGGAGGCTTTCGCGTTCACGGACGTGAGAGGAGGTCGCGCCCGCGGCCCGTCAGGAGGCTCAGGGTCGCCAACCCGGTGCGGGCCGCCGGCGGGAACCGCGCCACGATCTCGGCCACGGTGTCGGGGTCGGGTCGGTGGCGGTGATCGAAGAACGACTCGCAGTAGATCCGGTTTCGGTCCACGCCGATCTCCTCGAGCGCCGCTCGCATCTCGGCGACCATCCTCCCGTTCGAGACGAGGTAGAACCACGTGTCCGCGACCTCGGAGAGGAGGGGCGGCACCGTCTCGGTGATCCGGCCGCGGAGGCCGTGCCAGTCGGAGGGAGGGCGTGAGAGGGAGACGGTGACCCGGAGGGTTCCTCGGGCCTCGAGCCGGGCGATCTCCTCCTCGAGGCACAGATCGTCGGGGAGCCGTAGGCCCCAGAAGACCCGGAGGGGCAGTCGGGCGTCGGGGAGCGACGCGAGGGACTCGGCGAGGAAGAGGCACGGCGAGATCCCCACGCCGGTGGCGAAGGCGACCATCGGTCCCGGCCGCCTCGGGATCATCGAGCGACCGGTGGGCCCGCGGAAGCCCACCTCGTCGTCGGGTCGGAGCCCGACGAGGAACTGCGAGATCGGTCCCTGCGGGACCCTCCTCACGAGGATCTCGAAGGTGCGGCCCTCCACGCCGAGGAGGCAGTAGGGGCTTCGTCGGTACTCGTGGTGTCCGACGAGGTCGAAGGCCACGAACTGCCCGGGCAGCGGATCGAAGGGGTCGTCGTCGAGCACCGTGAATCGGATCCGGTAGGTCCCCGTGGACGTCAGCTGCGTGACCGAGACGACCCGTGCTCGACGCGGCAACTCCGAGGGATGCCTCCTCGCTCGGCGGTTCACGTCGCGGCACCTCCAGGCGGGGCACGCCGGCCGGTCTCGATGGGTCAGGGGTCTCCGAGGGAACGCTCCAGGCCGGTGACGAGGGCGGGCAGCGCGGTGGTGATCTCCTCGAGCTCGTGGTTGATCTTCGTGACCGCCGGACCGATCGCGGCCGTCTGGGACTCGATGGCCCGGACCCCGAAGGTCACCTTGGCGAAGAGTCCGGCGATGGAGGCGAGGCGGTTGCCGATGACGACGAGGTAGGCGGCGAGGACGGCGAGGAGGAGGATCAGCTCGACGACGGTGAGGAGGAAGAGGAGGTTCGTCATCGTGGGCTCCCGAAGGCCTCGTCGTGTCGGAAGACCTCCTGGCGGAGCTCGTCGAGGAGTCGGGCCGTCTGGCCGAGCATCCAGGTCGTCGCGGTGTTCGCGGCGAGCTCCTTGCCTCGCTGCCAGATGAGGGCGAGGCCGTCGTCGATCCGGACCACCTGTCGGTAGAGGAGGTGGAGGAGGAGCCAGACCACCGCGGCGACCACGAGCCCGATCCCCAGCGCGACCTGCCAGAGGAGCTCGGAGCTCACGTCGGGTCACCCCCCGCAAGGCGGCGCAGGATGGTGGCGGACTCGGCGATCGACTCGAGATGGCGGTTGATCGTGGCGACCTCCCAGAGCCCCTGGGTGTGCTCCCGGGCCTCCACGAGGGCCGCGGCGATGTCGCCGGCCTGACGGACCACCCGGTTCGCCAAGACGATGGCGGTGACCACGAGGACGGCGACGACGACCACCACCACCGCACCGATCGCGTATCCCAGCATCCAACCGGTGGGCACCGACCACCTCCTTCCGCGCGGCACGGTAGATGCTGATAGCATATACTCGCTCGACGGAGCGTGCAGGCTCACCGAGGCCGGAGAGGGAACATGAGCATCACGAAGGAGCGGGAGCTGGCGCCGCCGGGCGTGAGCCCGGTGACCGGGAAGGCCGATCCCCTCGCCCCCATCGGCCTCCGTTCCCGCTACGAGCCGAACAAGCGGCGCTTCGACAAGCTCGGTCCCCTCGAGAAGATCTATCTCTTCTGGATCGTGGGGGCTTCGTGCGACGGCTGCACGATCGCGCTGACCGGGGCCACGAACCCCGGCGTGGAGGACCTCATGGCCGGGAACGTTCCCGGGCTCCCCAAGGTCGAGGTGATCCACACGGTGGTGTCGGTGGAATCGGGTCCCGAGTGGGTACACAACCTCTTCATGGCCGATCGGGGAGAGCTCGACGCGCCCTTCGTCATCGTGTGGGAGGGCTCCGTGATGGACGAGACGATCTCCGGCGACGGCTACTGGATGGGCCTCGGCGAGGACCCGGAGACGGGCCGTCAGATCACGAGCCTCGAGTGGTTGACCCGCCTGGCGCCGAAGGCCGCGGCGACCTTCGCCATCGGCACCTGCGCCGCCTGGGGCGGGATCCCCGCCGCGGACGGGAACGTGACCGGAGCCATGGGGGTCATGGACTACCTCGGGAAGGACTACCGGTCGGCCTTCGGCCTGCCGGTCATCAACGTTCCGGGCTGTTCCCCGATCGGCGACAACTTCGTGGAGACCGCGGCCGCCGTCCTCCTCTTCCTCCAGGGCCTCGCGCCGCTGCCGGAGTTCGACGAGCTCGGCCGGCCGGCCTGGCTCTTCGACGAGACCGTGCATCGGCACTGCCCGCGGGCCGGCTACTACGAGGAGGGCGTCTTCGCCGAGGAGTACGGGGACAAGGAGTGCCTCGTCGAGCTCGGGTGCTGGGGCCCGGTGGTCCAGTGCAACATCGCCGAGCGGGGCATCGTCAACGGCATGGGCGGGTGTATGCAGATGGGCGGGATCTGCATCGGCTGCACCATGCCCGGGTTCCCGGACAAGTTCTCGCCCTTCTACGCCACCTCCCCAGGGCACCTCCTGTCGTCGACGACGTCGCGGATCACCGGCAGCTTCATCCGGCGGCTGCGGCGCCTCACCGTCGCCGACAAGAACACCTCGACCCGCTGGGACGAGGACGTGCCGAGCGGCTGGGCGCGCTTCCGGGGCGCCCCCCGTGGGGCGATGAAGGTGGCGCACCGCTTCTACCACGCCTGGCAGCGTCGGGGACAGTCGTACAACTAGGGGGACGCCCATGTGCTTCCGTAACCTGCCGGTCCGATTCGACGACTCGGGGAGAGCCCAGCTCATCGAGGGGGCCCGAGACCCCTATGCCCTCGACCGGCCGGTCGAAGGGGGCGCCTACACGAAGATCTCCCCCGAGGAGCTCGACGACGACCCCCGGGTGCGGGACTGGAACATCGACCCGGTCACCCGGGTGGCGGGAGCCCTGGCCGTCCACACGAAGCTCGATTTCGAGCGGCGTATGGCCGTCGAAGCCCATTCGATGGCCATGCTCTTCCGGGGCTACGAGCTCATCCTCCAGGGTCGGGATCCCCGGGACGCCATCGACATCTCCTCTCGGGCCTGTGGCGTGTGCGGCGGGGTGCACTCGACGGTGTCGTCCCTCGCGATCGAGCAGGCCTTCGGGATCAAGCCGCCGCCGATGGGCGTGCTCGTCCGCAACCTCGGCGAGGCCGCGGAGATGCTCTACGACCACCCGCTCCACCTCGGGCTGCTCGCCGGGCCCGACTACTCGACCGCCCTCGTGGAGATCACGAACCCGGAGCTCGTGGATCGGGCCCGCCAGACCCTCGCCGCCGGCGCCGACGTCCATGGGTACAAGACCATCGGCGACATCATGGACGCGATGAACCCGCTGACCGGCGCCTACTACCTCGAGGCCCTCACGATCACCCGCCTGTGCCGGGAGATGTGCTCCCTCATGTACGGGAAGTATCCGCATCCCTCCACCCTCGTGCCGGGAGGGGTGATGACGACGATCTCCACCTCCACCTTCAACGAGTTCTACACGCGCCTGGTCAAGATGTTCGACTACGCGAAGAAGATCGTGGCCCTGTGGGACGACCTCGTCGACTTCTTCCTCGAGGCCGATCCCGACTACGCCCTCGTCGGGGATCGTCCGATCAACCTCATCCAGACCGGCATCTGGGACGACCCGGAGGCCTACGACGCGACCTACGAGAACGCCAACGAGTGGGGGGAACGGCGGTATTCCACCCCGGGCGTGGTGATCGACGGCGAGCTCGTGACCACCCGGCTCCACGACATCAACATCGGGATGGAGGAATTCGTCGAGCATTCCTTCTACGAGGACTGGGGCTCGGCACCGAAGGACCCGCCCTTCCGCCGCCTCGAGACCGATCCCGCCGGCAACCCGCTGTCGCCCTACCACATGTGGAACAAGGCGACGATCCCCAAGCCGACGGGGAAGAACTTCAAGGAGAAGTACTCCTGGAGCACCGCGCCGCGTTGGGACCGGATGACCGTCGAGACCGGCGCCTACGGGCGACTGTGGACCACCGCCCTGGCGCGGAAGCACCCCGCCAACGACTTCTACGAGGCCACCGGCGATGGGATGCGAATCCTCCTCCCCGAGGCGACCCTGCCCGAGACCGAGCTGTTCTGGCGGGTGCCCGATCGGCTCAACGCCCTCGAACGCAACCGGGGAAGGGCCTACGCGGTGGCCTGGACCTGCACGGTGGCCCTCGTCAACCTCCTCACGGCCTTCGAGTACTGGCGCCGGGGCGAGACGAAGGTGCACACGAACTACACGATCCCCAAGGACGAGCGGGTCTCGGTGGGATTCTGGGAGGCCGGCCGGGGCTTCCTCACCCACCACCTGCGGATGGACGGGGGGCGGCTCACGAACTACCAGATCGTGACGCCCTCGACGATCAACGCCGCGCCGCGCGACCCCTTCGGGGGGCTCGGCGCCTACGAGGAGGCGATCGTCGGGACGCCGATCCTCGAGAGCGTCTCGGAGGCCGACACGAAGGGCATCGACGTCCTCAGGGCGATCCGCTCCTTCGATCCCTGTATGCCGTGTACGACGCACATCGACACCGGCCGAGGGGTCATCACCCGTGAGCTCAACTCCTGCGCCTGCACCCTCGAGTGAGCGGCGCACCCCACGGGTCCTCGTCGGGGGCGTGGGACTGCCCTGGCGGCGGGATCTCGACCTCGGGCGGTTGATCGTCGACGCCCTCGCCGGGGAGCCGTGGCCCGCCGACGTCCTCGTCGAGGACCTGTCCTATTCGGCCCACCGCGTCATGCATCGTCTCGAGGAGGTGCGTCCCGATCGACTCGTCCTCGTGGCGGCGACCGAGCGGGGCGACGAACCGGGCACCGTTCGGACCTACGCGGTGGGCGGAGAGGAACCCGACCCCGACGACGTCACCGCGCGGCTCGGTGAGAGCGTCGGTGGCGTCATCGACCTCGATCACATCATCGTGGTGAACCGCTACTTCGGCACCTTGCCCGCCGACACCGTCGTCGTCGAGGTGGAGACCGGCGACCAGGCCTTCGGCGTGGGCTATTCCCCGGCGGTGGAGCGGTCGATCCCCGCGGTCGTCGCCGCGATCCGGCGAGAGGTCTCCCGATGAGCGAGGAGCCGCTCTCCCTCGCCACGGCGGTCGGTCGCATCCGCACCCTCGTCGACGAGCTCGAGGAGACCCCGGATCCGGAGGTCCGGCGGAAGGTGTTCGAGCTCCTCGACCTCGTCGACGTCCTCCATCGAGAGGGACTCGAGCGGATCGCCGCGGGGCTCCGCTCCGTCGGACTGTGGGAGCGGGCGGTGGAGGATCCCCTCGTCGCCTACCTCTTCGCCATCTACGGGCTCGGTGATCCGGTCGATCCCCAGGCCGCGGTGGAGGAGGCGCTCGGGGAGGTTCGCGACTACGTGTGGTCCCACGGTGGTGAGCTCGAGCTCGTCGCGATCGACGGCGGGCGGGTCCGGCTGCGCATGTTGGGCGCGTGCCGGGGATGTCCGGGCTCCGAGGCGACGCTGCGGGGGGTGGTGGAAGAGGCGATCCGGCGCCGCTGGCCCGAACTCGTCGAGGTGGTGCTCGACGAACCCGAGGAGCGCTGGCAGCCCCTGGAGATCGGGCCGCGGCGATGAACGTCGACGACGTGGTGTTCCGCGTCCGGGCGCTCGCCCAGGCCCATCCACTCACGACCGTCGCCGAGCGCTACGTCGCCGACGTGGTGGCCCGCGAACGTGCGAGGCAGCCCCATCCCGAGCTCGGGGTCTGGGCCGGGAACGCCCTCACGGTGGGCTACGCGCTGCGGACCTTCGAAGAGGTGGAGGTCTTGGGGGAGCGTCGACCGTCGGTCGTCACCTCGGTGGAGGTCCTCGACGCCGCGGCGCGGCGGATCGCCGCGGCGATCAGGACCGACGGAGCCGGGTGCCATCTCTGGGAGGAGGCGACCGTGGTGGGGCTCCTCGACCGGCTCATCGCGGGGGAGATCGACCGGCGTCTCGACCAGTGGAAGGAGACCGTGGACCCGGAGGTGTGGCGCGACATGGTCGGCTATCTCGCCTGGTGGACGGTCGCGGGCTACGCCCTCCGGGTGGCGGAGACCTCCGAGGAGGACCCCCGAGGGTGAGGAGGGTGCTCGTCGCCGGGGTCGGGAACGTCCTGCGAGCCGACGACGGCGTCGGCCCCCGGGTGGCCGACCTCCTCCGCTCCCGACCGATGCCCGACGGGGTGGTCGTCGAGGAGTTCGGCACCGGCGGGATCCACCTCGTCCAGGCCCTCATGGAGACCCGGTACGACGGCCTCGTCGTCGTCGACTGCGTCGATCGGGACCGGGCCCCGGGCGTGGTCATGGTGATCCGGCCCGAGGTGCTCGACGTCGGTGGGCTCCGGCCGATCGCCCGGTTCGACTTCCTCGCGGACATGCACTACACGAAGCCGGAGCGGGCCTTCGCCCTCGCGAAGGCCTTGGGAGTGCTCCCCGCGGACTTCGCCCTCGTCGGGGTGCAGCCCGTCGACGCCGACAGCCTCCGGGAGGGCCTGACCCCGACGGTCGCGGCGGCGGCCGAGCTGGCGGCGGAGACGGCCCTCGAGGTGGCCTGCTCGATGGTGGAGGGCGCGTGGAACCCGACCGGCTGATCGACGAGCTGCGGCGGAGGCTCTCGGACCCCGCCGGGGCGGGCTCCTTCGAGCGTGCCGTCGCCAGCTATCGGCTGGGGATGGCGCTCACCGAACGCCCCGGCGAGGATCGTCGGGCCGGGCTCACCGAGGCGATGTCCCACTTCGCCCGGGCGCTCACGATCTTCACGGCGTCCCATCCTCGCCACCGGGCCCGGGTCCTCAACGGGCTCGGTACGGCCGAACGGGCCCTCGGGATGCTCGAGACCGCCCGCGACCGCTTCGAAGAGGCGGCCGAGCTCCTCGAGGGTGTCGACGGCGCCGTCGAGGAGCTCGCCGGCGTCCTCAACAACCTCGGGCTGACCCGTGCCGACCTGGGCGAGCACGGGGCCGCCCGGGAGGCCTTCGAGCGGGCCCTGGCGCTCTTGGGCGAGGAGGACCACCGCCGACTCCGGGCGACCACCTGGCACAACCTCGGTCTCGCGCGCTTCGACGCCGGCGCCGTGAGGGAGGCCGTCGAGGCCCAGCGACGGGCGGCCGCAGAGGCCTCCTTCGACGAGGCTCCCTACCTGTGGGCCGCCTCCCGCCAGGCCCTGGGGGTGGCGCTCATCGCCGACCGGGGGGACGGGGAGGGACGTCTCGACGAGGCGCGGCGGGTGCTCACCGAGGCCCTCGGCGTCTTCCGCCGCGTCGAGTTCCCCTTCCAGTACGCGGTCGTCAAGCACAACCTCGGGCTCACCCATCTCGAGGAAGCCGAGCCGTCGGCGACGTCGTTGAGGTCGGCGGTCGCGGCCTTCGAGGACGCCCTCGCGGTCTTCGATCCCCGGGTCCATCGGGATCTCTGGGGTGCGGCGAGGGCCAACCTCGAGCGGGCGATGCTCCTGCTCGCCGAGCGGGGCGAGGCGATGACGCCGGAGCAGCACTTCGCCCGGCTCCTCGCCGCCGTGGGACAGCCGGAGCGGGACCGGCTGCTGCGGGAACGGCTCGGCCGTCTCCTCGCCCTCCCCGAGGTGGCGAGGGACGGCCTCGTCGCCCGGTTGGATCGAGCCCTCGTCGAGCTCGAGCCTCCGAGCCTCGACGAGCTCGCCGAGGCCTGGATCCGGGTGCTCATGGAGCAGCCCCACGACCACGTGATGGCCGCGCTCCGGGCGAGGGTGGCCAACCTCGACGCCCTGGAACCGGAGGCCCGGCGGCGGGCGGCCTGGGCCGTGGACCGGGCGGTCGGCTCCCTCGAGGTGATCCAGCGGGTGCGGATCCGCGAGCTCCTGGCGAGCCTGGGTTTCGAGCGTCCGGAGCCGCCGTGATCCCACCGAGCCGACCACGGCACCGTGGAGGCCGCCGCCGCGGCGGGTACGGCGCGGACGGTGGGCACCCCCGAGACCCTGCGCGCTCGGCGCCGTCGGTCTATGATCTCTGGGAGAGAGCGGGGAGAGGAGCGACATCGTGACCGGCTGGCTCATCGTCGTCACCGTGCTCGTCGTCGTCTCGCTCCCGGTCGTCGTCCTCGTCGCCAACCGCGTCGTCCGGTACCTGCGTCAGATCGTCGACTACGCCGACGACATCCTCGAGCACGGGGTCGAGGTGACGCGCAACCTCGATCCGATCCCGGCGCTCGTGCGGACGAGGAACCTCGTCGCCGACACCCGGGAGGCGGCGATGCGGTACGCGGCGGTCCTGGATCGGCTCGTGTAGGAGGGATGGGATGAACGTCGCCGCGATCGTCGCCCTCGTGGCCGTCGGGACGCTCGTGCTCGCGCTCGCCTACTACCTCGTGACCGTCATCGTGCTGCTCCGGCGGCTCATCGACACCCTGGGGAAGATCACCTTCGGCCTCCGGGCCATCGCCCATCGCACCGAACCCGTCAACGGGATCGTCGCCGAGATCGTCGAGGACCTCGCGGCGGTCGACGCGGCGCTCTCGGTGCTCGTGGAGACGAAGCGGGGAGGGGAGCGGGCGTCGTGAAGTTGACGTTTCGGTGTCGCGACGTCGGCGTGGTCTGCCGGGCCGCCATCTCGGCGGAGACCGAGGAGGAGCTCGTGGCGAAGATCGCCGAGCACGCCGCCGAGGCCCATGGGGTGACGGAGCTCTCGGAGACGCTCGTCGACTACGCGAAGACGAAGGTCCGGAGCGACGATTCGAAACGGTGACGTCCCGGGGCCGTCAGGGGAGCTCTCCCTCCACCGGCGGTGAGGCGGAGAGCTCGTCGAGTTCGTGCTCCAGCCCTTCGTAGCGCTCGAGGAACCGGTCGAGGATCTTCCGGGTCTCGCGATGGGCTCCGGCGAGGACGTGGAGCCAGTCTCGACCCTCGTCGCTGAGCCGGTAGGTGCGGCGGGGGGGACCCGATGCCGAGTCGACCCAGGCGGAGGTGACGAGACGGTCGCGTTCGAGGCCTCGGAGCGTTCGGTAGAGGCTCCCGGGGTCGGGGCGCGGGAGCCCCAGCTCGGAGAGCCGTTCCATGAGGTCGTACCCGTGGCTGGGCCGTTCGGCGATGAGCACGAGGAGGCAAGCCTGGATGAAGTTGCGGGGGAGACCCACCCGCGCGTCCTGGTAGGGCGGTTCCTTCATCGGTGGCTCGCGTGTCGTGCCCGTTCGGCCGCGCACGCGGCCGCCTCGTCGGGGGAGCGACGACACCAGCACGTCGGCCCGCACTCCCCGTGGCTCGGCGCGGTGAGCTCCATGAACTCCTCGGCGAAGAGGCGGGCACCGTATTCCCTGCCCCGCTCGGACAGTCGGTAGACGTCGCCGGTGGTGGTCAGGTACCCGTCGGCGACGAGTTGGTCGAGGTAGGTGAGGCCGACCTCCGCGTCGACGCCGAGGAATCGCTCCAGCATCGAGGAGGTGAGCTCGTCACCGAAGCCCTCCCCCTCGATCCAGAACATGACCTGGAGGATCTCCTCGCGCCAGTAGAGGGCGCGCAGCGCCTCGCTCTTCGGCTCAGTCACCGGGCACCAGCCTCCTCGCCAGCTCCACGATCGCCCCGACCCCGGGAGCGTCCGGGCGATGGTCGATGGGGGCGACGCCGAGCCGCTCGGCCTCCAAGAAGGCGTCGTCGTGGGGGATCGTCGCCGCGTAGGTGAAGCCGTTGGCCTCGCAGAAGGCCTCGACGATGCCCTCGTCGCCGGGGCGCAACTTGTTGCCGACGACCTCGACGGCGGGGATGCCGAGATCGGTGGCGAGATGGTGGTAGCGACGGGCGGTCTCCATCGACTTGAAGTACGGTTCGGCGACGAGGAGGAGATGGTCGACGTGGCGGGTGGTCCCTCGGGTCATGGCCTCGGGGGAGGCCTCGAGGTCGACGACGACGACTCGCTCGTCCGACGGAATGGTTCCGAGGAGGCCACGGACCGTGGCGTGGGAGCCGCAGAGTCAGCCCCCGCCGGCGCGCTCGGGTCGCGCCATGGTGAGGAGGCGGATGCCGTCGGCCGCCTCGAGGGCGTAGCGGTCGACCACCTCGTCGAGGGGCAGGGCGAGCTCGACGGTGACCTCGCCGTCGTGTTCTCGGTGTTCGAGGATGTCGTGGGGGATCGGCGTTCCCGCGTCGAAGCGCTCCTTGGGGATGCCGATCGTCGGGCCGAGATTGGGGTTGCCGTCCCCGTCGATGGCGAGGACCGTCCGGCCTGCGCGGGCGAAGGTTCGCGCGAGGGTGCCGGCGATCGTCGTCTTGCCGGAGCCGCCCTTGCCTGCGACTGCGAGCTTCATCGACCTCTCCTCGGTGCTCGTCCCCACCGGTCGAGGCTACAGTAGCGCCATGTGCCTCGGAATGCCGGGCCGGATCGTCGGACGCTCCGAGCGTCACCCGGACCTCGCCGTCGTCGAGATCGAGGGCGTGGAACGTGAGGTGAACGTGGCGCTCCTCGACGACGACGTCGGGGTCGGCTCCTGGGTGCTCGTCCACATGGGCGTCGCCATGTCGGCGCTGACCGCCGAAGAAGCGGAGGCGACCCTCGACTTCCTCGCCGCGCTGGGAGGAGAGGGACTGCCGGTACCGGGGGACGCGCCGTCGGCCGGCTGACCCGCGGACGACGAGCGTCGACGGCCGCCGGCGACGCGGGGACCCCCGGAGCTCGTCGAGCGTCGACCCCGCCTTCGCCGATCGACTATAGGTAAGCTGCCTCTAGCTGGAGCAGGCCGACGACGGGTAGGTACCCCATGGAGATCGAGCTCGATGCACGGGGCGTCCCCGCCTACGTCACGCTCGTCGAGCGGCTCCAGGCCGCCGTGGCCGCCGGGGCCCTCGAGGCCGGCGGTCCCCTGCCCCCCGAGCCCGACCTCGCGCTTCGATTCGGCGTTCGTCCCGACACCGTCCGGCGCGCGCTCGGTCATCTCGAGGCGGAAGGGACCCTGACCCGCCGACCCGACGGGTGCCTCTACGTCGACGACGCGCCGCCCATCCCGCGACCCCGTCGCCGGGAAGCGCGTCCGGCGAACGGCCTGCTCTTGTTCGCCCGATACGCCTACCCCCCCAACGAGCGGGGCTACTGCGGTCCCGCCGACCATCGCAGCCTCCTCGAGCAGGCCACCGCGGGGGTCGTCGACGGGCGGCTCGCCGAGCTCGCCCGGGCCTTCCGCGGCCCCTGGCCGTACCTCCAGCTCATGGCCGGGGCCGCGGGCATCGACGATCCCTTCGACCTCCGGGTCGTCGAGGCCTACTGGGTGGGCAACCGCCTCCTCGATCGCGTCGACATGGGCGACTTCGGGAACGCCCTGGCGGCCCGGTTCCGTCGGGAGGTCGGGCCCCGCTGGCGGTACCTGGCCGAGTGGATCCCCGCCGGAGCGGTCGCCCACCACTCCTTCCACGTCTTCGGGGTCTATCCCTGGGTGGGACTGCTGGACTCGGGTCGGGGAGAGCCCCTCGAGATCCTCGACCGCTGTCGGATCCGGTGGGGGAGGGTGCGCTCGATCCACGGCGATCGGGTCGTCGTCGAGTACCGGCCGCTGACCTGGGACGGGAGGCGCCTCGATCTCGGCGAGCCCACCGTCGAAACGGTGGTCAGGGCCGTCGACGGGCACGGCTTCGTCGACGATCTCCGACCCGGAGACTGGGTGTCCATGCACTGGCGGTGGATCTGCGACCGGCTCGACCGGCGGGGACTCGACGATCTTCGCCGGTACACCTTGCTGCATCTGGAGATGGCGAACGTCTCGCTGGCCCATCCGGGGCCGGCGATGGTCATGGGGTGAACCACCCCTCGAGAGGGAGGATGCATGAAATCGATGCAACGCGTGGTGCCGATCGTCGTACTCGCGCTCGTCCTGTCGGCCTGTGGCGGGGGAGCCGGGGACTCGGCCGGAGGCTCGATCCGCGTCTACACCTCGGTCACCCAGGACACCGTCGACGCGGTGGTCGAGGCCTTCGGGCGGGAGTACCCCGACGCGACCGTGGAGGTGTTCCGCGCCCCGACCGGCGAGCTCACGGCCCGGATCGCCGCCGAGCTCCGGGAAGGAGGACTCCGAGCGGACGTGCTGTGGCTCACCGATCCGCTGTCCATGCAGCGGTACGACGCGGACGGGCTCCTCGCCTCGTGGCGTCCGACGAACCTCGAGGCCGTACCCGAGGCCTACCGCACCGAGACCTTCTTCGGGACCCGCCTCCTCAACATGGTCATCGTCCGCGGCGCCGACGTCGACCCCGGTCCCGAGCGCTGGGAGGACCTCACCGACCCCGCCTATCGGGGTCGGGTGGCGATCCCCGACCCCGGCTTCGCCGGATCGGCCTTCGCCGCGCTCGCCTACTTCGCCCTCGGCGACGGCGATCTCGACTACTACCGGCGGCTCGCGGAGAACGGCGTCGTCGAGGTACGATCCCCCGGTGAGGTCGTCTCGGGGGTCGCCGACGGCCGCTTCGCCGTCGGGATGTCCCTCGACAAGATCGTCCGTGGGGCGGTGGGGAAGGGATCGCCGGTGACGCTGGTTTGGCCCGAGCCGGGAGCGATCGCGATCTACAGCCCCATCGCGGTCGTCGCCGAGAGCCCCCAGCGACCCACCGCGGAGGCCTTCGCCGATTTCGTCCTGTCGGTGCCCGCCCAGGAGGCGATCGCCGCCACCGGTTGGGAGCCGATCCGCGCCGACGTCGACTGGCCCCACCGCGGACCCCAGGTCGGCGTGGACTGGCGTGAGGCCTTCGACCGTCAGGACGACCTCCTCCGGGAGTATCGGGCCGTCCTCGGTGGTTGAGCCGCGCCTCGTCGCCTCGCGGCGGGGGGCGATCGCCGCCCTCGGCCTCCTCGCCGTCGCCCTCGGGATCCTCGTGGTCGTTCCCTTCGGGCGCCTGGCCCAGGTCGCCGCGACGACCCGCTGGGACTTCGGACCCGACGTCGGCCGGGCGGCGTGGAACACCCTGTGGACGAGCACCGTGGTCACGGCGCTCGCCCTCGGCGTGGGAACCGCGGCGGCCTTCGTGACCGAACGCACGCCGGCCGTCGGCGGACGCTGGCTGCGCATCGCCATGGTGGTTCCCCTGTTCGTGCCCCCCTATGCGGCCGCCTTGAGTTGGATGCGGGCCTATGGGCCCGGAGGGCTCACGAGCCTCGTCGCCGACGTCGAGATGCCCGGGCTCGTGGGTCCCCTCGGGGTGGTCGTCGTCACCGCCGTCCACGCGGTGCCCCTCGCCTACGTCGTGGTGGCCGCGGGCTTCT
>DRQR01000197.1 GCA_011371355.1 Actinomycetota bacterium
CCCCGTCGCCGTCCCAGTCCCCGGCGACGATGCGGTCCCCGGGATCCCCGTAGTAGTAGGCGAACTCGGCGACGCCTTGGGTGTGGGAGTTCCGGAAGTAGACGAACCCGGTGGACTCCCGATACAACCCGATCGTGTCGATCCCGTCGGCGTCGAAGTCCCCCACGAAGGGCTGGTCCCCGGGATTCCCGAAGTAGTACTCCACCTCGGCGGCCCCCAACCCCCCGTCGTTCTCCCCGAGTTCGTTGATGATGTACACCTTGCCCTCCGACGGACGGTAGATCGACACCGTGTCGCAGCCGTCCCCGTCGAAGTCCCCCGCCAGGGGCAGGTCGCCGGGATTCCCGAAGAAGAACCGGATGTCCGCGACCCCTTGGGTGTTCGAGTTCCGCAGATACACGTACCCGTCCGACCGGCGATACAACCCGGGGGTGTCCACCCCGTCGCAATCCCAATCCCCCATGAAGGGGTAGTCCCCCGGATTCCCGTAGTAGAAGCGGTAGAGGTGGCCTTCCTCGTTGCGGAGTTCCCAGATCCCGGTCGTCGGATCGACCGAACCGACGGTGTCGGGAGTGGCGGCCCCGGCCGGGGCGGCGGTCAGGAGCACGACGACGAGAGCGATGATGGTGCGCACCTGGAGTCTCCTTCCGTCTCCACCGCGAGGTGGTATCGGCAGCCGGCGAGACCGGGTTCACGAGATTCTGGGTCGGGGCCGCAGCCTAGGCGGGCCTTGCGCCTACACTCCGGCCCCGTGAACGCCTCGGGCCTCCGTTCCGGTCTCTTCGTCCCCCTCCTCGTCGCCCTCGCCGTCGCCGGCTGTACTCGGGGCGGCGCCGACGAGACGACCACCACGACGGCGGCGACCACGACCTCGTCGACCTCCACCTCCACGACGACCACCACCACGACGACCACGACGACGACCCTGCCCCCGATCGCCGACACGATCAACGGGCTCCCGGCCCCCGACGAGCTCGTCGACCGCCGGGCGGTGGCCGTCAAGATCGACAACCACCCGAACGCCCATCCCCACTGGGGCATCGAGCAGGCCGACGTCGTCTTCGAGCTCCCCGTCGAGGGCATCACCCGCCTCATCGCCGTCTACCACCAGTCCGACGCCGAGGTCGTCGGGCCCGTCCGTTCGGGCCGTCCCACCGACGCGACCCTCGTCAAGCCCCTCGGCGGACCCCTCCAGATCTCGGGCGCGCAACCGTGGGTGAAGGATGGCTTCGACGACGCCGACCTCCTGTGGATCGACGACCTCGGCATCACGACCTACCGGACCGACGCCCGCAAGCGGCCCCACAACCTCTTGTCGTCGACTCCGAAGATCCGCGAGTACGCCGACGACCGGGGCTGGCCCGACGACCCGCCCCCACCCCTCTTCCGCTACGGCCACGAGCCGACGCCCACGACCGACACGGCCACGGTCGTCGAGCTCCCGTTCTTCGAGACCCGACCCTCGGTCTTCCGGTGGGACGGCGAGCGATACCTCCACTTCTACGACGACACTCCCCACGAATGGGTCGCCGCGGACTCGGGGGAGCGCGGGCCCGTGACGACCGACGTGATCGTCGTCATCGAAGCCCGCCGCTACACCGCCCGTCCCCGGAGCGGGTCCGGCACCCCGGTTCCGGCGATGGAGACCGTCGGGAGCGGCGACGCCCTCGTCTTCTACGGTGGCGGCGTGTTCGCCGCCACCTGGGAGCGGGGCTCGATCGGCGAGGTGTTCCGGCTCTTCGACCCCGTCGGGAACGAGGTCGTCCTCCCGCCCGGACGGCTGTGGATCGCCATCCATCCGCGGAATCTCACGGTGACCTGGGAGTGACCGCCCGCGGGGTCGCCGAGCGGGTTCGCCGCGGCGACGTCTCCGTCGTCGAGGTCGTCGGCGAAGCCCTCGACCGGGCGGCGCGGGATCCCCACAATGCCTTCGTCCTCGTCGACGCCGACGGCGCGCTCCGCCGTGCCGAGGACCTCGACCGCCGTATCGCCGCCGGGGAGGACCCCGGTCCCCTCGCCGGGGTCCCCATCGCCCTCAAGGACCTCGTCGACCAGGCGGGACTGCCGAACACCCGAGGATCCTCCTTCCCGCCCGAGGTCCCGACCCGATCGGCGACCGTCGTCGAACGCCTCGAGGCGGCCGGCGCGGTGATCGTGGGTCGAGCCGGACTCCACGAGTTCGCCTTCGGCTTCACCTCCGAGAACGAGTGGTTCGGGCCGGTCCGCAACCCCCTCGATCCCGCCCTGTCCCCCGGGGGCTCCTCCGGGGGATCGGCGGCGGCGGTGGCCGCCGGCGTCGTTCCCGTCGGCATCGGCACCGACACCGGGGGCTCCGTGCGGGTCCCGGCGGCCCTCTGCGGACTCGTCGGCGTCAAGCCCACCCACGGCCTCGTCCCCCTCACCGGGGTCTTCCCCCTCGCCCCGTCCCTCGACACCGTCGGACCCATCACCCGCGACGTCGCCGACGCCGCCCTCGTCCTCGCCGTGATCGCCGGGGACGACCCCTCCGACCCGTGGTCGGTCCCCGGAGCCGGATTCGCGCCCCCGCCGGCGGAGATCCTCTCGGGGATCCGTATCGGCCGTCTCGTCTCGTGGGACGAGGCGCCCGCGACCCGAGCGGTACGGGCCGCGGTGGACGCCGCCCTCGCCGCGGCCGTCGACGCGGGCGCCACCGTGGTCGACGTCGACGAGCCCCGGCTCGTCCCCGACGCCGACGCGCGGGTCGGCGCCTACGTCGAGGTGGCGGCCATCCACCGCGAGCGGTACGCGCGGGCCCCCGAGCGGTACGGTCCGTCGGTGGCCGCCCGGATCGAAGAGGCCCTCGCCACCCCCGCGGACGCCCTCGTGGGCGCCCTCCGTTGGCGAGCCGGCGCCCGCCACGCCCTCGTACGCCTCGGCGAGTCCGTCGACGTCCTCGCCGTTCCGACCGTCGGCGCGACCCGGAAACCCATCGGCGTGACCGAGATCGACGTCGACGGCATCCCGATGTTCCACCGGACCGTCCTCGCGTCCTTCACCGCCCCGATCAACGGCATGGGCGCGCCCGCGATCGCCCTGCCGCTCCCCGGGAGCGAGGTCCCGCCTCCTTCCCTCCAGCTCGTGGCGCCGCCGCGTTCCGAGGGACGCCTCCTCCAGGTCGCCGCGGCCCTCGAGGAGGCCGGGATCGTCGGGACGAACGCGTCGCGATCGGCGCCCGGATGAGTAAGGTTCCCCTGGAGCTGCCGACATAGAATGCAACGAGCCGAAGAGAGGACGCTGCATCGCCACGAGGCCCCGTCCACGGCCTCATCCTTCCCATCGACGAGGAGCACCAACCGTGCCTGAGACCACCGCGGCCGACCCGCGCGCCGCCCGACCCGAACCCGAGGCCATCGACCACGTCGTCATCCGTTTCGCCGGAGACTCCGGTGACGGCATGCAGCTCGCCGGGAGCCGGTTCACCGCCGCCTCGGCACTCTTCGGCAACGACCTCGCCACCCTCCCGAACTTCCCCGCCGAGATCCGCGCCCCGGCGGGCACCCTCGCCGGCGTGTCCGCCTTCCAGGTCCACATCGCCGACTGGGACATCCTCACCCCCGGCGACCATCCCGACTGCCTCGTCGCCATGAACCCGGCGGCCCTCAAGGCCAACCTCGGCGATCTCGTCAAGGGCGGGCTCATCGTCGTGAACTCCGACGCCTTCGACGAGCGGAACCTCCAGAAGGCCGGTTACGAGACGAATCCCCTCGAGGACGGCAGCCTCGACGGCTACCGCGTCCTCGTGGCCCCCATGGAGGAGCTGACGAAGCAGGCCGTCGAAGGGCTCGGGGTCCGGGGCCGAGAGGTCCTGCGTTCCAAGAACTTCTTCGCCCTCGGGCTCATGTCGTGGCTCTACACCCGTCCCCTCGAGCCGATCATCGAATGGGTGGAGGAGAAGTTCGGGGACACCCCGGTGGCCGAGGCGAACAAGGCCGCGCTCCGAGCCGGCTACAACTACGGCCTGACGACCGAGGCGTTCCAGCACACCTTCGTCGTCGAACCGGCGTCGCTGCCCAAGGGCGAGTACACGAACGTCACCGGCAACCAGGCCCTCGCCTGGGGCCTCGTCGTCGCCGCCGCGAAGGCGGGACTGCCGCTCTTCTACGGGTCGTATCCCATCACCCCCGCCACGTCGATCCTCGAGGCCCTCGCCCGGCTCCGGAACTTCGGGGTTCGGACGTTCCAGGCCGAAGACGAGATCGCCGCGATCGGCACGAGCGTGGGCGCGGCCTTCGCGGGGCATCTCGCCGTGACCGGCACTTCCGGCCCCGGCCTGGCGTTGAAGAGCGAAGCGCTCTCCCTCGCGCTCATGGTCGAGCTACCGCTGCTCGTCGTCGACGTCCAACGAGGGGGGCCCTCCACCGGACTGCCGACGAAGGTCGAGCAGTCGGACCTCCTCTTCGCCCTGTACGGGCGCCACGGCGAGGCCCCCGTTCCCGTCGTCGCCGTGGCCACCCCCTCCGACGCCTTCGACGTCGCCATCGAGGCGGCCCGGCTCGCCCTCACCGCGATGACCCCGGTGATCGTCCTCTCCGACGGCTACATCGCGAACAGCTCGGAACCCTGGCGGCTGCCCGACCTCGATGCCATCGAGCCCATCGACGTGCGCTACGCCACCGAACCCAACGAGGGGGACCGATTCCTCCCGTACCTGCGCGACCCGGACACCCTCGCCCGGCCCTGGGCCGTGCCGGGGACTCCCGGCCTCGAGCATCGGGTCGGTGGTCTCGAGAAGGAGGACGGCACCGGCAACGTCTCCTACGACCCGCAGAACCACGAGCACATGACCAGGCTCAGGGAGGAGAAGATCGCCCGGCTCCAGGCGGTCATCCCTCCCGTAGAGGTCTACGGGGACGAGGACGCCTCGTTGGTCGTGGTCGGCTGGGGGTCGACCTTCGGGGCGATCCGGGCCGCCGTCGACCGGGTACGCAGACGCGGCGACAAGGTCGCCCACGTCCATCTCCGGCATCTCAATCCGTTCCCGCCGAACCTGGGAGAGGTCCTCCGCGGGTTCTCGACGATCCTCGTCCCCGAACTCAACCGGGGCCAGCTCGCTCGCGTGCTCCGCGGCGAGTACCTCGTCGACACCGTCTCGCTGACGAAGGTCCAGGGGCTGCCGATGAAGGCCGGCGAGGTGACCGAACGGATCCTGCAGCTCCTCGACCGGGAGGCCGTCCGATGACCGACACCGCCCGCTACACCCGGGCCGACTTCCAGACCGACCAGGAGGTTCGTTGGTGCCCCGGCTGCGGGGACTACACGATCCTCGCCTCCGTCCAGAACTTCCTCGCCGAGCTCGACGTGCCTCGGGAGAACCACGTCTTCATCTCGGGCATCGGCTGCTCGAGCCGCTTCCCCTACTACATGAACACCTACGGGATGCACTCGATCCACGGGCGGGCTCCCGCCATCGCCTCTGGTGTCGCCGCGGCGAACCCGAACCTCCACGTGTGGGTGATCACCGGGGACGGCGACGCCCTGTCGATCGGCGGCAACCACCTCATCCACGCCCTGCGGCGGAACATGCGGATCAAGATCCTCCTGTTCAACAACCAGATCTACGGGCTCACGAAGGGGCAGTACTCCCCGACCTCCGAGGTGGGGAAGCGCACGAAGACGAGCCCCTACGGGTCGATCGACTGGCCCTTCAACCCGATCTCCCTGGCGCTGGGGGCGGAAGCGACCTTCGTGGCTCGGACCATCGACATGGATCGCAAGCACACCGCCGAGGTGCTCGCCGCGGCCTACGAGCACGAAGGTGCCGCGTTCATCGAGATCTACCAGAACTGCAACGTCTTCAACGACAAGGCCTTCGTCGAGCTCACCGGTCGCGAGCTCCGTGACGCGAACCGCATCTACCTCGAGCACGGCAAGCCGA
>DRQR01000198.1 GCA_011371355.1 Actinomycetota bacterium
CGACGAGGACTCCGGTGTCGACGACGACGCCGCCTGCGAATTCGTTCTCCGGCTCGCCTTCCGTGGGCAGCGTGACCACCCGAGGTCCTGTACCGTCCTCCTCGATCACGAAGAAGTCGCGGCTCTGGGCGCAGAGCACGCCGACGCGTTCGGTTCCCGCCTTCGGGAGGGGGAAGATCATCGCAGCACCGCAGGAGTTGCCCAGAGGCGTCCGCTGGATCGGCGACAGGTCTCTGCCATCGATCACGAGCAACGAATACTCGTAGGTTGGCCGGCCCACGATCGAAACCGACCCATCCGGTGCGGTCGCGGTGGCGCGGTTCAACGCCTTCATCTGCGGCACGTACACCCGTTCACCGCCGTCGGAGACGGCGAGGTAGGTCCATCCGAACGGTGGCCCGTACATCCGATCGGCGACGGCGGTCGAGCCCCGCAACTCCCCGGTGGCGAGGTCGAAGGACGCCAAGACCATCTCGCTTTGCTCGTCGTCGTAGTACAACGCGAAGACCGAATCGCCGTCGGGTGGAGCTACCGCTTCCAAGAAGGGGCCGGTGTCGATCTGGAACGACGTGCCTGGGGAAGGCGAGATCACCACGGAACCCGGATGGGGCTCGAGGCGATCGACGACGACGACGTCCACGGGTCCCGTCGGCCCCGCACTCGTGCGGGCTGCGTCGGTCGTGATCAGGCCGACGGCAACGACGAGACCGAGCAATGCCCAGAGCCCCCAGGTCGGGGCCTTGGAAACTCGCATCCGCGCCCTTCGAGTCGCGGCCATGGCCTGCCTGTTGGTTTCGACCGTCTCGAAGCCTATAGCCCCTGTTGGGGAATGCCAGACGAGATCTGCCAACTGCACTGCGTCGGAGTTCGCGCGACAGAGGGGCGTGAGAACCTTCCCACCGCCGAGGTCACCTCGCTGGACGCGACCACCCCTCGGCATCGTCCGTCGCGTCGAGGAACCCTCCAAACCCAACGTCGCCTGGGCCCAACCGGTGCCGTTGCCCATCGTCGGGGCATCCATCCTGCTGCCGCCTTCGACCGTCGCCGACGAGGGCACGGTCCCCGACCGCAACCCAGCACCTCCACCACCCCACCGGATCCCCACTCCAACCGGAAGAGCCCGATGGTGAAGCGGGACGGGTTCGGCCCTCGGGACCGGCAGCGGCTGTGGTCGTCGGCGGCAGGTGCGACGGTGGGTGAGGTGGCGGCCGCCGAGGGGTACTCGCCGCGGCATATGCGGCGGCTGCTCGCCGATCTCTACCGGCGGTTGGGTGCCACCGGACGGATCCCGGCGCTCGTGGCCGCCGTCGGGCTCGGGCTCCGCGACGACGAACCCGACCGTGCCGGCGGGGACCGGTGCGCAGCCTGCGGCCGGGGTTCCGCCTCCTCGGCGGGAGCGGCGAGGCGGCGAGGCGGGGAGGACCCGCCGAGCATCGACCGGCGGACGGCAGGGAGACCGGGAGCGTCCCCGAGACGGCGAAGGGTGGCCTCGAGCCGGGGGTTCGAGGGATGCCGAACGCCTCCGACCGTCGGGCCGGTGGGCTCGGCGGTGGTCAGGGGCGGGATCGAACCGCCGACCTCCGGTTTTTCAGACCGGCGCTCTTCCAACTGAGCTACCTGACCGCGCGCCCGAGCCGCAGCTCGGACGACGGGTGGCGGGAGCGACGGGATTTGAACCCGCGACCTCCGGCTTGACAGGCCGGCGTGAACTCCAGACTTCACCACGCCCCCGCGTCGTGCCCCCAGGGGAATTCGAATCCCCGTTGCCGCCTTGAAAGGGCGGAGTCCTAGGCCGCTGGACGATGGGGGCTCGAACGCCCCGGCATCATAGCCGACGCCGGGCGACGCAGGCCCCGAGTATATCCCTGCGGCCGGGGTTGTCCACGCCGAGGGCGGAAGGCCCTGCACGCGACCCGTCGGCATGCGTAGGCTGGCGACCGGAAGGAACCAGCGAGACGGAGGAGACCGTCGTGGCCGATTCGACGCTCGAGAACCTGCTCCGAGAAGAACGCGTGTTCCCGCCGCCCCCCGAGTTCGCAGCCCAGGCGAACGCCCAGCCCGGGATCTACGAGGAGGCCGAGGACTGGCGGGCGTGGTGGATGCGGCAAGCCCTCGAACGGATCACCTGGTACGAGGAGCCGACGGTCGTCGTCGACGAGTCGAACCCTCCCTTCTACAAGTGGTTCGTCGACGGCAAGCTCAACGTCTCCTACAACTGCCTCGACCGGCACCTCGAGACGATCGGCGACAAGGTCGCTTTCCACTGGGTGGGTGAGCCCGGGGACCGGCGCACCCTCACCTACCGGGAGCTCCACGAGCACGTCGGACGGTTCGCCAACGCCCTGAAGGGCCTCGGGGTGCGCCGTGGCGATCGGGTGGCGATCTACATGGGGATGATCCCCGAGCTGCCGATCGCGATGCTCGCCTGTGCCCGGATCGGGGCCGTCCACTCGGTGGTGTTCGGGGGCTTCTCCTCCGACGCCCTCGCCGATCGGATCATCGACGCCCAGGCGAAGGTGCTCATCACCCAGGACGGGTCGTGGCGGCGGGGCACGAAGTTCCCCCTCAAGGAGAACGCCGACGTCGCCCTCGAACGCACGCCGACGATCGAGCACGTCGTCGTCGTCGAACGGGTCGGGAACGACGCGCCGATGACCGAGGGGCGGGACGTCTGGTACCACGACCTCGTCGAGGGCCAGGACGCCGAGTGCGAGCCCGAGGTCATGGGCGCCGAGGACCTCCTCTACATCCTCTACACCTCCGGGACCACGGGGAAGCCGAAGGGCATCGTCCACACCCAGGGCGGCTACCTCACCGGGGTGACCACCACCCACCACTACGTCTTCGACATCAAACCCGACGACGTCTACTGGTGTGCCGCCGACATCGGCTGGGTCACCGGTCACTCCTACATCGTCTACGGGCCCCTCGCGAACGGGGCGACGGGGGTCATGTACGAAGGGGCTCCCGACCATCCCGACAAGGATCGGCTCTGGCAGATCGTCGAGGAGCTCGGGGTGACGATCTTCTACACCGCGCCCACGGCCATCCGGGCCTTCATGAAGTGGGGCGACGAGTACCCGGCGCGCCACGACCTGTCCTCCCTGCGCCTGCTCGGCACGGTCGGGGAGCCGATCAACCCCGAGGCGTGGATGTGGTACCACACCCACATCGGTGGAGGCCGCTGCCCGATCGTCGACACCTGGTGGCAGACCGAGACCGGGGCGATCATGATCACGCCCCTCCCCGGCGTCGTCGACCTCAAGCCCGGCTCGGCGACGCTCCCCTTCCCCGGCATCGGGGCCGACGTCGTCGACGACGAAGGCAACTCGGTTCCCCTCGGCGGCGGCGGCTACCTCGTGCTCACCCACCCCTGGCCGTCGATGCTGCGCACCGTCTACGGCGACGACCAGCGGTACCTCGACACCTACTGGTCGCGGTTCCCCGGGAAGTACTTCACCGGCGACGGGGCGAAGCGCGACCCCGACGGCTACTTCTGGCTCCTCGGACGGGTCGACGACATCATGCTCGTCGCCGGCCACAACATCTCGACCGCCGAGGTCGAGTCGGCCCTCGTCGCCCACCCGGCCGTCGCCGAAGCCGCGGTGGTCGGGCGCTCCGACCCCATCACCGGCCAGGCCATCGCCGCGTTCGTCACGCTCCGGGCCGGGATCGTCGGCGACGAGGCGCTCATCGACGAGCTCCGCGAGCACGTCGGGAAGACCATCGGCCCCATCGCCAAACCGAAGTCGATCGTCTTCACCCCCGATCTGCCCAAGACCCGGTCGGGGAAGATCATGCGGCGCCTGCTCAAGGACATCTCCGAGCATCGGCAGCTCGGCGACGTCACCACCCTGGCGAACGCCGAGATCGTCGCCGAGATCGCCGAACTCGCCGAGCACGCACCGGAGGAAGAATGATCCCGAGCCCCGGGGGGCCCTGGCCCCCCGGGGATCCACCGACGTGATCCGTCACCTCTTCCTCCTCGGGCTCCCCGCCTCGGGCAAGTCGGAGATCCGGCGCTTCCTCGAGCACCTCGACGCCGACGTCGGGGCCGACCTCGGTCTCGGCGCCCTCGTCCATCTCGACGACTTCCCCTACGTCCACCTCATGCGACGGATCGACGACGAGCTCGAGGCCCGGGGCGAGGCCCGTCGATTCTTCATCGCCGCCGACGACACCTTCCGGGACCCTCGGGACTGGCTCACCCTCTCGATCCTCCTCGACGAAGACGTCGCCCGGATCGACGATCCCGACTCGTCTTCCACCGAACCGGTGGGTTGGGTCCTCGCCCGGCTCGACGAGGCGGCCGGGCGGGTGGGGATCCCTCCCCGATGCGAAGGGCTCCCCACCCCGGTCGTGGCCGGCGTGGCCGACGTCGCCGAGGCCCTCGCCGCCGAACGGTCTGCCGCCCCGCCGCCGCGCACGCGAACGGTCCTCGTGGAATTCGCCCGCGGCGGGCCCGAGGGAGCTCGGCCGCCGCTCCCCGAACCCCTCGGCTACCGGGCCTCCCTGGCGCGGTTCCGACCCGAGACGCTACGGCGGGCCGGCCTCCTCTACGTCTGGGTGACCCCTGAGGAGGCCCGCCGACGGAACCGGGAACGGGCCCGGCCCGGCGAGGAGGGGTCGGTGCTCCACCACGGCGTACCCGAACCGGTCATGCGCCGCGACTACGGCACCGACGACTTCTGTTGGCTCCTCAGCACCGGCGGTGGAGGCCACGTGCCGGTCGACACCGCCGAGGGGCGGCTCCTCGTTCCCGCCGCGGTGTTCGACAACCGTCGGGACCGCACCTCCTTCGCTCGCGGCGATCCCGCCCGCTGGCCCGACGCCGCCGTCGCCGACCTCGAGGACGGACTCGCCGAGGCCCTCGCCCGGCTCCGGTAGGCTGCGGTCCGATGTCCTACTTCGCCATCGACGACGTCGCCGACCTCCTCGAGATCCCCGCCGACGGCACCCTCTCGAAGGTCCTCTACCGCGACGATCGGATCCGGGTCGTCGGCTTCGCCTTCGACGCCGGACAAGAACTCACCGAGCACACCGCGTCGGTCCCCGTCGTCCTCGAGGTCGTCGCCGGGCGGTTCCGGCTCGTCCTCGGCGACGAGGAACGGGTCGTCGGGCCGCGGAGTTGGGTCCACATGGACGCCCACCTCCCCCACTCCGTCGAGGCGCTCGAGCCGTCGATCCTCCTCCTCACCCTCCTGCGGTGACGTCGGCATCGAAGCGCTCGCGCCCCGCTACGATGAGCTCGTGATCCATCGGACGTGTCGTCGGTGTCGCTGCACGGACAGCCCGTGCGGGCCCGGCCGCGTCTGATCCTCGACTCGACCAGCCACAGGAACGACCCGCACGGATCCCCGGCGGGTCGTTCGTCGTTTCCGGAGGCCCCATGACCATCGCCGATCGACGACCCGACACCTCCCTCGGCGGAGACCCGGCGCTCCGTCGCTACGAGGACGTGACCGAACTGCTGCCCTCGGTCCGCCAACCGACTCCCCTCGTGCGAGTCCGGCGCACCCTGCCCGAGGGAGGCGCCGAGGTCTGGCTCAAGCTCGAGTGGCTGAACCCCTTCGGCTCGGTGAAGGACCGGGCCGCCGCCGCGATGCTCGAAGGCCTCGAACGCCGCGTCGGCCTCGGGGGCCGTCGCATCGTCGAGGCGTCGTCGGGCAACACCGCGATCGCCCTCGCCGCGCTCGCCGCGGTGCGGGGGGTGCCCGTCACGATCGCGATCCCCGACGGTGTGCCCGAGGAGAAACAGACCCTGTTGCGGATGCTCGGCGCCGAGGTGTGGCCGACGCCCGACGATCTCTGTCCGATCGACCACCCCAAGGACGGTGCCATCGCCCTTGCCCGCTCGATCCTCGCCTCCGACCCGGCCTTCGTCACCACCGACCAGTACGCCAACCTCGACAACGTCCGGGCCCACTACGAGACGACGGGACCCGAGATCTGGCGGCAGACCGAGGGCAGGATCCGCGTCTTCCTCGCCGGCTTCGGGACCTGCGGGACGATCACGGGTGTGGGTCGTTACCTCAAGGAGCGAGACCCGACGATCCGGGTCGTGGGCGTCGAGCCCGAGCCGGGGCACCGGCTGCCCGGGCTCAAGTCGTTCGCCGAGGCGAAGGAGCCCGAGATCCTCGACCGCTCGGTGGTCGACGACGTGGTCGTCGTCTCCGACGAGGACGCGTATCGCCGGACCCTCGAGCTCCATCGGCGGGAAGGGCTCCTCGTCGGGCCGTCCACCGGGGCCGTCGTCCACGCCGCCTCCGTGCTCGACGCTCCCGGAGCCCTCGCCGTGGCGATCTCCCCGGATTCGTCGATGAAGTACCTGTCCTGGTTCGGCGAGCTCGTCGCCGACGACGGGAATCCGTCCGTGTTCGACGAGGAGGAACGATGAGGAAGACGCTCGACTGCACCGGCCTGCAGTGCCCCCTCCCGGTGGCGAAGACCTCGATGGCCCTGCGTCGGTTGGAGCCGGGGGACGAGCTCGAGGTGGTCTGCACCGACCCGGGCTCCCTCTCCGACATCCCGACCCTCGCCGAGGACCTCGGCCACACCGTCGTGTCGGCCACCGACGAGGGCGACCGGCAGGTCTTCGTCATCCGCGTCGCCGGCTGAGCTACCCGGGCTCCCGCCTCTAGGCTTCCACCGAGGAGGTGGGAGTGGATCGTTCCGCCTGGTATTGGCTCGGTGGGCTCACCGTGCTCATCGTCGTCGCCGTCGTCCTCGCCACGTGGCGGCATCCCACCCGGTTCCCCGAGGACACCCCGGAAGGCGTCGTCCAGCGGTACCTCGACGCGGTGTTCGAAGGCGACGCCGCCGCGGCGACGGAATGGTGGTCGGCGGAGCTCGCCGGCACCGACTGCTCCCGGCTGCTCCGTGACGAGCTCCGGTTCTCCGCGTCGTCCTTCGACCGGGCCGTCCTCGACGAGGTCGACGTCGACGACGGGAGGGCCGAGGTGATCGTCGTGCTCTCGCCGGCGGCCGATCCCTTCGCCGGTACCTACGAACATCCGGCCACGTTCGTGCTCGAGCGGACCGATCGGGGATGGAGGATCGTCGAGCCTCCGTGGCCCGTCGAATGGTGCGCCCTCGAGCCGCCCGCCGAGGGGTGAGGCGAAGTCATGTGGATACTCCTCGGCCCCCTGCTGTTGCTCCTTCTCCTCCTCCTTCTGATGGGGGTCGGAATCGTGATCGTCCTCCTCGTTCTCCGGGCCTCGGGGCGGCAGACGACGGTCACCGACTTGGCCACGGCGTCCCGCCGCTTCGCCGTCTACCTCATCTGGTTCGTCGCCTTCGTCGTGGGTGTCGAGGGACTCCGGCGGCTCCTCGATCTCGTCCTCATCCAGTCGCGGTTCGTCGCTCACCGCAGCCTGCCGATCGCCTCGGCCGCGAGCCTCGCCCTCGTCGGCGGCGCCGTCTGGATCGGCCTGCGGGTGTTCGTCGACCGGCGGCTCGCCGAGGACCCCACCGAGCGGAGCGGACTTGGATGGATGCTCTACCTGACGGCTGCCCTCGCCGTCGCCGTCTCCGCCGCCGTCGCCTCGGCCGTCGAGGTCCTCGCCGGGCTGCTCAGCGGTGTGGTCGCGGGGCGCGGGTTCGCCGGGGTCGTCGCCTGGGGCTTCGCCTGGTTCGTGCACGGTCGATGGGGGCGTGATCCGGAACGGCAGCCTGCACTGCTCCCAGAGGCACCCGCCCTCGTGGGATCCCTCGTCGGGCTCGTCGCCTGGGCCGTGGGGGCCGGGATCCTCCTCACCGTCGTCTACGAGGCCGCCGTCGAGGCGCTCGTCGGGACGACGATCGCCGTCGGCGGTGGCACCCACGTGTGGAAGGGTGTCGCCCTCGTCGCGGTGGGAGGGACCGTCTGGGGCTACCACTGGTTCGGGCTCGGCGCCGTGGGCGACGTCGACCGGCCCACGTGGCTCGCCTACGTCCTCCTCGGCCCGGTGCTGGTGTCGACCGGCGTCGTGCTCGTCGCCGGAGCGCTCGTCCTCTTCCAGCTTCTGGTCTGGTTCGTGGGGGACCCGGGAACCGCGACCGCTGTGGAGCACTTCGGGAGCCTCCCGGGTCGACTCGCCGCGGTCACCGTCGCCGCGGTGATCTGGATCCATCACCGACTCGTCCTCCGGCGGCGGAGCATGGACCGGAGGGAGCCGGATCGGGTCTACGACTACTTGCTGGCCGGCGCGGGCCTCGCCGCCTTCGCCGTCGGCCTCTGGCGCCTTCTCGACGCCGGCCTTCCACCAGCTGAGCTGGTCCTCACCGGTGGTGGATCGATCAACCAGGTCCTGGGCGCGGTCACGGCCTTGCTCGTGGGCGGCGCGGTGTGGTGGTTCCATTGGCGTCGGTGCGAGGCGGCTCGCATCGATCCCGCCGAGGTGGCCTCGCCGAGCCGTCGCGTCTACCTCGTCGCGGTGCTCGCCGTCGCCGGGACGATGGGCTTCGTCGCCGCGATCGGCATCGTTCGGGGCGTCTTCGTGGCCCTCCTCGGGGGTGGGCTCGCTTGGGCCGTCCTCCGCGGCGCCCTCGTCTCGGCCCTCACCGCGGTCGTGATCGGCGGGTATCACCTCCAGGTGTGGCGGGCCGACCGGCGGCGAGGGGTGGCAACCCCGGTGGGAGTGAGGGAGCTCGTCCTCGTCGCCACGAACGCCGTGGAGGCCGCCGCGGCGCTCCGTCGGCTCGTCGACGCCCGGGTACGGCCGATGGTGGCGGCGACGGGGCCGCCGGTCGATCCGGACCGGATCGCCGCCGCACTCGACGGGGTCGAGGCCCGGCGGGTGCTCGTCGTGGCCGTGGACGGCGAGCCGGAGCTCGTCGAGCTGCGTTGAGGTGGGGTGGACTCCCCACGCCCGAGGACTCGCCCGGGACCGCCGGGGATGCTGGGGGGCCTCAGCGGAGGAACTTCTCGACGACCTCGGCGTAGTCGTAGGGTCGGTTCACGTAGGGGAAATGGCCGCCGCTCTCGAAGGTGTACGTGGGGGCGTCGGGGTAGGTCTCCCGGAGGGCGTGGCGTAGCTCCGGCCAGACGAGGGGATCGTCGCCGGCCTCGACGATCGCCACCGGCATCGCCGGTTCGGGGGCCTCGAAGGGTTCGAGGACGAGATCGAGGCGTTCGAGGAACACCCGTTTGGCGTCGGGCGCCGTGTAGGTCTCCTCGAGGAGGCGGGCGAGCAGCGGGGAGTCGTCGCCCGCGGGCACCAGCCTCGCCCGAGCCGAACGGAGGAGGGACCGGGAGACGAGGCGCGAGGGCAGGAGGCGGAAGAGTCGCCGAAGGAGCCGGCTCCGTTCGGCGATGAGGTCGTTCGGCGGGAAGGTATTGGCGAACACCGCGGCGGCGATGCGTTCGGGACGGGTCTTCACGAGGTACTGGGCGAGGTAGCCGCCGAGGCTCGTGCCCACCACCTTGACGACGTCGAGGCCCTCGGCGTCGGCGACCGCCATCACCCCGACGGCGAGCTCCTCGAGGCATCGCACCCGCGGGTAGGTCACCGCGACGACGCGGCGACGGTCGGAGAGGAGCTGCACCTGCTGGAACCAGACGTCGGCGCTCCCGGCCATTCCGTGGAGGAGGACGAGGCCGGGTCCCTCGCCCACCGCGACGTAGTCCCACACCCGGTCGGCCACGCGGAGTCGAGAGCGGGGAACGGTGGCCCGATACTCGTCGAGGTTCAGCACGACGGTCGCTCCGCGAAGAATCGGGCCTCGTGGCGGTCGTCGAACCAGCCCTCTCGGTAGTCGAGGAGTTCGACGTCGGGGAGGAGTCCCGGTAGCTCGCCTTCGTCGAGGAGATAGGGCCTCGGGGGTCGGGGATGCCGTTCGAGGTTCCGGACGGTGGCGATGGCGCCCACGAGGCGGCCGCCGGGGCGGAGGACCTGCGAGACGGTGGGGAGGACGTCGCGGTCGAGGTAGTGGAAGACGAGGGCGAGATCCCAGGGCCCTTCGGGGAGCGGTTCCCGCTGGAGGTCGCGTCGAAGGGTCGTCAGGGGGAGGCCGAGTTCCTCGGCGCGGCGCCGGGCCAGGCCGAGACCGACGTCGGAGGCGTCGACGATCGTCGGCGTCCAGCCGTGGGCGGCGAGGAAGAGGGCGTTGCGACCGGTGCCCCCGGCGACGTCGAGGACGCGACCCGGGTCCCCGAGCCGGTCGAGGAGGGTCACGAGCCAGGGCGACGGCTCCTCGGGCCAGGGCTCTTCGAGGTAGCGCTGGTTCCAGAACTCCCGGGCTTCGCTCCGCTCCACCCCGCCGATGCTAGAGGCTCAGGCGAGGCCGAGGGCGACGAGGCCTCCCACGAGGTTCGCCGCCCGGAAGCCCTGCTCGGCCAGGTAGCGGGCGACGATCTGGCTGCGATTGCCCGACCGGCACACCACGAGCACCGGCCTGGTGGGGTCGAGCTCGCCGAGGTTGCCCGGCATGCCGCTCATCTGCAGGAGGGTGGAACCGGGTAGGGTGCCCTGGGCCCACTCGAGGGGCTCCCGCACGTCGAGGAGCACGCCGCCGGTCTCCGCGAGCCACTCCTGCCACCGGGTCGCCGGCACCTGTTCGACCGTCGTCGTCGATGTCGTCATTCCTCACCTCCTGGGGAGGCGCCAGGATAGACATACCCCCGGGGGTATGTGCCCTCGCGCTGCTCAGAGCTCCTGGAGCACCTTGCCGAAGCGGCGCACCTCGAAGGCGAGGATGAGATCGGTGACGCCCTTCATGAGGGCGTAGACGCCGGCGAAGACGAGGAGGGTGTAGGCCTTCGTGATGAGGAACTGCCCACCGAGCCAGAACCCCATCACCACCATGATGATCCCGCTGACGAGCCCGAGCCACCACAGCGGCGAGATGCCCCGGGCGAGGAGCGCCTGGACGATCCAGAGCGCGCCGATCATCACGAAGATGAACCCGAGGATGTCGGCGAGGGCGAGGAACGTCTCGACCGGGGCGAACAGCGACACGAGCCCACCGACGATGAGCAGCCCCCCGAAGACGTACCAGAACCACTTCGCCTCCTCGACGAAGCTCCCGATGAGGAGGTTCTGGAGGCCGGCGGCCAGGAGCATGAGGCCGAAGATGAGCCCCACCGTCGCCGCCGAGGCGGTGTCGAACTGCAAGATCACCACCGACACGAGGATCCAGACGATCCCCGCCACGAGCCAGATCCACCACAGCCTGCTCACGGCCGTGCCCACCTCGGCGACGATGTCGTCGGTCGTCATCCCCATGCTCCTCCTCCTCGGATACGTCCGAGTCTAGAGAGCCGGTCCCGCCGGAGGCTCGACGTCCCGGCGAGCACCCGGTCTTCCCCTTCGGAGGCGCCGTCGTCGATCGACGGTGCTCGGGGGTCCCTCCCCGGCGGCCGGGCTCAGTCGTCTGCGAGGCCGACCCGGACGTCGGGGGCGCCCATGCGCGCGGCGTCGGCGGTGCGGTCGTCGGGCATCCGCTGGGACTCGAGCTCTGCGGCGACCCGGGCCTCGTAGTGCTCGATCTCCCGGGCGACGGTTCGGGCGTCCCACCCGAGGAGGTCGGCGACCAACGGCGCGGCGGCGTGGGCGGCGGTGACGCCCCGGTCGGGCTCCTCGATGGAGATGTGGGTGCGTCGGGTCAGGAGGTCGTCGAGGTGGAGCGCTCCCTCGTGGGAGACGGCGTGTCGGAGCTCCGCCCGGAGATGCCCGGCGCCGCCGGGGAGCGGTTCGCCGAGGGAGGGGTCGTCGTCGATGAGGGCGAACAGCTCGCCGACGAGGGAGCCGTAGCGGCGGAGGAGGCGCTCGACCACCGGGACCGGAAGCCCCCGTTCGCGGGCGATCCGCTCCCGGGTGTTCCAGACGGCGGCGTAGCCGTCGGCGCCGACGAGGGAGATCCGGTCGGTCACCGACGGCGGGAGCCGGCCGAGGTCCCCGGCCGCGGCGTCGAGGGCGTCGGCGGCCATCACCCGATACGTCGTGAACTTCCCTCCGGCGACCGTCAGGAGTCCCGGACGCGGCCGGGTCACGACGTGCTCGCGGGACAGCTTCTCGGTCGCCGCGGCGTCGCCGGCGACGAGGGGCCGCAAGCCGGCGTAGACGCCGACGAGGTCGCGCGCACCGAGGGGCCGGGCGAGGATCCGGTTCACGTGGTCGAGGAGGTACTCGATGTCGGTCCGGTTCGCCGCCGGGTGGGCGCGGTGGAGCCGCCAGGGGGTGTCGGTGGTTCCGATGAGCCAGTGGCCGTCCCAGGGGATCACGAAGAGGACGCTCTTCTCGGTGCGGGTGATGAGCCCGGTGGTGCCTCGGATCCGCTCGCCCGGTACGACGAGGTGGATGCCCTTCGAGGCGATGACGAGCCGCTCGGTGTCGCCGGCCATCGCCTCGACGTCGTCCGTCCACACCCCGGTGGCGTTCACGACGACCCTGGCCCGGATCTCCAACTCGGCGCCGCGCTCGAGGTCGACGGCCCTCACACCCACGACACGGTCGCCCCGTCGCAACAGCCCGACGGCTCGGACGCTCGGGGCGATCGACGCCCCGTGTCGTGCCGCCGTCCGGGCGAGGACGGCGACGTAGCGGGCGTCGTCGGTCTGGGCGTCCCAGTAGCGGATCGCGCCGACGAACGCCTCGGGGTCGAGGTCGGGGAACTCCCGGAGCATGCTCCGCCGGCCGAGATGACGGTGCCGGGGCAGCGGGTTGCTCCCGGAGGCGGCGAGGAGGTCGTAGAGGAGGACCCCGGCCCCGACGTAGAGGCGCTCCCAGTGACGGCGGAGGGGGTAGAGGAAGGGGAGAGGGTGGACGAGGTGCGGGGCCAGGTGCAGCAAGAGCGTGCGTTCGTGGAGGGCTTCGGCGACGAGCCGGAGGTCGAGGCGTTCGAGGTACCGGAGGCCGCCGTGGATGAGCTTGGAGGAGCGGGACGAGGTGCCCGACGCGAGGTCTCGTTGCTCGATGAGCCCGACGTCGAGGCCTCGGGTGGCGGCGTCGAGGGCACAACCCACGCCGGTGATCCCGCCGCCGATCACGAGGACGTCGAGGGTCTCGTCGCCGAGACGACGGAGGGCGCGGCGGCGGGTGTCGGGGCCGAGCCGTGAGGGGTCCACCCCGGAGAGGCTACCGACGGTCCCGGTAGGCTTGGCGGCCATGGAGCTCCCCAAGGATCCCGTCGAGGCCGCGCGTCGGTGGGCGGCCCACGATCCCGATCCGACGACCAGGGCCGAGCTCCTCGCCCTCGTCGAGGCGGGGGACCGCGACGAGCTCGCCGACCGGATGGACGGAACCCTCGAGTTCGGGACCGCCGGTCTCCGTGGGATCGTCGGTGCCGGATCGAACCGCATGAATCGGGCCGTCGTGATCCGGGCCACCCGCGGCGTCGCCGACTGGATCCTCGCGAACACCGGCCCCGACCGTGGGCCGGTCGTCGTCGGTCGGGACGAGCGGACGTCGTCGCCGGCGTTCCTCGAAGACACCGTCGCCGTGCTCGTCGCCGCCGGCCTCGACGTCGCCTACGCCCCCGGCGGCACGCCGACCCCGGCCCTCGCCTTCGCCGCCCGTCGCCTCGGCGCCGTCGCCGCCATCGTCGTCACCGCTTCCCACAACCCGCCCGAGTACAACGGCTACAAGGTCTACGCGCCGAACCACGCCCAGATCGTTCCCCCCGTCGACGCCGAGATCGCCGCATACATCGACGCCGCCCCGCCCGCCGACGAGGTTCCCCGGGTGGACGACCCCTTCGCCCACCCCCTCGCCCGGTCCATCCCCGACCTGCGGGCGGACTACCTCGCCGCCCTCCCCGCCGCCTTCGTGGGGGTCACCGTCGAGCGGGCGACGAAGATCGTCTACACGCCCCTCCACGGGGTCGGGGGACCCTATACGATCGCGGCCCTCGAACGCGCCGGGTTCCGCGGCGTCCACCCGGTGGCCCGACAACTCGAACCCGACGGGCGGTTCCCCACCACACCCTTTCCGAACCCGGAGGTGCCCGGCGCCCTCGACCTCGCCCACGAACTCGCCGCGGCGATCGACGCCGACGTCGTCATCGCCAACGACCCCGACGCCGACCGCCTCGCGGTGAGCCTCCCCGAACCCGGCGGGGTGTGGCGTCCGCTCCACGGAGACGAGATCGGGGTGCTCCTCGCCGACTTCCTCCTCGAGCACGCCACCGTGGACTGGCCCATCGTGCTCAACACCATCGTGTCGTCCCCCATGCTCCGGTCGATCGCCCGGGCCGCCGGGGCCTTCTACGACCGCACCCTCACGGGGTTCAAGTGGCTGTGGAACGCGGCCCTCGCCCTCGAGGCGAAGGGGAAGGGTCGGTTCCTCTTCGCCTACGAGGAGGCGCTCGGCTACTCGGTGTGGCCGCAGGTCCGCGACAAGGACGGGATCTCCGCCGCCGCGGTCTTCGCTCAGCTCGTGGGACACGAGCTCGCTCGCGGCGAGTCGGTGTGGCACCGTCTCGAACGCCTCTACCGGACCCACGGGCTGTGGGTCTCCTCCCACCTCGAGGTCGTCCGGCCCGGCCTCGAGGGTCGTCGGGAGCTCGCCGAGGCGATGGAGCGGCTCGGCGAGGTGGTGCCCGACCGTCTCGGCGACTTCGGGGTGGAGGAGGTCGTCGACTACCGCGTCGGGGCCGATCGACGACCCTTCTACCTCGGTGCGGCGCCCCTCGTCGAGTATCGGCTCGCCGGTGGAGGCCGCGCCCTGGCCCGCCCGTCGGGTACGGAGCCGAAGCTGAAGATCTACGTCGACCTCCGCGGCGAGCTGGGCCCGGGCGTCGACCGGCTCGGCCTCGAGGCGTCCCTGCGGGCGCGAGGCCGCCGGGTCGCCGAGGACCTCGCGGCCCTCGCCGGATTCCCCACCGAGGGATGACCCCGGTCGAGGTCCCCTTCGCATCGGCCATAATCAGGGGGACGCACCGACCGCGAGAAGGGGGCGCCATGGACCTGTACGCACTGCTCGGCGACGAGGCCGAGGACCTGCTGTCCTACGTGGCGAAGGGCATCCCGAAGGAGGAGCTCCACCTTCCCGGCCCCGATCACGTCGACGTCGTCTTCGGCCCCTCCGATCGGAACCCGCAGGTGCTCCGCAACCTCCAGTGGCTCCACGACACCGGTCGACTCGGCGGAACCGGGTACCTGTCCATCCTGCCCGTCGACCAGGGGATCGAGCACTCCGGGGCTTCGGCCTTCGCCCCGAACCCCATCTACTTCGACCCCGAGAACATCGTGCGGCTCGCCATCGAGGGTGGCTGCAACGCCGTGGCGACGACCTTCGGCGTCCTCGGGCTCGTCGCCCGTCGGTATGCCCACCGCATCCCCTTCATCGTCAAGCTCAACCACAACGAGCTGCTCACCTATCCGAACCGTTACGACCAGACGATGTTCGGGTCGGTCGAGCGGGCCTGGGACCTCGGCGCCGCCGGGGTCGGCGCCACGATCTACTTCGGGTCGGAGCACGCCCGCCGGCAGATCGTCGAGGTCGCCGAGGCCTTCGAGCGGGCCCATGAGCTCGGCATGTTCACCGTGCTGTGGTGCTACCTGCGGAACCCGGCGTTCACCGTCGACGGGGTCAACCACGAGGCCTCCGCCGATCTCACCGGCCAGGCCAACCACCTCGGGGTGACCATCGAGGCCGACATCGTCAAGCAGAAACAGCCCACCTCGAACGGCGGCTACCGGGCGGTCGGCTTCGGGAAGACCCACGACCGGGTCTACGACGACCTCGTTCCCGACCATCCGATCGAGTGGACCAGATGGCAGGTGGTGAACAACTACATGGGCCGGATCGGGCTCATCAACTCGGGCGGGGCGTCGTCGGGGGCGGGGGACCTCGCCCAGGCGGTGCGCACCGCCGTGATCAACAAGCGAGCGGGAGGGATGGGCCTCATCTCGGGGCGCAAGGCCTTCCAGCGACCGATGGCCGAGGGTGTCGAGCTGCTCCACGCCATCCAGGACGTGTACCTGGATCCCTCGGTGACGATCGCCTGAGCCAGGAAGGACGGACATGGCCATCAAGCTTCCCCACGCCGCCTCGGTGGCGAAGAACCCGAGCCAGGAACGGCTCCGGGAGTGGGCCCTCGCCTACCTGCCGCGAGTGACGGTGACCGAGTTCGGGAACCTCAACTACATGGCGGAGGTGACCGCGCGGCTCGCCCAGTCCACGTTCTTCGTCGCCGAGGACGAGCCCTTCAAGAACTCCATCTCGAGGGCGGACTACGAGCGGTGGGCGGCGCTCCAGGACGCCTACATCGCGGACAAGGACATGATCCTCATCGAGGGATACATCGGGCCCGACCCCGAGTTCCGCACGGGATGCCGCCTCTACATCGAGCGTACCCAGGCGAACATCCCCGCGATGCAGCAGCAGCTCTACTTCCCCAAGGACGACGACTGGACCCCCGAGTTCACGGTCATCTACACCCCGGGCCTCCGCGCCGACGTGGAGGCCATCGATCCCGAGCTCATGGTGTGGGAGGACGAGTCGCCCCTCGCCTCCCCGAGCCCCGACGACAAGCTCATCCTCGTCGACCTCGACAACTACGTCACCCGGGTGTTGGGTTCCGACTACTTCGGGGAGTCGAAGATGGGGGGGCTGCGGATGTGGAACCACCTCGTTTACGAGGCCGGCGGTCTCGCCCTCCACTCGGGCCTGAAATCCTTCCCCGACGTCGACGGCGAGGAGAAGGTCGCGCTCATCCTCGGCCTGTCGGGGACGGGGAAGACGACGACGACGTTCCGCCGGCAGCTCGGTTCGCTTCCCGTTCAGGACGACTTCGTCGCCCTCTTCCCCGGTGGGAAGGTCTACGCGTCGGAGAACGGGTGTTTCGCGAAGACCTTCGGCCTCGACCCGGTGGACGAGCCGACGATCTACGGCGCGGTGACCCGGCCCGACGCCTGGCTCGAGAACACCTGGGTCGACGACGACGGCAAGGTCGACTTCTTCAACGACTCCCACACCCGCAACGGTCGGGCGACCTTTCCCCTGGAGAACATCCGCCACCGGGATCCGCGGGACCTGCCGCCGGCGAGCTTCATGCTGCTCCTGAACCGGAACGAGAACATCATCCCGGCGGTCGTCAAGCTCCGTCGTGACCAGGCGGCGGCCTACTTCATGCTGGGCGAGACGAAGGGCACCTCTGCAGGTGGCGCCGCGGAGGCCGGGAAGAACCTCAGGGTGCCCGGGACGAACCCGTTCTTCTTCACGAACGACGCGTTGCAGGGCAATCGACTCGCCGAGCTCCTCGAGACGATGCCCGACCTCGAGGTCTACGTGATGAACACCGGCCGGGTCGGCGGACCCGAGGGCGACGAGCGATCGAAGAAGGTGAAGATCCGACATTCCTCGACGATCGTCCAGGCCATCGTCGAAGGCTCCATCGTCTGGGAGGAGGATCCGGACTTCGGGTACCTCGTGGCCGCCGAGGTGCCCGACTTCGACGATCCCGAGCTCCTCCAACCCCGCCGCCTCTACGAGCGGCAGGGTCGGCTCGACGAGTATCGGGCCCTCGTCGAGCAGCTCACCGAGGAGCGTCGCCGCTACCTGCGGAGCTTCCCGGGTCTCCTGCCGTCGATCGTGGAGGCGATCTGATCTCCGGCCCTCCCCAGGGGCCCGTCGGACCCGGAGAGTGGGTCAAGGCCGACCCACCCCCGTCCGATACCACGGATGTGAGGAGACGCGACCCGGAGATCCCCGCGGCGATCGACGAGAAGCAGTTCTCGATCTCCCGCAAGGGCTACGACAAGCGCGAGGTGCGCGCCTTCCTGCGCGAGGTGGAGGCCCACTTCCGCGAGTTGGAACGATGGGCCGAGGAGGCCCGCCTCCGCCTCGAGCAGGCCGAGGCGGACGCGCAACGGATGAAGGAACTCGAGGCGAAGGCCATGGACAACGCGATGATCGCGGTGTTCGAGGCCAAGGATCGGGTGTTGGAGCGGGCCCGGAAGCAGGCCGAACAGATCGTCGCCGAGGCCCGAGCGCGAGCCGAGGAGATCGAGGCCCAGGCCCGGGGTGCCGGCGTCGACGGTGAGACCCTCGTCGACCTCGCCGAGGCCCGGGAGGAGGCCGAGCGGATCCTCGCCGCCGCGCGAGAGGAGGCCGATCGGATCGTCGCCGAGGCCCGCGGCACCGACGAGGAACTCGCCCGGCTTCGAGCCGAGGCCGAAGCCGAGATCGCTCGGGCCGAGGCGGAGGCAGAGCGGGCGACCGAGGCGTTGCGGCGTGAGCTCGCGGCGTATCGGGAGCAGGCCGAGGCCGAACGTGCCCGGCTCGTCGAGGAGGTCGGGCGGCTCAGGGAGCAGCTCGCGGCCGCCGAGGCGGCCACCACGGACGAGTTCGCCGCCGCGGAGGCCGAGCGGATCCTCGCCGAGGCGCGGGAGGAGGCCGACCGGATCCGGCGGCAGGCGGCCGAGGGTATCGCCCAGTTCCGGTCCCAGCTCGAGGGAGAGCGAGCCGAGCTCCGCGCCGAGGTGGAGCGACTCCGGGCCGCCCTCGCCGATCGGGAGGGTGGGGACTCGGGGTCCTCCCGGCAGGTGGAGGAGGCGGCGCGTCGGCTCGCCGAGGTCGAGGATGCGCTCGCCCGCACCGAGGCCGCGGCCCGCGAGCGCATCGCCGCCCTCGAGGAAGAGGCCCGGTTGCTCCGCGAGGAGGTCGCCCGGCTCCGCGACGCGGGGACTCCCGAGGTCGAGGCCCTCGAAGAGGCCCGAAGGGAGGCCGAGGCCCGAGCCGCCCACCTCGCCGCCGAGGTCGAGGAGCTGCGGGCGCTCGTCGCCGCCCGGGAGGTGCGCGACGGAGCAGCGGTCGACGAGCTCGCGCAGCGGCTCGCCTCCTCCGAGGAGGCCCGCGCCCGACTCGAGGCCGAGGCCGCGGAGCTTCGCTCGGAGGTGGCGGTCCTGCGGGAGCGGCTCGCCGCCGTCGACGACGACCGCTCGGCCGCCGACGAGGCCGCGGCGGCGATCGTCCGCGAGGCCCGGGCTCGGGCGGACGCGATCATCACCGAGGCCCAGGAGGCGATGGAGCGCGATCAGGCTCGCCTCCGAGAAGAGCTCGATCGGATCCGGGAGACCCAGAAGGAGGCCGGGCGGCGGGTCCTCGAAGAGGCCGAGACCGAGGCGCGGAGGCTCACCGAGGAGGCCGCCGCGGTGGCCGAACGGATCGAGGAAGAAGCCCGACGGCGCGCCGACGAACTCGTCGCCGCCGCCGAGCAGAAGGAGGCGGCGATCGAGGCCCTCCGAGCCGACGTGGAAGCCCGCCTCGAGATCCTCGGCGACGAAGCCGCGCTCGTCGACGCCGTGGCGACCGCCGAACGGATCCGGCGGGAGGCCGAGGAGCGCGCCCGGTCACTGCTGAGCCGCGCGGAGCGCGCCGCGCACGCCATCCGCGAGGACGCGAACCGGTCGAGGGAGCAAGCCGACCGGGACCGGATGGAGGCCGCGCGCCGGGTCACCGAGGCCCAACGAGAGGCTCGGGAGCTCATCGCCGAGGCGGAGCTCCGGGCTCAGGAGCTCACGATGGGCGCCGAGGCGGAGCTCGCCGAGAAGCGGTCCGAGGCCCGGCGGGAGGCCGAGCGGATCCGGGCCGAGGCCGAGGAGAGCCTGAGCCTCGCCTGGCGGGAGGCCGACCGGATCCGCGCCGAGGCCGAGGAGGCCGCCGCCGAGCTGCGGCGCACCTCGGAACGGGACGCCGAGCTGCGGCTGCGAGCAGCCCGGGAGGAGGCCGAGCGCGTCGTCGCCGAGGCCGAGGAGCGGGTCGCCGAGGCGGAAGCACGGACCCGGGCGATCGAAGCCGAGCTCGACGCCAAGGCGGCGGAGCTCGAGCGGCGCGAAGCCGCGGTCGTCGAGGCCGAGGAACGCGCCGGGGAGCTCGTCGCCGAGGCCCACGGCGAGGCCCAGCGACTCCGGATCGAGGCAGCCCGGCTCGCCGAGGAGGCCGAGCGCAAGACCGCCGAGGCGGAGGCGAAGGTGGCCGACGCCGAGCGTCGGTCCGAGGAGCTCCTCGCCGCCGCCCGCCGCGAGGCGACGCGGCTCGAGGAAGAGGCCGCGGTCGCCCGAGCCCGCGCCGACGCCCAGGCCGAGGAGATCGTCGACGACGCCCGTCGCCTCCACGCCGAGGCCGAGTCCGCCCTCGCCGCGGCCCGGGAACGGGCGCGGGAGCTGCGGGACGAGGCCGCGGCGATGCGAACCGAGGCCGAGCGTACCCTCGCCGACGCCCGTACCGAGGCCGAACGCCGTCGAGCCGAGGCGGAACGCTACGCCGAGGAGCTCGTCGCCGAGTCCGACGCGCGGGCGGAGGAGGCCGCCGCGACCCTCGAGGCGGCCCGGGAGACCGCCGCGGCGCTCGTCGCCCGGGCTCGCGAGGAGGCGGCTCGGCTCCTCGCGGAGGCCGAGGAACGTCTGGCGTGGGTGACCGAGCGGGAGCGGGCCCTCGAGGCGTTGCACCTCGAGGCGTCGGCGATGCTCGTCGAGGCCGAGGAGCGGGCCGCACGGCTCCTGGCCGAGGCGGAGGAGACCGCCGTCCGCCTGCGTCGCGAGGCCGAGGAAGAGGTCGCGGCCCTCCGGAAGGAGATCGAGGCCCGGTCCCGTGAGCTCGAGACGAGGGAGCGGTCGCTCGAGGCACGGGCGCGGGCGATCGAGGAGGAGGAACGTCGGGCGGTTCAGATCGTCTCGGACGCCTCGGAGCGGGCCGCGGCGATGCTCGCGGACGCCGAGGAACGGATGGCGGAGATCGCCGAGAAGGAGGCGAGGCTCGCCGACGTCGAAGCCGAGGCGGCGGCGATCGTGGCGCGAGCCGAGGAGGAAGCCGAGGCGGTCCGCCGGGACGGGGTCGTCGCCCTCGAGGCGGCCGAGGAGCAGGCGGCGTTGCTGCGGCGCGAAGCCGAGGCGGCGCTCGAGGAGGCTCGTCGCACGGCGGAGGAGATCACCGCGGAGGCACGGCGCGACGTCGCGAAGATGCGGGAGAAGGCGGCCGCCCTCAGGGTCGAGCATCAGGAGCAGCTCGAGCTCCTCGCCGATGCCGAGCAGCGGGCCCGGGAGATCGTCGCCGAGGCGGAGGCCGCGGCCCAGGAGCGACTCGCCGGCGTCGACGAGGCGCTCGAGGAGCGCACCGGGCGGCTCGCGGCCCTCGAGGAGGAGCTCGCTCGTGCTCGTGCCGAACTCGACGAGGCCCGGCGCGACCGGGAACGTCTCGACGAGGAGCTGGCCGCGCGGCGCCGCGCCGCCGAGGCGGAGGCGGCGAGGCTGCGGGAGGAGGCCGAGGAGCTGCGCCGTGAGGCCGAGGAGGTGCTCGCCGCGGCGAAGGAGCGGGCGAAGACCCTCGCCGACGCCGAGCAGCGGGCCTTCGAGATCGTCGAGCGGGCGCAGCGGGAGGCCGTGGGGCTCAGGGCCTCCGCGGAGGGCGAGGCCGCCGCGGCCCGAGCCGAGCTCGAGCGGTTCGCCGAGGAGCGGCGACGTCTCGAGGAGCTGCAGCGAGAGGCCGAGGCGACGATGCAGGAGATCGCCGCGGCCCGAGCGGAGCTCGAAGGGCGCCGGGAGGAGTTGAACCGCCGTGACGCCGAGATCCGACGCCGGGAAGAGCTCATGCGGGATCGTCTCGCCGAGCTCGAGCGTCGTGAGGCCGAGCTCGCCTCGAGGATCGAGTTCGTCGACGAGAACACCGACGGGGACGGCGCGGCCGCCCAGCTCATCGAACGGGCTCGCCGGGAGGCCGAGCGCATCAGAGCCGAGGCTCTCGAGGCCACCGCCCAGGTTCGCGCCGAGGCACTCCGGATGGCCGCCGAGGCGGACCGCAAGCTCAAGGCGGTCGAGGCCGAACTCGAGCGGCTCCGCGGCGAAGGACGGGATCTGCAGGAGACTCCGGATCCGACGGCCACCTCCGAGGAGCCGACGGCGGGCGCCGAAGCGGTCGTGGACGTCGCCGGGGGCGAGCTCCCCGAACCGGCGTACGAGGCTCCGTCCGGGCCGGCCGACGAACCCGAAGAGGATTCGGCGACGGCCGAGCCGACGTCGAGCGCCTCCCTCGGTGCACCGGTGGAACTCGACGACTTCGTGGGTTCGGGGGACGGGGGCGACGTCGAGACTCCCGAGGACGCCGACGGCGAGGCGGCGACCGAGGAGCGGCCCGTCACGGCCGACGACGACGCGACGACGCCGGAGGGACGTCCCACCCGGAGCCGATACGAGCGGCAGTCGGCGAAGCTGCCCCGCATCGGCGACGAGGCCGGGTCGGTTCTCTCGTCGATGGCGGGCCTCCGCAAGAAGTTCAGGGAGGACCACGCCGACGACTGACCGGCTCGGCCCTCGGTCCGCGGGGGACGCCGTCGGCACCGGGGCACTCCGTGTCGATCGTTGCCGGGTGCCGTCCTCGGCTCCCGCCGGGACGCCGGCTCGACGCCGTTCGTCGCGCTGTCGCCGAGGCTCGAAGGTCGCCGCCGTACGTCGCGACCCTCACCGTCGACCTCCGACGCGGGATCGGCCGCGCGGCCCGGTCCCCGGCAGCTCCGTGTAGGTTGACGGTCGACCTCGTCGAGTCGCGGAGCGAGTCCGCCGTGTCGGACACGGTGACCCACACCACGAAGACCTCCCGGGGCGGCGGCCGAAGGCCCGACCCCGCCGGCGGAGCTCGGAGCCGGTCGCTCGCCTACCGGCCGACGTCGCCGAGCTCGGGGCGGGGGATCTCGCCGGTGGGAGGCGCGGGATGAGCCGTCCCATGGTCGTCGTCACCCGAAGGCCGCCGGGTCGAGCCCTCGAGATCCTCGAGGGGGTCGCCGACGTCTGGGTGTGGCCGGAGGACACCGAGATCCCCAGGGAGGTCCTCCTCGAACGCGTTCGCGACGCCGAGGGGCTCTACTCGATGCTCAGCGAACGCATCGACGAGGAGCTCCTCGACGCCGCTCCCCGGCTCCGGGTCGTCTCGAACATGGCCGTCGGCGTCGACAACGTCGACCTCGCCGCCTGTGCCCGCAGAGGAATCGCCGTCGGTCACACCCCCGACGTCCTCACCGAGGCGACCGCCGACCTCGCCTGGGCACTGCTGTTGACGGTCGCCCGCCGGGTCGTCGAGGGCGTCGACCACGTGCGGCAGGGACGATGGACCCGTTGGGAGCCCGGGCTGCTCCTCGGGGTCGACGTCTACGGCACGACCCTCGGGATCGTCGGGCTGGGTCGGATCGGCACCGCGGTGGCCCGACGCGGCCGGGGCTTCGACATGGAGATTCGCTACACCGCCCGGGGCCCGAAACCCGACGTCGAGGCGGAGCTGGCGGCCCGCTACCGCGAACTCGACGAGCTCCTCGCCGAGGCCGACCACGTCGTCGTCACCGCGGCCCTCACCGAGGAGACCAGGGGCCTCATCGACGCCGCGGCCCTCGCCCGGATGAAACCCACGGCGACGCTCGTCAACGTCGCCCGGGGACCGCTCGTCGACACCGAGGCGCTCGTCGCCGCCCTCCGAGAGGGTCGCATCTTCGGGGCCGGGCTCGACGTCACCGATCCCGAGCCCCTCCCTCCCGACCATCCGCTCCTCGCCCTTCCGAACTGCGTCGTGGTACCTCATGTGGGTTCCGCGACTCGACGCACCCGGGAGGCGATGGCCGAGCTCGCCGCCGAGAACCTCGTCGCCGGCCTCGAAGGTCGTCCGCTCCCGGCACCCTGCCCCTTCCCGGAGCTCTGAGCGTCGGCTTCGGGTGCGTGGGTCGGTCCCACGATCGTGTGCGGCGGGTCGTCGTCCCGAGGGACCGGCGTGGACGGTTCGCTGCCGGTCAGGCGCGGCGCCCGAACCGGGGCGCCTCGGCGCAGAGGGCCTCCACCTCGGCGGGGGACACCGGAACGTCGACGGTGAGGTTCTCGTGGCCGGAGGGAGTGATGAGCACGTCGTCCTCGATGCGGATCCCGATTCCCGAGAAGGCCTCCGGCACCTCGTGATGGACGTGGTCGGCGGCGGCTCGACGCTCGGCGATCCGGCGGGAGGCCACCTCCGGACCCTCGAGGTAGGCGAGGTCCCGGACGGCGTCGGGGTCGTAGTCGAGGACGGGGAGTTCGAGCCGGCGCTTGTCGGGGGCGACGTAGATCCCGGGTTCGACGGTGAAGGTCATCCCCGGGACGAGGCGCCGGCTCTCCCCGTCGACCGCATAGCTCCCGGCGTCGTGGACGTCCATCCCGAGCCAGTGGCTCGTGCCGTGGAAATAGAACTCCCGGTACCAGCCCCGTTCGACGGCGTCGTCGACCGGCCCGGGCAGGAGGCCGAGATCCACCATGCCCTCGGTGAGGGTGCGGACGGCGACTCGGTGGAGGGTCTCGAAACTCGTCCCCGGCTCGCAGATCGCCAACACCGCGTCGTGGGCGGCGAGCACGAGGTCGTAGAGGAGCCGCTGGGGTCCGGTGAACCGGCCGTCGACGGGGAAGGTGCGGGTGATGTCGGCGGCGAGGTAGTCGTACTCGGCGCCGGCGTCGATGAGGAGGAGATCCCCGGGCTCCATGATCCGGTCGTTCTCGACGTAGTGGAGGATGCAGGCGTTCGGTCCCGAGGCGACGATCGGCGGGTAGGCGTCCCGGGGTGAGCCGCCGGCCCGGAAGACGTGGTCGAGCACGCCCTGGATCTCTCGTTCGCTCATCCCCGGCCCGGCGAGTCGCATGGCCTCGGCGTGTCCCTCGGCGGTGAGCTCGCAGGCTCGTCGCATGGCGGCGAGCTCCGAGGGAGATTTCACGAGCCGCATCTCGTGGAGGATCGAGGATGGATCGGCGATCCGGGAGGGGACGACGACCCCGGAGCGGTTCGCATGGCTCCTCGCCGCGGCGAGGACGCGGCGGAGGCGGTCGTCGAGGCGACCCCCGAGGCGGTACCAGAGGGTGTCGTGGCCCCGGAGGCGGTCGCGGAGGAAGCCTTCGAGGCGGTCGAGGGTGTAGGCGGCGTCGGCCCCGTAGTCCTCGACGGCGCCGACGACCCCGGCCCGCCGGCCGTCCCAGGCCTCCCGCTCGGGGTCCCGGGGGCGAACGAAGAGCACGTACCGTTCGTCCCCGAGGGGGTCGAACACCGCCACGGCGTCGGGCTCGGGGAATCCGGTGAGGAAGTAGAAATCGGAGTCCTGCCGGAAGGGGTGATGTACGTCGGCGTTCCGGCGCTGCTCGACCGCGGCGGGGATCACCGCGAGGCCGTCGATCCGTTCGACGAAGGCGGCGCGACGTTCGGCGAAGCGAGCGGCGTCCATGACGTCAGCCTAGGTGAGGGCCGGACCCGTCCGTTCGGACGTCGTCGCCGACCACCCGGTCGGAGGTCGTGAGGTCGACGACGACCTCGGGCTCCTCCCGGACGTACCGGGCGAAGAACCGCTCGATGCGACGCCACGCGTCCTCGGCGGCGGCGTCGTCGTAGGCGACCCGCAGCACGAGACGTCCGACGAGGCCGAGGAGGCGGCTCGAGGGTTCCGCCCGGTTCATGAAGGAATGCCCGGCTCCGGGATACACCTTCACGTCGTGGGGGACGCCGGCCTCGTCGAGGATCCGCTCGAGCCGAGTGATCCCGGGGGCGAAGATCCGGTCCCGGTCGCCGACGTGGGCGACCACGGGACAGGATCGGGCGACGAGCTCGTCGTCGTCGGGTGGGGCGCCGTAGGCGGCGGAGACCGCGGCAGGACGGTCGAGCCCGGCGAGGAGCAGCGCGAAGCCCGCGCCGAGGCAGAACCCGGCGACGGCGACCCGGCCGTCGCACTCGGGGTGGTCGCGCAGCCAGGCGAGGAGACGGCGGGTACGGTCCACGGTCGGGCCCTCGCCTCGCCCCAGCTCGCGGAGGGCACGGATCATGCACGGGAGGCGGCCGCCGTCGACGAGGTCGGGGGCGGCGGCGAGGTAGCCGATCGAGGCGAAGCGGTCGGCGATGCGACGGATGTCGTCGTTGAGGCCCCACACTTCGTGGAGGACGAGCACGCCGGCGGCGGGCGGCGTCGAGGGTCGAGC
>DRQR01000199.1 GCA_011371355.1 Actinomycetota bacterium
ACGGGGTCGAAGCCGCCGAGCTCGTTGGGGTGTCCGCCGACGACGACCCCGTCGCAGGGCTCGATCGGTACGGCGCGCACGCCCCGGAGGGGGACGTCGACGACCGAGGTCTCGGCGGCGACTCGACGCCGGAGCGCCGGGGACAGCCCTCGGGAGAGGTACGCGGTGCGACGCCCGATCCGGGCGAGGAGCTCGTCGATCATCGATCGATGAACGGGGGCGTGACCACCTCCGCCGACACCCAACGGTCCCGGATCCGGACCTCGACCTCGGAACCGTCGAAGGGCGGGGCCAGGTATCCCATCCCGATTCCGCGTTCGAGGACGGGCGAGAAGTTGCCGCTCGTCACCCTCCCTCGCGACGAGCCGCCGCGGAGCTCGTGGCCGGGGCGGGGGATCCGACGTCCTTCGATTCGGAACCCGACGAGCCGTCTCGGTGGCCCCGCCGTCCTCTCGGCCTCCAGGGCCCTCCGCCCCACGAAGTCGTGGTCCCAGGCGACGACCCACTCGAGCCCGGCGGCGAGCGGCGTCGTGGTCTCGTCGAGGTCCTGCCCCCACAGGGGATACCCCATCTCGAGTCGGAGGGTGTCGCGGGCTCCGAGGCCGCAGGGCGCGGCCCCGGCGTCGACGAACCGGGAGAAGAGGGCGGCGCCGACCTCGCGCGGTACGGCGAGCTCGGCGCCGGCCTCCCCCGTGTAGCCGGTCCCGGCCACGATGCACCGGCGTCCCTCGAAGGTCGTCTCCACGACGCGGAAGCGTCCCGGTGCCGTCCCGACGACGCCCTCGACGACCTTCGGTGCCTCGGGTCCCTGGACGGCGAGGAGGACGGTCTCGTCGCGACGGGGCACGACGGCGACCCCGGTGGGGGCCGCGGCGGTGAACCGGTCGAGGATCTTCCCGAAGTTCGTGCCGTTCGGCAGGACCCAGAACTCGTCCTCGGCGATCCACCACACGATCACGTCGTCGACCACCCCACCGGCGTCGTTCAGCGCCATCGAGTATTGGGCGCGCCCCGGCGCGAGCTTCGCGACGTCGTTGCAGAGCTGGTGGCGGAGGAGCTCACGGGACCCGGCACCGGCGACGACGAACCGCCCGAGGTGGGAGACGTCGAAGACGCCGACGGCCTCGCGCACGGCGAGGTGCTCGGCGACCACGCCGGCGTAGCGCAGCGGCATCGTCCAACCGCCGAACTCGGTGAATCGGGCGCCGAGCCGCTCGTGGAGCTCGTGGAGTGGGGAGACGGGCACGGGTTCCTCCTCGCCGGGAGGCTAGCGGGTCGCCTCAGCCGGTCCGCCGGTCGGCGAGGTTGACGACCTCGGGAGGACCCGGGATCCTCGTGGGCTCGACGGGCTCCTCGTCGGGCTCGGCGAGGCCGTACTTCACGAGGAGGTTCGCGTAGTCGCGCCGGTAGAAGACCTTGCAGCGCACGTGCGGGTAGAGCTCGCGGAGCCGACGCACCTTGCGGTTCTTCTTCGTGACGAGCTTCTGGCTCATCGTCGTGATCTCGATGTAGAGGTCGTCGTCGGGGAGGTAGAAGTCGGGCCGGAAGGAACTCACCGGTCGCCCCTCGTCGTCCCACTCGAGGACGAACTCTCGAGGCTCGTACTCCCAGGGGATCTCGTAGAAGTCGAGGAGACGGGCGAACTCCCGTTCGCTGGGATGCGCGAACTCGACGTCCTCCGCGGTGGGTCGATGCTCGGTCAGTTCGCCTTCGCCTCGCGCTCGAGCGCCGGAAGGGCGCGGTCGGGGTAGAGCCGGTGGATCTCGCCGACGAGTTCCTCCTGCACCGGCTTGACGGCGATCCCGAAGACCCCCTGGCCGCGCTGGAAGACGTCGACGACCTCGTCGGGGCTGTGAGCGGCGTAGATCGTCGTCCCGTCGGAGAGCAGGGTGACGTCCTCGAGGGGATTCTCCCGGTCGAGTTCGGCCCGGAGGATGTCCATCGCCTGCCGGATCTTCTTCAGGCTCATGCCGGCGTCGAGGAGCCGCTTGACCACCTTGAGCTGCACGATGTCGGAGAAGGAGTAGAGCCGCTGGGTGCCCGACCCGTGCGCCTCCCGGATCGACGGCGAGATGAGGCCCGTGCGGTCCCAGTAGTCGAGCTGCCGGTAGGTGATCCCGACGAGTCTGCACACCTGAGGGGCCCGATAGCCCTCGAGCTCGTTGCCGGCGCGGTCGGTCACGGTCATCCTCCTCGAAGCTTACACGTTCGTAATTCCGCAGCGGGAACTACGGGGGTGAAGGTAGAGGGCGACGGGGCGGGTTGTCAACAACCCCTGTGGACAACCTCAGGCGCCGACGAGCCGGCGGAAGGCGTCGAGCTGCTCGGTCGTCCCGAGGGCGATGACGACCTGGCCGGCTCGGAACCGGGTGTCGGCCGGCGGGTTGAGCTGCACCCTCGTGGGATCCTCGCCGACCCCGACGACGAGGGCGCCGCCGGTCCGTCGCAGGTCGAGCTCGGAGAGCGTCTTGCCCTCGATGGGCGCCCCTTCGGCGACGACGAAGGACTCGACGCCGAACTCGACGGTGCGTCCCGAGATGACGAGGTCGACGAACTCGGTGACGTCCGGCTTGAGGGCGAGGGCGGCGAGGCGCTGCCCCCCGAGGGACTGGGGCGCGACCACCCGGTCGGCTCCGGCGAGGTAGAGCTTCTTCTCGATGTCCTCGCCGATGGCCCGGGCCACCACCCTCACCTCGGGGTTCAGGGACTTCGCCGACAGGGCGATGACGAGGTTGTCGGAGTCGGAGGCGACGGCGGAGATCACCGTGCGAGCCCGGGAGATCCCCGCACGTCGGAGCACCTCGTCCTCGGTGGCGTCGCCGAGGATCGCGGCGGCTCCCCGCTCGATCGCCTCCCCCACCCGCTCGGGATCGATGTCGATGACCACGACGTCGGCGCCCGCGTTCCGGAGGGTCTCCCAGGCGGTGAGGCCGACCCGGCCGAAGCCGCAGAGGACGACGTGCCGGTCCATCTGTTCGATCATGTGGAGCATGCGCCGGCGCTGCCTCCGTCCCTCGACGAGCCGTTCCACCCCGTATTCGAGGCCGGCGTAGGCAGTGTAGAGGGCGGCGCCGGTGCCGAACACGACGATGCCGAGGGTCCAGAGGCGGGCACCGGTCCCGTAGGGTCCCCCGACCTCGGAGAACCCGACGGTGGTGATCGTGATCGCGGTCTGGTAGACGGCGTCGACGAAGCCCAGGTCGGCGAAGAGGACGTACCCCACGGGCCCGACCGCCAGGGTCACGAGGGTGACGACGATGCCCGCCTTCAGGGAGGTGGGCATCTCAGGAGGGGTTACCCGCTTCGAAGTCCTCCGGGGTCACCTGGTCGAGGAACTCGCGGAACCGTTCGATCTCCTCTTCCTCGCTCTCGTCGTGGATCTCCACCCCGGCCTCGTCGAGGAGCGACCCCACGGCGTAGATCGGCGAACCGGTCCGGACCGCCAGGGCGATGGCGTCCGACGGTCGGCTCGAGATCACGAGCCGATCTCCCCCACCGGTCTCGAGGAGCAGTTCGGCGTAGAAGGTCCCCTCGCGCAGCTCGGTGACGACCACCCGGTCGACGGTGGCACCCAGGGCCTCGATGACGTTGCGGAGAAGGTCGTGGGTCATCGGCCGCATCGGCCGGACGCCCTCGAGTTCGAGGGCGATCGCGGTGGCCTCCGCGGTCCCGATCCAGATGGGCAGGAACCGGACGCCGTCCCGCTCTCGCAGGAGCACGATCGGGGTGTTCGTGGGCAGCTCGATGCGGACGCCGACGAGTTCGAGGGGCACCTGGTCGGTCATGCCCCTGAGCCTATCAGGGGCGGGACCGTTGCGACCGAGCGGCGGTGGGAAAGACGAGGGCGTCGAAGGTCTTCGGGTCGTCTCGGAACGCCGGGAAGTCCATGACCGCCCAGATGGAGGGGAGGTTGCGATACCGGCCCTGCCAGTCGAGGCCGTAGCCGAGGAGGAACTCGTCGCCGACCTCGAAGCCTCGATACTCGACGGGGACGTCGACGATCCGTCGGGGTCGCTTGTCGAGGAGGGCGACGGTCCGGACCGAGCGGGCGCCGCGGGCGGTGAAGATCCGGCGCAGGGTGGCCAGGGTGAGGCCCGTGTCGACGATGTCCTCGACGACGAGGACGTCCCGACCGGCGACCGGGACGGAGACGTCGAGGGCGATGCCGACCCGGCCCTGGGTCCCGAAGCGGGTGAGGGAGAGGAAGTCGATCTCGATGTCGGGCGGCAGGTGCCGGGTGAGGTCGATGAGGAAGGGGACCGCGCCCTTGAGGACCGCGACGACGAGGGGCCGGCGAGCCCCGTAGTCGGCGGCGATGGCCTCACCGAGCTGGGCTGCGCGCTCGCGGAGGGCTTCGGCGTCGACGACCTCGACGTAGCGACTCACCGATCGCCTTCGAGCACCCTCGGGAGCGCCTCGCGGAGCCACGTGCCGAGGATGCGGGCTCGTGGGAGGTCGACGAGGGAGGAGACCGCCCAGCGGCCCGGATCCAGCCGGGGCATGGCGTAGAGGCGACGTTCGTGGCCCTCGGTGAGGCCCGGAGTCGGTTCGGCCACCGCTCCCCCACCCTGCTCGGCGTAGTAGGGACGGAGGATCCGGTCCCGCAGCCCGTAGGTGGAGAACCCCCACTCGAGGAGCTCGCGGGTGTCGGCGAAGTGGTCTCGGGAACCCAGCACGACGCTGTAGAGGGTCCGCGGCCCCCGTTCGGCCACGGCGAGGAGGACCTTGTCGGCCCGGGGGGTGTCCCCGGTCTTCAGCCCCACCACCCCCGGGTAGGCGCCGAGGAGGCGGTTCGTGTTGCGGAACCGGCGCGGCTCGCCGTCGGCTCCTGCGGTGCGGACGAGCTTGATCGAGGCGATCCGGGCGATGTCGGGGTACTCCCTCGACGCCGAGATGAGGGTGAGGAGATCCCGGGCGGTCGAGTAGTGGCCCTCGGCGTCGAGACCGTTCGGGTTCGCGAAGTGGGTGTCGTCCATGCCGAGCGCTCGCGCCTTCCGGTTCATCGCCGCCACGAAGGCGTCGACCGAGCCTCCTCCGGCGGCCGCCGCGAGGGTGAGGGCCGCGTCGTTGCCGGAACGTACGAGCATCGCGACGAGCAGATCGTGGACCGACAGCTCCTCCCCGGCCCGCAGCCCCGCGGTCGATCCCCGGGCCCGGGTGGCGGAGGCCGGGACGGTCACGAGCTCGTCGAGGCGCATCCGGTCGAGGACGACCATCGCGGTCATCACCTTCGTCACCGAGGCCATCGGACGCCGCTCGTCGGCGTTCCAGCTCGCGAGGACGACGTCGGCGGTGGCGTCGTAGACGATCCAGGCGGCCGCACCGACTCGGGGGACCGTCGGGTCCTCGGTGGGATAGGTGGGTACGGGTCCACCCACCGGCAAGGTGAGCGCGGCGACGAGGGCGGCGGCGGTGAGCGAGGCGATCATCGGTGTTCGAGGAGGCGGCGAAGCCTACCCCTGACGAGCGCCTGCTCGAGCTGGGCGGAGGCCTCGGCGCAGTCGGCGAGGATCTCGGCCGCCTTCCGTCGGTTGTCGGGGTTGCGATGTCGCAGGAGCGGCGCGGCGAGCTGCCCGAGGAGGTCGCTCGTCCGGTCGGCGGCGAGGCGTAGCGACCGGAGATGGCGGACCTCGAGGCCGCGGGCCAGGAGCCGGTGGGCGGCCTTGGCGACGACGAGGTCGTCGTCGCGGAACACCTGGGTCCCGTCGGGCAGTTCGAAGGGCTCGAGGATCCCGGCGCCGACGAGCGCCTCGAGCTGGTCGGCGGCCAGCCCCGACGACCGCATGAGCTCGGCGGGGGTGAGGGAGACCCCGGAGGAGGCGAAGTAGGCCTCGGGCGGCGGGCCCGACTCGGCGGGCACCGGGGACGCCTCGCCGTGCTCCCACGCGGTGAGCTTCGACTTGATCACCTTGAGGGGGAGGTAGTGGTCCCGTTGCTCCCTGAGGATGTACTCGATGCGTCGGACGTCTTCCTCGGTGAAGAGGCGGTATCCCGACGGGGAGCGTTGGGGCTCGATGAGGCCCCGGCTCTCGAGGAAGCGGATCTTCGAGACGGTGAGTTCGGGGAACTCGGGCTTGAGGAGGTTGATGACCTCCCCGATCGTGCGGGTGCGGGCCGCCCGGAGACGGGGACGGCTCATGGCGATCCGTTCCCCCGGGCCACGAGGAGGTGGAACTTCCCGACGAAGACCTCGTCGCCGGGGGCGAGACGGGCCCGATCGACCCGGACCCCGTTGACGTAGGTGCCGTTCGTCGAACCGAGGTCTTCGACGGCGAGGCCCCGGTCGTCGACGTGGAAGACGGCGTGGTGCCGGGAGACGGTGACGTCCCCGAGGAAGATGTCGCTGTCGGGGTGTCGGCCGACGGTCGTGGCTCCGGGTGGGAGGACGTAGGTCAACCCCGCCTGGGGTCCGGTCTCGACCACGAGCGCCCACCCGAAGGCTCCCTCCACCCGCTGGGCGGGCGTCCTGCCCTCGGCGATCCCCGGCTCGAAGGCGATCGTCGGCTCGTGCTCGACGGGGAGGTCGCCCTCGGTGCGCTCGTCCATGCACCCATCGTAGTCCGACCCTCAACCCAGGGTTGAGACTTCGCGCTCAGGCGATCGCGGCGGCGTAGGCCTCGGCATCCATGAGGTGGGAGAGGTCGGCGCCCTCGGTGGGTTCGATCACCGCGAACCAGCCCTCGCCGTAGGGATCGGCGTTGACGAGCTCGGGCCGTTCGTCGAGCGCCTCGTTCACCTCCACGACGGTGCCGGCCACCGGGGCGTACACCTCGGCGACCGACTTCGTCGACTCGACCTCGGCGAAGGCCTCCCCGGCCTCGACGACGCGGCCGACCTCGGGGAGCTCGACGTAGACGACGTCGCCGAGCTGGTCCTGGGCGTAGTCGGTGATCCCCACTCGAACGGTGCCGTCGTCGCGCAGCTCGGCCCACTCGTGGTTCTCGGCGTACCGCAGGTGCTCGGGGATGGTCACGTGGTCTCCTTCGGTCGTCGGCGGTCAGCCTACCGGCCCTCCACTGCGGCGCGGAGGTCCCCGGCGTAGGCGACGGCGACGGCCACGTAGGCCACGACGCCCGGGAGGCCGAGGACGGTCGCGGCGACCGTGAAACCTCGGACGGCGAAGCCCACGCCGAGGTAGAAGCCGGTGACGGCGAAGTAGAGGAGCAAGGTGGCGGCCTTGCCGAGGGGCCGGACGTCGAGGCGGCGCACCCCGCGGACCCAACCGTAGGCGGCGCCGACGGCCACGGCGAGCTCGCGGACGACGATCGTCCACCCGAACCAACCGGGGAGCACCCCGGCGACGAGCCCGAGTACGACGGCGAGCCCGATCGCGAGCCGATCTGCGAGGGGGTCGAGGAACTTGCCCACCTCGCTGACCTGGTCGAGACGCCGGGCGAGGAAGCCGTCGATCCAATCGGTCGCCCCGACGACGCCGAGGACCACCCCCGCCGTCCCGATCCGGCCGTCGGCGACGAGCACCGCGAACCAGCCGACGAGACCCAGACGGGCCACCGAGACGAGGTTCGGGATGGTGAGGACGCCCCCGAGGGGCCTCACGGCACCTGCACGACCCGGAATCGGACCCGGCCGAGCTCCTCTCCGTCGAACCGGATGACGAAGGCGTAGCCCTTGGCCTCGGGGAACCGGATGTTGTAGAAGGGGCTGACGATCGGCACGACGCTCACCGAACCCGGCGGGAGGTTCGGTGGCGCGCCGACCCGGAGACGTCCCTTCGCCTCGACGTCGAGGGAGAGGCCGTCCTCGTCGACGAGGCTGATCTCGATCTCGAGGTCGCGATGCCGTTCCCCGGGCTCCACTTCGGCGACGAGGGCCAGGGAGAGGCTCCGATGGGTCACCGGAACGGTTCGGGCCGAGATCGTGTCGAATCCCCCGCCGAGGACGAAGAGCTTGCCCCCCTGGACCTGGGCGCAGTCGGCCAGCATCGCCGTCGTCAGCCGCATCGTCCCTCCTTCCCGGTCGGTCGTTCGCCCGCCACCCTAGCGCTCGGAGGTTTCGGGCCGCCTCACCGCGGCATCTCGTTGCGCAGCGGGGCGACGATCTCCTCGAAGCGGCGGCGCACGGTCTCGACCTCCCGACGGTCGAGGCCGACGAGGCGCCAGACGACGGTCACGGCCAGGGCGGCGTACCCCCCGGCGAGGACGAACCCGGCGAGCCAGTACGGAGTGGTCGGCACCACGGCGGCACCGAGCCCGACGAGGGTGATCGCGGCGGTCCACGCCCCGGCCATCCGGAGGGTGCGACGATGGGGTCGGGTCGCCGCAGAGACCGCGGTGGCGGGGTCGACGGGTCGCAGGGCGCGCAGGAGCATGCCGAACACGACGCCCACGACGATCGCGATCAGGCCCCCGATGAGGTTCATCGTCGTCTCCGACTCCGATCACTCCGCTCCTGGGTTCCTTCGGCCGTGGAACGGCGCCGGTTGAGCGGTTCCCCCGTCGCAACGAGCCCCGGCTTCCCTCCCGGGTGCCGTACCCTTCCGGGGATGAACGCGAAACGGGCCCTCGCCGGCACCCTCGCCCTCGGGGCCGCGGCCGCAGCGGCGACGCCCCACGTGGTCCGCCGCGCCTTCGAACCGCCCCGACGCGAGGCGCCGCACCGACCCGCGGACCTCGGCCTCGTCACCGAGGACTGCTGGCTCACCCTGCCGTCCGGACTCCGCCTCCACGGCTGGTTCGTACCCGCCGCCACCGTCCCCGCCCCGGCGGTGGTGGTGCTCCACGGCTGGGGCGGATCGAAGGCCCACATGCTCCCGGTGGCGCCCGGCCTCTCCGAAGCGGGCTTCCACGTGCTCCTCCTCGACGCCCGGAACCACGGCGAGAGCGACGCCGACCGGTTCACCTCGATGCCGCGCTTCGCCGAGGACCTCGAGGCGGCCGTCGGTTGGCTCCGATCCCGGCGCGACGTCACCGCGGTGGGCGTGGTGGGCCACTCGGTCGGGGCCGCAGCATCCATCTACGCCGCGGCCCGGGGGGTGCCCGTCGACGCGATCGTCGCGGTCTCGGGGTTCGCCCATCCTCGGGAGCTCATGGAACGGAACTTTCGGATGCCCCGACCGGTCGTCGCCCCGCTCCTGTGGCTCATCGAGCGGATGATCGGTCACGACTACGACGAGATCGCCCCTCGCCACCGGATCGTCGACGTCGACGTCCCGGTGCTCTTCGTCCACGGCGCCGACGACGAGGTGGTCCCCGTCGAGGATTCCCTCGAGCTCCATGCCCGCCACCCCGACAGCCGCCTCATCGTCGTCGAGGACGCCGGCCACTCCGACCTCGACCGCTTCCTCCCCGTCTTCCCCGAAGCCGTCCGCTTCCTCGTCGAGCATCTCGGCCGAGCCTGAGCCGGGGCGCCGCCGACGGCCGGCCTGCGGAGCGGACGGCGACGCCCCCGTGCCCCTCGCCGGGCAGCCCCCTTCCGACGTCCGGGGGGCCCACGGGCGGGGGCCGTCGGGAGGATCGAA
>DRQR01000200.1 GCA_011371355.1 Actinomycetota bacterium
AGGTAGAGGTAGGCGATACCGCCCGTGCCCACGGTGCTCCTCTCCGCCGGTCCGGTGATCCTACCCGCATCCCAGGCTCCGCCGGGCCCGCGCGAACCGACGGGCATCTCGACTCGAGTGATCCTCGCAGCGGGAGGATCGACCGAGCCCGGGAGCGCAGGCCCCGGGAGGCCGCCCCCGGGGATCGGTGGACCCCGATGGAAGGTCCTCCGTGCCCGTCGCCCCACCGGGCCGCCAGGGTCTCCCCGCCGACGTTCGTCGACCTCCGGCCCAGCCCGCTCACGCGGGACGATCGGGCGTCTCGACCCGGAGGACCTCGTCCCTGGCACGGAGCGCCGCCACCAGTCGATCCAGCGCCTCGCCGCCCAACCCGGCGACCTCGAGGGTGACGGTCCGAAGGCCCTCCTCCTCCACGAGGCTCATGTTCCGGACCTGTGCCCCGATGGCGTTGATGGTCTCGAACAGCGGCGTCAAGGTCCCATGGCCCGGCCGGTAGACGATGCGCAGGTGCTCCACCCGCCGGATCCGCCATCGCAGCGGAGCGAAGCCGACCATGACCACGAGGGCCACCACCAGGGCGACCACCGCCACCAGGTACATCCCGAAACCCACGGTCATCCCGAGGGCGGCGGCGAACCACAGCGTCGCCGCGGTCGTGATCCCCGAGACGGTGAACCCGGAGCGGATCATGCCCCCCGCGCCGATGAACCCGATCCCGGTGACGACCTGCGCGGCCACCCGGGTGGGATCCCCCACGCCCTCGAAGGCGAAGGCACCCGCCACGGTGAAGAGCGCAGCTCCGGCCGCGACGAGGGTGTGGGTCCGAAGCCCGGCCGTCTTCTGGTTGATCTCCCGCTCCGCCCCGAGCGCCGCTCCGAGCAGCGCCGCGGCCACCACCCGCAGTACGAGGTCGATCTCGCTCATCTCCATCGGCTCCTTCCACCCCGAGGCTACGTCGTCGCCGGGGCGACGGCCTCCCCGGCGATAATGGGCCTCGGAGGTGGCGATGGAGAACGAAGTCGGTGGCATGTTGCAGGCCTTCCTCGTGGCCGCCGGCAGCGGTGCCGTCGTCGGCCTGGAACGCCAAGTGGCGGGCGCCCACCGTTCGACGGTCCTCGGGGTGCGGACCTTCACCCTCTACGCCGTCTGGGGTGCGGGGTCGGGCCTCGTCGGCGACCGCTACGGACCGGCGGCCTTCGCCGCCATGGCCGTCGCCTTCGCCGGGCTTCTCGTCGGCTCCTACGTCGTCTCCTCCCGGGTCCAGGGTGACTGGGGCACCACGACCGAGGCCGCCGCGGCCGTCACCTACGTCATCGGGGTCGTCTCCTGGCTCGGACAGCCGGTCGTGGCGATCGCCCTCGCCGTGGGACTCGCCGCCCTCCTGCGGGCGAAGGAGCCCATCGAGGAATGGACCGACCTCTTCACCGAGGAGGACCTACGGGCCCTACTCCAGTTCGGGGTCATCACCGCCCTCATCCTCCCCCTCGCCCCCGACGAGCCCCTCGGACCCTTCGGCGCCTTCAACCCGCATCGGATCTGGCTCATGGTGGTCCTCGTGTCGGCCATCTCCCTCGTCGGCTACGTCGCCCTCCGCTTCCTCGGTCGACGCGGACTCGGGCTCACCGGCCTCCTCGGCGGCCTCGTGTCGTCGACGGCCGTCACCTTGGGCTTCTCCCGCATGTCGAGGCAGAACGTCCAGCTCGCACCCGTCCTCGCCGCCGGGATCATCGCGGCCTCGACGGTGATGTATCCCCGGGTCCTCGTCGAGGCCGCCGTCGTGGAGCCCAGACTCGCCTCGGAGCTCGTCGGGGTCGTCGCCGTCCTCGCCGCCCTCACCGGTGCCGCCGCCGTCTTCTGGTGGCGGCGAGCCGAGCGACGCCGCCCTGGCGACGACGAACCCGCCGTCGATCTCGTCAACCCCCTGACCCTGAGCGCCGCCCTCGGCTTCGGCGCCCTCTACGCGGCCGTCGTCTTCGTCTCGAAGCTCCTCGAGGCCCGGGTCTCCCCCGAGTCCCTCCAGATCGTGGGCGCGATCAGCGGCATCAACGACGTCGACGCCATCACCCTGTCGACGGCCAACCTCGTCGCGGAGGGCCTCGACCCCGCCCTCGGCGCCAAGGTCGTGCTCATCGCGGTGGTCGTCAACACCTTCGTGAAGGCCGGCCTCGCCGCCTTCCTCGCCTCGCCTCGGGTCCGCGGCGCGGTGGCCGCCGGACTCGTCCCGGCCGGCATCGTCGGGCTCCTGTTCTGGGCCTTCGCCTGAAGCGGCCCCCTCCCCCGCCGAGGCGGCTCGACGCCCGCCCTCGGCGGGCGCCGCGGCGACCTCCACCCGATCGCCTCCTCGCCTCAGGGCAGGAACCAGTCGGTGACCACCGTCGAGCTCCCGGCGGCCACCACGAGCCGGCGGGGTCCGAGACCCTCGACCTCGATCCGGAACCTGCCGGCGGCGTCGACGCCGACGGCCGCCTCGCCCTCGGGTCCCTGGAGGCGGACCTCCTCGACCGGGGCTCCTCCGATCACCTGTCCCACGTAGACGCCGGCCTCCACCTCGGCGAGCTCGACCTCGAGGTCACCTGCGGCGAAGGTGAGCTCCCGGATCACCGTGCCCTGCCGGGCGCCGGTGGCCCCGGCGGTCGCCGAGTCGAACCGCAGCTCGGCGAGCTCGGCATCGATCGATCGCCACGTCCACGCCTCCTTCCCCGCCGACACCACCCACGGCGGCGGCGGCTCGTCGAGGGCCTCGGCGAGGTCCCGAAGCAACTGCTCGTCGTTCACGTCCTCACCTCCAGGAGTCGACGCAGGCGTTCGAGACACCGGGCCCGGGTGGGACCGAGACTCCCGACGGGCCGCCCCAGGATCTCCGCGATGGACCGGTAGTCGAGGGGTGGATCGAGGGTGAGGAGCCGCAGCAGCTCCCGGCACCGCTCCGGCAGCGCTGCGAAGGCCTCCCGGAGACGACGACGCTCCTCGGCGGCGAGGAGCTCGGCGCCGGGCTCGTCGTCGCCGACGGCTGGATGGTCGGCGACGAGCTCGGTGGGGACCTCACGTCGTCGTCCGCGAAGGGCCCGGAGCGCCTCGTTGCGGGCCGTCGTCGCCAACCATCCGGGCAGGCGCTCGGGGTCGTCGATCCGGTGGAGATGCTCGACGAGACGCAACCAGACGGTCTGGGCCACGTCGGCCGACGTCGCCTCGTCGAGGCGAAAGCCTCGAACCACCGACCACACGAGCCGCACGTGCCGCTCGACGAGGGCCTCCCAGGCACCCCGATCCCCCTCCCGGGCGGCGACGACGAGCGCGGTGGTCGTGGGGGCGTCCATCGGTCGTCACGATACCCCCGGTCCCACGCGGTGCACCTCAGGTCCATCGGCTCCTCGCTCGCTCCTCGAGACAGAGCCCGGCGCGGCCGTGCTGATACCTGGGATCGGGAACGCGCCCCTAGGATCGACACTCCACGCTCGAGAGGAGAGCCATGAGCGCCTACGAGGGCTCGGGAAACCCGCTCCGGGGAGGCAGGCGAGGAACCCTCAGAGGTCGCAGCATCGTCCACGCCACCACGGTCCCCTACTACTACCGAGCCGGCGTGCTCCTCGTCGCCCGGGAGGATCTCGACGCGACCCGGCGGGCCCTGCGTCGGCTCGGGATCGGCGGCGGGCGACTCGAACCCCTCCCCACCGCCTCCGACGCCCACGTCGAGCTCCGGCTGCCTCCGTCGACGAAGATCGACCTCCTCGTCGAAGAGCTGGGGTCCCTCGAGGTCGAACCCGACTACGTCCTGCTCCCCGGCAGCCACGTCCGGGGCCTCGGCGCGGCCCGCCCGCGCCCCCATCGAGGCACCCACCGGCCGCGACCACGCAGGGGGCGAGGGAAGGGCGTGACGATCGGGGTCGTCGACCTCGGCTACTTCGACCCCGACGCCGCCGGCCAACCCGCCTGGATGCGAGACGGCGTCCGGTACGACGGGTTCGTACCCCCGCCCCGACCCGGGCGCCTCCTCCCCGCCTACGTCGGTCACGGCAACGCCGTCGTCGGCATCCTCCGACAGCTCGCCCCCGAGGCGTCGGTCGTCGCCGCCACCGTCGACCGGGATCCCGACGACGCCCCCGGGCTGACCTGCGACACGGCCTTGGCGGCCACGCTCCGCCGGCTCCTCTGCCGGAATCGGATCCACGTCCTCGTCGTGCCCTTCGGCGGGTCCACCCGGCTCGGCTCGATGCCGCTCACCGAGGCGGTGCTCGCACCGTATCTCGAGTCGGTCGCGGTGTTCGCCCCGGCCGGCAACGACGGCCTCGATCCGACCCTCTACCCGGCCGTCGACCCCGAGGTCGCCGGCGTCGCCGCCTGGGCGAAGCCCGCGGAGTCCCTCGGCTGGCCGGGCCGGGCCTGCCGCTGGGTCCGCCCGCTCCACGATCGAGGACGCGACCTCGAGCTCGCCCCCTGGTCGAACCGCGGTCTCGCCGCGGAGCTCGCCGCCCCCGGCGTCGACGTACCCGCCCCCTTCGTCGAAGGCCGCCTCCGCATCCGTCCCGGCCCGCGGGCCCGCAGCGACGCCGCCCAGCGTTTCGACGGCTGGGCCCGGTTCACCGGCACCTCCTTCGCCGCCGCGGTCGCCGCGGGCTGCCACGCCGGAGATGCCCAGTTCTGCTGAAGCCGCGATCGAGGCGGCGCTCGACTGCGCCCGGTCGACGCCCCACCGGGCGCTCGAGCTCCTCGCCGAGGTTCCCTCCGAGGAGCGGACCCCCCGCGCCGACCTCGCCGAAGGCCTCGCCCGCCGGCTGTTGGGGGAGCTCGTGCCCTCGACTCGGCTCCTCGAGCGGGCCGCCGCCGACGCGCAGGATCCCCGACTCCGCGGGATCGTCCTGCGGAGCCTGGCCTTCAACTACGAGGAGCTGGGACGGGCCGGCGACGCCGACGCCGCCATCGAGGAGTCCATCTCCCTCCTCGAGGGCTACGAGCGCTCCCTCAGCATCCTCCAGCGAGCCTTCCTCGCCATCGCCCGGGGACGCTACCGGGATGCCTTCGCCGCCCTCGAGGAGGCCGCTTCCGGTATCGATCCCGAGACCGACCCGAACACCTACCTCCTCGTGCTCCACAACCGGGCCGTCGTGGCCATGGAGACCGGACGGTATCGGCGCGCCGCCGCCGACCTGGACCGCGCCCACGGGCTCGCGGTGGAGGTCGGCGATCTCCCCGCGGCCGCCGACGCCGCCCTCCATCGCAGCCAGGTCGCCGCGTGGTTGGGACGCATCCCCGAGGCGCTCGGTTGGTTCCGCCGCTCCCGGGAGCTCCGCAAGCGACTCGGCCGCCCCGACCCCGTGGGTCACATGGAGCACGCGATCGTGCTCGTCGAAGCCGGCCTCGACACCGATGCGGAGCTCGTCCTCCGGGAGGCCCTCCCCCACCTCGCCGCGGCCGATCGCCGCGCCCAGGCCCACCTCCTCCTCGGACGACTCGCCCTCGGCCGCGGCGAACCCGAGACGGCCGCCGCCGAAGCCCGCCGAGCCCGCGACCTCGTCCTCGACGACTCCCGCTTCCACCGCGAGGCCGACGCCCTCGAAGCCCGGGCCGCGGTCGCCGCCCACCCCGGCGAACTCGCCTCCGTCCGTCGGCTCGTCGACGCGGCCGCCGCCCATCGCGCCGCAGGCGAGCTCCTCTCGGCCCGAAGCCTCCTCGTCGACGCCGCCGTGGCCTTCGCCGACCTGGGACGCCTCGACGACGCCGAGGCGGCGCTTCGCAGGGCCGGGAGCGGACGGTCCGGGCCGCTGCGGCTCCAAGTACGGTGGTGGTTCGCCCGGGCCCGACTCCGGCACGCCGCCGGCCGTCGCGCCGCGGCGTGGCGGGCCCTCGAGGCGGCCGTACGCCGCCTCGAGCGCCATCTGGAGGGCCTCGGGGCTCCGGATCTCCGGGCTCGAGCCCTCGACGAGTTCGCCCCCCTCTTCCGCCTCGGGGTGGACCTCGCCGTCGACGCCGGGGCGGCCACCCGGGTCGTCCGCTGGATCGAACGCACCCGCCTGCTCACCCTCCCGCTCCCCGCCGACGCCGATCCGGAGCTCGAAGCCCTCCGGGCGACCCTGCGACGCCTCGGCGGTACCACCGATCCCGAGACCCGGCGCCGTCGCCTCCGGCTCGAACGCCGAGTCGTCGCCCTCGCCCACGAACGGGAGGGCGGCGATCCGGCCCGCCGAGCGGCCCCTCGGCCTCCCTCCGCCCGGCCGGAGACCCACACCGAGATCCTCTACGCCGAAGGAGCCTCGGGCCTCGTCGCCGTCGTCTCGGACTCCGGGGGAAGGCGTCTCCACCCCCTACCGGAGGCCACCGCGCTCCAACCCCTCCTCGACCATCTCGCGGCGGCGTTCGGTCGCCTCTCCCGACACCAGACCTCGCCCCGCTCGGTCGCCGCCGCCGTCGCCTCCATCGGCGACCTCGTCGCCCGCCTCCGCGAAGGTCTCGTGACCCCCCTCGAGGCGGACTCCCCACCCGTGGTCGTCCTCCCCACGGGATGGACCCGGCGGGTGCCGTGGAGTCTGCTCTTCGACGAACCCCCCACCGTCGCCACCCTACCCGGGACCGGTCCCCGAATCGCCCCCCTCCGACCTCGGCGGCCGGTGGTCGTGGCGGCATCCGGCCTCGCCGACGCCGGGTCGGAGGCCCGTGCCGTCGCCGACCTCCTGGGGGTCTCCCCCACCCCCGCGGTGCGCGCGGAGGTCCTCGCCGCGTGCGAGGACGCGGATCTCCTCCATCTCGCCACCCACGGGGAGCTCCGGAGCGATCGCCCCCTCCTCTCCGCGCTCTTCCTCGACGACGGGCCGATGCATCTCCTCGACCTCCACGAACGCCCACGGGTCCCCACCGTCGTGGTCCTCGCCGCTTGCGGCGCCGGCGGTCCCGCCCTCGGCGGTCCCGCCGGCGCGCTCGGTTTCGCCGAGGTCCTCGTCGGCCGAGGGAGTCGGGTGGTGATCGCACCCTCGTACCCGGTCCGCGACGACCTCGCCCGGCGGGTCGTGGTCGGCTTCTACCGGCACCTGGGAGCCGGCACGCCCCCGGGGGCGGCGCTCGCCGCCGCCGGTGAGGACGACGATCTCGTCGGCCTCACCGCCCGGAGCTTCCTCTGCCTCGCCGGGACCTGACCGCCGATCTTCGTGTATCACCGATGGGGCTGCGCGCTCTGTATCGGTGGATCGCACCTCCCGGACGGGGGGAACCGGGAGGGGCGCATCCACCAAACGACGGGGGGAGCGTGGCGACGGAGGGTTCGGCCCTTCGTCGCCACGCGTCTAGGGCTTCTTCCTCCGGATCGCTCCGACGACGTCCACGATCCGGTCGGGCCGGCGAGCTCGAGCCGCGCTTCGCCAGGCGAACCCGCCGAACCACCGCACCGCGAGGAACAAGAGGCGGCGGGTCCACGGGTGGACCTCGAGGACTCGCATGGCCTCGTCGAAGACGTGATCCCAGTAGCGCCGGTCGGGGGGATCCTGGAGCCAGTAGCCGTAGTCGTGGAGGACGGCGGCGGGACCGTGCCTCCCCCAAGGGGCCACGAAGAACCACAGGAGCCGGGGAACCGACGCGAAGTCGGTGACGAACCCCCGGGGCACGGCGACCGTCTCTCCGGACCCCTCTGCACCGACCTCGTAGACGAAGTCGTCGGTGTAGAGGACCCACGATCGGGCGTCGTGCCGCCGCACGTCCTCGCCGGCGGCGCGGCGAAGCTCGGAGAGGGGAACCACGACGAGGGGCTGGGTGAATCGGCTCACCCGGGCATCCTGCCACCGGGAGCCCTCGGTGGGAAGGCCCTGCCGGCACCGGCACGGGACTCCTCGACGCCAGCCATCGACGTCGCGGACTCAGCGGTAGCCGTCGGGCAGGGGAACGCCCCGCGCACGGAGCAACGCCGAGAGGGCCGCGGCGTCCTGGGGGGCGGCCGCACCGATGTCGTTGTTGAAGTAGCAGTAGGCGTCGCCGTCGACGGCGCCGAGGGTGTCGGCGAGCCGATGGAGCCGTCGCTCGTCGTACCGGCCGGCGAACCGTCCGGCGGTTCCGTGGCATCGCACGTAGACGAAGTCGGCGGTCACCCACCGGGGCGACTCGGCGCCCGGGTAGTCGCTCCACACCATCGCGGCGCCGTGCCGCTCGAGGATGTCCCGAACCTTGGGGTCGTCGAACCAACGCCGATCCCGGAACTCGACGGCCACCCGCCGGTCCGCCAGCCGTCCGAGGACCGCGTCGAGCTTGTGGGGCACGGGCTCGAACCGGGGTGGGAGCTGGAGGAGGATCACCTCGAGGAGGCCGTCGAGGGGTGCGACGGCCTCGGCGAAGGCCGCCACGGCTCCGTCGTCGTCGAGCCGACGGACGTGGGAGAGGTAGCGGCTCATCTTCGCGGCGAACCGAAATCCCGCCGGTACGGCCGCGGCCCACTCCTCCACCGTCGCGCGTTTGGGGAGCCGGTAGAAGGTGCCGTTGATCTCCACCGTCGGGAACCGCTCCGCGTACCAGTGGAGCCAACGGGCTCGGGGGAGTTCCTCGGGATAGAACCGGCCGCGCCAGCCGTCGTAGACCCATCCGCTCGTTCCGACCCGGATCATCGCCCTCAACGCTACTCGCCGCCGCGGCCGGGCCGGAACCCCCCGGCGGGGCTACCAGGCTCCACCTCCTCCCCCACCGCCGCCGCCACCGCCGCCGCCACCGAAGCTCCCCCCGGAGCCGCTCGACGACGAGACGAACGCCCCCCGGAGGGCTCCCTGGATGGCCACGACTGCGTTCAGGGAGTGCCCACCACCGGTCCCCTGCGAGGAGTACCAGTAGAGGGAGCTGTGATCGGCGAGCTCGGGCGGCGCAGCGAGACGAGCGGCCTCGAGGACCGCATCGGCGACGCCGAGCGCCACGGCGTAGACGAGGAACCGCTCCCAGAGCTCGAGGGCGATCGGCGGGGCCTCGTCGAGCTGGGAGAAGTCCTCGAGGTAGCGGCGGAAGGCGCTCCACCGGGCGGCGAGGAGGGCACCCTCTCGGGTGCGGCGCGTCCACGCGCTCGAGACGACACCCGCCCCGGCACCGAGGGCGAGGGTCACCAAGCCGAAGCCCACGGCCGTCGCCCGGGCCATCGACTCGCCCGCCGGGGTGACGAAGAGCCTCGGTGCGAGGAGGAATCCGAGGACGGCGACGGCCAGGCCGCCCACGACCACCGCGCCGACGTAGCCGCGCCGGAGCGGGAGGAGGAGCCCCGCGTCCACGAGCTCCCGCCGTACCGCGGCCCTGAACTCGTGGTACCGCCGCAGGTTCGCGTCGGCGTCGTTACGAATCCCCCTGCGGAATTCGGTGAGGGCGAGGGGACCGTCGGCGAGCACCGCCCTGAGCACCTCGAAGACGGGTTCCTCGTGGGGGGCGAGGGCACCCCCGACGCCTCCGGCGAGGGAGATGCGGAGATCTTCGATGCGTTCCTCGCCGAGCCCCAGCCATCGTCGGCGGACGGTCTCGGTGGGCTCGGCGTCGAGGATCCCCCGCCGGATGAAGTCGAAGATCACCGCGGTGAACCCGGCCTCGTCGACGTTGCCCTGAGCCAGGAGCCCGGCGACGAGGGCCGGACCGTGGTCGCTGGGTGGCTCCTGCTCGTAGTCGCGATCGTAAGCGATCCGCGGCTCACGGCCGTGGCGGAGGTAGCCGACGACGAGGACGGCGACGAGTCCGACGAGCCCGACGGCGGCGACCGCCACGGCGGCGACGGCCTCCGACCGGGCCCTCTCCGCCACCGCCGCGGCCCGGGCCTCCTCGGCGACGATCTCGGCGAGGGCCGGTCCGGGGACGACCTGCGCCCCGGCGGTGGACGACAGCAGCTCCCGAGGCACGAGCACCCGGAACTCCACCCATTGGTGGGGCGGCACGTTCCGGGCCTCGAGGCTCGGACTCACCCCATCGGCTCCCAGGGACACCCGGCCGTCGACCTCGGCGGGATGGCCGTAGACCATCACCTCCCCGGGCTCGGGCGATCCCGGCAGCCGGAGCCGTGCGGTGAGGCGGTCCACCCCGACGTCCCAGTGGTCGCCCCAGACCCGGAAGTTCACGTCGACGACGTCGTCGTAGGCGACGACGAGCCCCTCGAAGCGGTAGCGGATCGTGAAGGTTCGACGTTCGTCGCTCGCCCGGTAGTGCCACACCACCCGGGTGACCGACCCGAGCCGTTCGACGCCGTAGCTGCCGGGCTCGTCGGTCGATCCCAGCCTGGTGGAAGCGCCGGGGACGTAGGGCACGCCGTCCTCGAGGACCTCGACGTCGACGATCCGTTCCCCCGGGCGTACCGGGATGTCGCGATAGGCCCCCTGGAAGAATCCGGAGAAGGAGAAGGTGAGGCGCTCCTCGACGACGAGGGCGCCGTCCGGCTCGAGCCGGACCTCGACGTCGACGTCGGGGAGCGTGTACCGCTTCGCCGCCGCCGGCCCGACGATGCCGAGCAGCGTCGACCCCACCACGAGGAGGAGGATCACCACCCGGCGGCGCATCGATTCAGAACTCGACGTCGGGCGCCGCTCGGGTCGCGGCGTCGGTCTCGAAGTACGGCCTCGGTCGGAACCCGAAGAGGGAGGCGATGAGGCTCGTGGGGACCTGCTGGCACGCGGTGTTGTACCGGAGGGCCGTGTCGTTGTAGATCTGACGGGCGACGGCGATCTTGTCCTCGGTGTCGCCGAGCTCCTCCTGGAGGGCGGCGAAGTTCTCGCTGGCCCGGAGATCCGGATAGTCCTCCGCGAGGGCGAAGAGACGTCCCAGCGCCGTCGACAGCAGGCCCTCGGCCTCGGCGCGTCGCGAGGGGTCCGCGGCGTCGAGGGCGGCCCGCCGGGCCTCGACGACCCCTTCGAGGGTGCCCCGTTCGTGACCGACGTAGCCCTCGACGGTGTCGACGAGGTTCGGGATGAGGTCGTGACGTCGCCGGAGTTGGACGTCGATCTGCGCCCAGGCGTTGTCGATCCGGTTCCGTAGCGCGACGAGGCGGTTGTAGGTGACGGCGCCCCAGACGAGGACGATGCCGATGACGAGGAGGAAGATCGGCGTCATGGCCGGGAGTCTACGTCGTAGACGCCGGGGTTCCTAGAACCCGAAGGGGTACGTCTCGGGTGGCTCCCGATCGAGGGGCGGCTCGGGATGGAGGGGATGGAGCGCCTCGGTGTGGTCGAGGTACACGAAGGTGTCGTAGCGGCGGGGCAGGAGCGAGGGCACGAAGTTGCCGAAGGCCTCCCGCTCGGGGTGGTAGACGACGCCGATGGCCCGGTGTCCCATCGGGGTCTGCAGCTCGGGGTGGCCGCGGAGTTCCCGGAGGGGAACGATCCGATCCACGGCCGCCTCCTCGTGGAGGAGCGCCTCCCACGACCCGGCCACGGCCGGTGGAACCTCCATGATCTCGTGGGGATCGCCCCAGGCCCGAGCGGCGATCACCCTGCCGGCGTGGGAGCCGAACCCGACGAGGTGGACGCCCTCGTCGCGGTGTCGCTCTCGGACGAGCTGCCCGACGTTGAACATGCCCTGGGCGGCCATGTCGGTGGCTCGGGCGTCCCCCACGTGGGTGTTGTGGGCCCAGACGATCGCCTTGGCGTCGGGGCCGTGGTAGTCGACGAGGCGTTCGAGGGTCTGGACCATGTGGAGGTCGCGGACGTTCCAGCTCGCGGCGCCCCCGCGGACCATCGTCCGGTAGTACCGCTCGGCGCCGAGGACGACCCAGGCGTTCTGTTCGGCGTTGAGGGTCGCCTCCCAGTCTTCGGCGTAGGTGGGGAGCCGGTGGCGGATCCCGGCGAGGAGCCGTACGACCTCGTCTTCGCATCCTTCGGGAACGAGCGCGAGGGTCGCCCAGGCGTAGTTCTGGGCCTCCTCGCCGTACGGCTCGAAGCAGTGCCAGGCCCGGAGGGCGAGCCGGTGGGCCTCCGGGTCCCGATCCTCGAGGAACTCGAGGATCTGCCGCATGGAGTCCCACAGGGAATAGACGTCGAAGCCGTAGAACCCCACCCGGGCCGCTGCGGGTCGGGCCTCGTTGTGGCGACGCAGCCACTCGACGAAGGCCACGACCTCCCAGTTCGCCCACATCCAGGTCGGCCAGCGGCGGAACCGGTCGAGCACCGCCTCGGCCGAATCCCCGGCCCCCGGGTATCCCTTCACGTAGCGGTTGACCTCGTAGAGGTCGGGCCAGTCCCCTTCGACGGCGATGAAGGAGAACCCCCGCTCCACGACGAGTCGACGGGTGAGCCTGGCCCGCCACGTGTAGTACTCGGAGGTGCCGTGGGAGGCTTCACCCAGGAGCACGAAGCGGGCGTCGCCGATGGCCTCGAGGACGCCGTCGAGATCGTCGTCCTCTCGCAGGATCGTCGCCGGTAGGTTCATGCCGCTGCTCCTCCCGGATCGATCGTAGGTCCGGATCCCGTCCCGGCGCGGGGTCCTTCGACCCGGAATCCGGCGACGACGGCCATCGCCGCACCCCACACCGCCGCGGTGCCGAACCGGTCGACCGCGGCAGGGAGCACCGAGGGCAGGATCGGCGCCGTGGCCACCGGCAGTCGGCCGAGGCTCCAGACGGCGACCGCCGCCAGGGCGGGGAGCAGATACCAGTGGCCCGTCGGCAGGCGGCGCCGGGCGAGGGCGATCCCGGCGACGACGAGGGCGAGCGCCGGGGCCACGAGGTCGAGCCCCGCACCGCCCCCCTCCGGGGGCTGGACGAGGTACCGTCCCATCCCGAGGATCGTGGCGAGGAAGGCGGCTCCCGTCAGGACGACGGCCCCGTGGTGCCGGGCCGCCGGCAGGAGGGCGAGGGCGACGAAGCCGGCGACGGCGAGCGCGGGCAGCGGCGAGACGGACGGCAGCCAGCGGAGCAGGCCGTCGATCCGACCCTCGTCGCCGTCGACGACGATGGGGATCGACCAGTCGAAGACGGTCACCGGTGCTCCGGCACGATCGGTGACGATCGACGGCGGCGTGGGGAGCATCCAGTGGGTGCGGTGGTCGTGCCAGGCCCAGCGTCGCTCGTCGGCGACGGGTACCCATCGGGGTTCGGCGTCGGGGTCGACGTCCCCGGGGAACGCGCCGACCCGGCCGTAGCGATCCCCGTTGAGGTACGCGGCCGGGGAGCGCTGGTTCTCCCACACGGTGCCGTCGGGGGCGAAGCGGAGGTAGGGCTCGCCGTCGTAGCCGAGGACGACGACCTCGGTCCCGGCGGCGGCCTCGAAGTCGATGAAGGCGTCTCCACCGACGATGGTGGCCGTGCCGGCGTCTCCGGGTGAGATCCCCTCGACCTCGGAGCGGTAGTTCGTGGGAACGGCGGGATCGGCGAGCGCCGGCCCGGGGACGAAGACGACGGCCACGACGAAGGCCACGAGGACGAAACGGGTCACCATCAGTCTCGCACCACGATCGCCACCTCGCCGGAGGGGTGGAGGGTGCAGAGCCCCTCGATCCTCCCCGGTCTCGTGAAGCGCTGCTCGAGCCGCTGGCCGGGACCCACGAGGTAGGGACCCACCTGGTGGGTGGCGTCGTCGTCGTTGACGATGACGAGACGGTCTCCGACCCGCACCTCGAGGACGCGAGGCAGCAGCTCCACCTGCTCCCCCGCCTCGATCCGTTCCATGGTGCCCGGCGGGACGACGATGCGGAGGTCCCGACTCCCCCGGTTCGTGGCCACGACGACGATCGCCCCGACGAGCGCCACCGCGACGAGCCCGAGGCCGATCCCTCTCCTCATTCGGCGTCGACCTCCACCTCGGCGACGAGGCGGCCTCCCGATTCCGTCTCGGCTTCGAAGCGCACCGTCCACCTTCCCGGGACCGTGAGGTCGGCGGTGTAGGTGAGGAAGTGGTGGGGGCCGGCTCGCAGCAGCGGGAGCTCGAGGGGGCCGATGTCCTCGGTGTGGTTCCAGGCGACGGCGGTCACGTCGTCGAGCCGGGCGATGCCGCCGCCGTCCCGGTAGGCGTAGAGATGGAGCTCGTTCCGGCCCCGCCGGGCCGGATCGACGCTCGCCTCGACCCGGAGGTCGCCGGCGCGCACCACCACGATTTCGGCGTCGGCCGGCCGACTCCAGAAACCTCCGAGCACCAGGGCGAGGCCGGCGACGGCGACGAGGGCCGCTCCCCTGCGACGGGCGGCGAGGGCTCCTCCGGCTCCGGTGGCGAGGAGCCCGAGGGGGACGAGCCAGGGCGTGACGGCGTGGGACGTACCGGCCCAGGCGATGCCGACTCCGGCGAGCACGATCCCGCCGAGGGTGATGGCCCGGCCGGGGAGCGCCGCGCTCCCACCCCAGGCGACGAGCACCCCGACCACCGCGACGGCGCCCGAGGCGGCCAGCAGCCAACCCCCACCCCACGCTCCTCGGAAGGGCGCGGTCGCCTCGGGTCCCCAGCGCTGCGCGGCGGCGGCGACGGCGAGCAGCCCGGCGGCTCCTGCGGCGAGGCCGTCGGGACGGGACCCGGCCGCGGCCCAGGCGGCGACGGCGAGGGCGGCGAGACCCGCCAGGGTGAACCCGGCGGCGGTGACGGGGTCGCCGCGGACGGCTCGTTGGACGTCGAGGCTCCCCTCCCCCGTCGGGTCGAAGGCGAAGAAGTGGGCGCCCCGCTCGACGCTCGGTCCCGCCGTCGCCCGCCAGGCCACGAGGTACCGGCCGGCCTCGCCGAGCTCGGGGGGTGCGACGACGACGGTCTCCCCGTCGACCGTGGGAGGAGGCAGGTCGATGGGCGCACCGTCGGGTCCGTAGAGGCGGATCTCGGCCTCCTCGACCGGCGCCTCGAAGACGAGTCGGAGTTCGTCGGGGGACGTCGAGACGACCTCGTCGGGTGCGGGCACCGCGCGGGTGGGGCCGGTGGCCCAGACGACGAGCGCGGCGACGAGGAGGGTGGTCATGGGTATCGGGCGGCGAGGATGCCGGCGAGGGTGTCCGCGAGATCTTCCCGTGCGGTGCCGAACCCGAACTCCCAGACGATCCGGCCTTCGTCGTCGACGACGAAGAGGGTGGCGGTGTGCCCGACCTCGTAGTCGGTGTCGCCGGGCTCGTGGGGTTCGATCTCGTAGCGGACGCCGAAGGCCTCGGC
>DRQR01000201.1 GCA_011371355.1 Actinomycetota bacterium
ACGCCCCCTTCATGCTCGGCACCTGGAAGGTCGGCCCGGCCCTCGCCGCCGGGAACACCGCGGTGCTGAAGCCACCCGAGTGGGCGCCCCTGACCCTGTCGCTCCTCGGCGACCTCGCCCTCGAGGCAGGGATCCCGCCGGGGGTCCTCAACGTCGTCCACGGCATCGGAGAGGAGGCCGGGGCCGCCCTCGTGCGTCACCCCGACGTCGCCCGGATCTCCTTCACGGGGTCCACCGAGACCGGCTCGTGGATCGGTTCGGTGGCGGGGGCGAACATCGTCCCGGTGTCGATGGAGCTCGGCGGCAAGTCGCCCTTCATCGTCTTCGCCGACGCCGACCTCGCCGCCGCCGCCCGGACCGTCTCCCGTCAGTTCATCAACGCCGGGCAGGTCTGCCTCGCCGGGACCCGGATCCTCGTCGACGAGCGGATCGCCGACGAGTTCCTCGAGATGGTGCGGGCCGAGACCGCCCGATTGCCGGTGGGGGATCCCCGCGACGAGGCGACGAGGATCGGACCCCTCATCACCCCCGAGCACTTCGAGCGGGTGCACGGCTTCGTCGAGCGGGCCCTCGCCGCCGGGGCGAAGCCCCTGCTGGGGGGCGGTCCCCATCCCTTCGGCGAGCTCTGGTACGAGCCGACGATCCTCGGTGAGGTCACCCAGGACCTGGAGATCGTCCGGAAGGAGGTCTTCGGCCCGGTCCTCACCTGGCAGACCTTCGCCACCGTCGAGGAGGCCATCCGGCTCGGCAACGACACCGACTACGGCCTCGCCGCGATGGTGTACACCACCGACGAGGAGAAGGCCATGGAGGTGGCGGGGGCCCTCGTCGCCGGGACGGTGTGGGTGAACTGCTTCTTCGTTCGGGAGCTCGCCTCCCCCTTCGGTGGGGCGAAGAAGTCGGGCATCGGACGGGAGGGAGGCACCTGGAGCTTCGACTTCTACTGCGACGTCAAGAACGTGTCGGTCCGCCGCGGATCCTTCGAAGGAGGTACCCCATGAGCCTCGTCGGCTGGACGCTGCCCCTCACCCCGACCGGGCGATCCCAGCTCGTCCCCCCACCGCCGTGGCGGTACTCGGGGGAGATCATCGGGGTGGACTTCCGGGCCGACCCCGACCGGGTCGCCGCCTACCTGCCCGAGGGGCTCGAGCCGGTCGGAGACGGCTCGGCGTCCTTCGTCTTCGCCGACTGGTGCTCGGCGGCCGACGTCGATCCCCTCGTCCGGGACGATCCCGCCCGGGGTCAGTACAAGGAGGCCTACCTCGTCCTCCACGCCCGCCTGGGAGGTCGGCGCGCCGGTCGGGTCCCCTTCATCTGGGTCGACTCGGATCTCTCGCTGGTCCGGGGACTCGTCCAGGGATTCCCCAAGAAGCTCGGGGACATCGCGATGACCCGTCCCGTCGAGCTGGGCGTGGGCGGCTACCGGAAGGAGCCGGGAGCCCGGTTCACCGGCCACGTCACGGCCCTGGGGCGGCGGGTCGTCACCGCCCGGGTGGAGCTCGCCGAGGTTCGAGACGGCTGGTATCCCCCGGGCATCGCCACGCCCCTCGTCCACACCCGGCTGTGGCCGGCGATCGACCGGGACGAGCCGGCGGTCGCCGAGCTCTCCCGGGCGAAGATCGAGGGGTTCGAGCTCGGCGAGGTCCTCGTCGGCCCCGCGACGCTCGAGTTCGGCGAGTCGGAGTTCGACGAGATCGCCGACCTCGCGCCGATCGAGGTCGGGGAGGGATACGTCTGCTCGGTGGCCTTCGGCGTCGTCGGGGGCGAGGTGGTCGAGATCGAGGAGGAGGCATGAACGTACTCGCCGGACCACGTGAGGAGATCCGACGGATCCTCTACGAGGGTCGGCCCCAGTGGGTGACCCCCGACGGGGAGGAGCTCGTCCTGGGGGACGGGCGTCGCATCCCCGAGGCCGAGGCCCACTACCTGCCGCCGTGCGATCCCACGAAGATCATCTGCGTCCACCTCAACTACGAGTCGCGCCGCATCGAGTTCGGCGTCGAGGAACTCGTCACCCCCACCTACTTCATGAAGCCGACGACGGCCCTGGCCGGTCATCGGGGCCGGGCCAACCGCCCCGAGGGCTGCCGGTTCATGAACTACGAGGGGGAGCTCGCCGTCGTCGTCGCCGAACCGATGCGGGACGTCGCCCCCGACGAGGTCTGGGAGAAGCTCGCCGGGTTCACCCCGGCCAACGACATCGGGATCCACGACTTCCGGGACACCGACGCCGGTTCCATGCTCCGGGTGAAGGGGCAGGACGGGTTCTGTCCCGTGGGGCCGGGGCTCGTCAGGGGGGTCGACGTCCGGGAGTCGACGCTGCGCACCTACCTCGACGGGGAGGTCGTCCAGGAGGCGCCCCTGTCGGAGATGAACTTCGGCATCGACTACCTCGTCGCCGACCTCGCCCGCTACCTCACCCTGCTGCCGGGGGACCTCATCCTCACCGGGACGCCGGCGAACTCTCGGCCGATGGAGCCCGGCAGCGTCGTCGAGGTGGAGATCACCGGTGTCGGACGGTTGGCGACGACGATCGGCACCGCCCCGGCACCCCGCCACGACGTCGGGTTCCCTCCGACGGCGTCGAAGAGCGCGAAGTTCGTCGCCTGGGGCGGCGACTATCGGCGACTCCGGGAGGAGGAGAAGCGTCGGGAGCAGGAGGGCGGCTGAGTGCCCTGGGGGATCGGCGAGGTCGGCGACCGGGCCGAGGCCCTCGACCGGGTCGTCCGCCGGGCCCGGGAGCGGGTCCCCCTCTACCGCGACCTCCACGCCGGGATCGACTCGACCGAGCTCGCCGACCTGCCGACGTGCACGAAGGCCGACCTGCGTCCCTACGGCTTCTTCCCGCTGTCGACCGCCGGGCCCGCCGAGGCCCATCGGGTGTGTGCCACCTCGGGGACGACCGGTCCACGCCTCTTCGTCGGCTACTCCCGGGCCGACTGGGAGGAGCGGACCGCCGCGCGGCTCGCCCATCGGGCGGCCTATGCCGGATTCGGTGAGGGCGACGTGCTCCTCAACACCCACGGCTACGGGCTGTGGGTGGGCGGTCCCGCCCTCGACCTCCTCGCCCACGCCTCGGGTGCGGGGCTCCTGCCGGCGGGACCGGGCGGCGTAGAGCGGATCCTCGACTGGCTCGCCGAGCTCCCGATCACCGGGATGTCGGCCACGCCGAGCTTCATGCGGTTCCTCGTCGACCGGGCCCTCGCCGCGGGGGTCGATCCGGCATCGTGGCCCCTCCGGGTGGGGTTCATCGGCGGCGAGTGCGCCTCGGCGGCGCTCCGGAGGTCGGTGATCGAGGCCTTCGGCGGAGACTTCCGGTGGCAGGAGCTCTACGGCTCCACCGAGAGCGGTGGGCCGATCCTCGGCTGGTCGTCGGCGACGACCCCCGAGGGCGGAGTCCTGCTCCTCGACACCGAGGAGTTCGTGGTCGAGCTCCTCCATCCCGACCGGGACGAGCCGGTCGAACCCGGCGAGCTCGGGGAGATCACGATCACCACCCCCTTCCGTGAGCTGTCGCCGCTCATCCGCTATCGGACCCGGGACCTCACCGTGGCGCTCCCCGACCGCACCGAGGAGGGCTACCCGGCGGTCGAGGCCCTCCGAGGCCGCGTCGACGATGCCCTGAAGGTCCGGGGTGCGCTCGTGTACCCGACGGTGATCGAGGAGCTCGTCGTCGCCCGGCTCGCCCCCGGCGCCGAGTTCCGGATCGTCGTCGATCGGGCGCCGGGCGAGCTGGACGAGCTCACCGTCGTCGTCGAGCACGAAGGGAACGAGGCGGAGCTCGACGAGTTGCGGGCGGCCCTCGCCGAGGCGCTCGTCATGCGGGTCGAGGTGGAGCCGGTTCCGCTCCGCAGCCTCGAGCGGTTCGCCGGCAAGGCGAAGCGGGTGGTGGATCGTCGCCCTCGGGACTGATGCAATCGCATCCCCCGGCGCCGCGATGATGTGATATCTTACGACCGAAGGAGGAACGATGGCGCGCACCGGCAAGGAGTACCTCGAGGGCATCCGCGAAGACGGGCGGGACCTGTGGCTGAACGGCACCCGGGTCGACGACGTGACCACCCACCCGGCCCTCCGCGGCGCCGCCCGGTCGGTCGCCGATCTCTTCGACCTCCAACACGAGTACGCGGACGAGTGCCTCGTCGACGACCCCGACCTCGGGACCATCAACGTCAGCCACGTCGTGCCCCGTTCCGCCGAGGACCTGCGGCGGCGCCGGGTGGGGCTCGAGCGGATGGCCCGCTCCCACGCCGGGCTCCTCGGCCGGAGCCCCGACTACATCAACGTCACCCTCGCCGGATTCGCCGGACGCCGGGACATCTTCGCGATGAACGGCAACGAGGAGGGGGCGGCGAACGTCGTCGCCTACCAGCGGTACGTCGCCGAGCGGGACCTCGCCACCACCCACGCGATCATCCATCCCACCGTCGATCGGCGGCTGCCCATCACCGACCAGCACGGCGAGTACGCCGTCCACAAGGTCGGCGAGACGAAGGACGCCATCGTCGTCCGCGGCGCCCGGGTCCTCGCCACCCTCGCGCCCTACGCCGACGAGCTCGTCGTCTACCCCGGCCAGCCCGTGCCGAAGGACTGCCCCCAGCACGCCGTCGCCTTCGCGATCCCCATGAACACTCCCGGCCTCACCTTCCTCTGCCGGGACGCCTACTCCGTCGACGCCCCGGCCTTCGACCGTCCCTTCTCGCGACGCTTCGACGAGCAGGACGCCGTGGTGTTCTTCGACGACGTCGAGGTCCCCAAGGAGCGGGTGTTCGTCGACTCCGATCCCGAGATCTACATGAAGGTCATGTCCACGGGGTGGACGGCGAACATCATGCAGCACACGACGATCCGGGCGATGGTCAAGCTCGAGTTCGCCTACGCCCTCGCCACGGCGATGGTGGAGGCCGTCGGCGACCGGAACCCGGGCTCGTCGATGCTCCTCGGTGAGATCTGGAGCTACGCCGAGCTCACCAGGGCGGCGCTCGAGGCCGCCGAGGCGGGCGCCTACGAGTGGGGCAACGGGGTGTGGTTCTGCGACGAGCGTCCCTTCCGGGCCCTGCGCCCCACGCTGCCCCAGTGGTTCGCCCGGGTGCGGGAGCTCTTCGAAGCCCTCGGATCCCACAACCTGCTCACCACCCCGACCCGGGCGGAGCTCGACAACGAGGTGCTCCGTCCCTTCCTCGACCGGTACCTCCACGGCGCCGACGTCGACGCCGTCGAGCGTGCCCGGATCTACCGGGCGGCCTGGGACTTCATCGGATCGGCCCTCGCCTCCCGGAACTTCCTCTACGAGCGGTACTACCTCGCGTCGCCGGTGCGGACCTACCCGCTGGCCCACATGGCGGCGCAGAAGGAGCGGGACTGGGGCGAGGTGATCGGCGACGTGCTCGACCGGGGCCTCGCCGCCGAAGGCGACCGATAGACAAGGAGCGCACCATGGGAGACATCGCTGCAGCGGCCTTCGTGGCCCACATTCCGACCCTCACGGTCCCCGAGGAGATCCGTCGGCAGTGGGGCGACGGACGGGACACCACCCTCGTCGAGGGCCTCGCCCGTCTCCGGGAGCGGCTCGATGCCGCCGAGGTCGACACCTTCGTGATCATCGACACCCACTGGTTCACCACCACCGAGCACGTCTTCGCCGGTGCCGAACACTTCGAGGGTGTCTACACCTCCGAGGAGATGCCCCGGGCGATCTCGGACAAGCCCTACAGCTACCCCGGTGCCCCGGGCCTGGCCAAGGTCCTCCACGAGACCGCGAAGGAGATGGGGGTCCGGACGACGAACGCCACGAGTCCGGCGCTGCCCCAGCACTATCCGACCCTCATCCTCCTCGACTACCTCCACGAGGGGGAGAAGGTCCTGTCGATCGGTATCTGCCAGACCGCCGAGCCCGACGACTTCCTCGAGTTCGGTCGGGTCCTCGGCGAGGCGATCCGCCGTTCCGATGCCCGGGCGGCGATCCTCGCCGCCGGCGGGATGAGCCACCGCTTCTATCCCCTCAAGGAGATCCTCGACCATCTCTCCTACGACCCGTTCCACATCATCACCCCCGAGGCGAGGGGGATGGACGAGAAGATCCTCGGATACTGGGAGCGGGGCGACCATGCCGCGGTCATCGACCTCTATCCCCAGTACCGCGCCCACTCCCCCGAGGGGTTCTTCGGGCACTACCTGATCATGGCCGGGGCGCTCGGCGGTCGGGAGTGGCGGGCGCCGGGGGAGATGCTCTCGGCCTACGAGAACTCCGTCGGCACCGGTCAGGTGCACGTCTGGTTCGACCTCGACGCCTAGTCGGGCACCGGGCGGGCGAGGAGCTCGCGGAGCAGCGCGTTGAGTCGTTCGAGGTCGCAGCGGTCGACCTCGGCGAGCCAGGCCCGTTCCCGCTCGTGCTGGCGGGCGAAGGCGCGGCGGACGAGCTCCCGTCCCGGCTCGGTGAGGCTCACGGTGACGACCCGGCGATCCCGGGAGCGACGGTCTCGGGTGACGAGCCCCTTCCGCTCCAGGGTGTTGACGACGCTCGAGATCGTCGCCCGGGACACCCCCGAGAGGACGGCGAGGCGGGCCGGCGCCACGTCGGGCTCCACCCAGAGGCAGAAGAGCACTCGA
>DRQR01000202.1 GCA_011371355.1 Actinomycetota bacterium
ACGCCGGGGGGACCTTCCTCTACGAGCCCCTCGTCGAGGCCGCCGAGCGGCTCGTCTCGGTCACCCCGTCGTCGATCGAGCAGGTCTTCTTCATGAACTCGGGAGCCGAGGCCGTGGAAGCGGCGGTGAAGCTCGCCCGCAAGACGACCGGCAGGCAGGGCATCGTCGTCTTCCGGGGTGGCTTCCACGGCAGGACGATGGGATCGGTCACCTACACGACCTCGAAGGCGAAGTACCGACAGGGCTACCACCCCCTCGTCCCGTCGGTGTTCGTCGCGCCCTTCCCCCATCCCTACCGCTGGGGCATGACCCAGGACGAGGCCGTCGACCACGCCCTCGGAGAGCTCGACCTGCTCTTCGAGCACGAGGTCACCCCCGGGGAGGTCGCGGCCTTCCTCGTCGAGCCCCTCCAGGGGGAAGGCGGCTACTACCCGGCGGGCCGTCGATTCCTCGAAGCGCTCCGGGCGCTCGCCGATCGCCACGGCATCCTGCTCATCGCCGACGAGGTCCAGACCGGCTTCGGGCGAACGGGCGACTGGTTCGCCACCACGGGCTACGGGATCGAACCCGACGTGCTCGTCATGGGCAAGGCGATCGCGAACGGGCTGCCGCTGTCCGCCGTCGGGGCGTCCCGGGAACTCTTCTCGAAGTGGCCGCCCGGCTCCCACGGGACGACCTTCGGCGGGAATCCGATCGCGTGCGCCGCGGCGGCCGCGGTCGTCGACCTCCTCGCCGAGGTACTCCCCGCGGTCCCCAAGCTCTCCGATCACGCCTTCGCCCGCCTCGAGGAGCTCGCGTCGCGGCATCCGACGATCGGCGACGTCCGGGGCCTCGGGCTCATGATCGGTGTCGAGCTCGTCGGCGAGGACCGCTCCCCGAACCCGGAGGCCTTCGCCGCGCTGTCGCGGTTCGCCCTCGACGAGGGCATGTTCATCCTGCCCTGTGGACCCTACGGCAACGTCATCCGGTTCATCCCGCCCCTCGTGGTGACCGTCGACGAGCTCGACCTCGGGATCGACATCATCGATCGGGCGCTCACCGCCTACGAGTCGGGGGGATGAGCCGTCCCTGGAGCGACGGCGGACCCATCGTCGTCGCCTTCGGCGGCAACGCCCTCCTCCCCGATCCCGACGAACGCGACGCAGGCGCCCTCGACGAACGGCTGGCCCGGTTCACCGAGGCCCTCGTACCGCTCCTCGGTGCCGACGGCGCGGTCCTCGTCCACGGCAACGGCCCCCAGGTGGGGCGCCTGGCCCTCCGCGCCGAGGCGTTCCGGGAGACGATCCCCCCCGAACCCCTCGACGAGCTCGTCGCCGAGACCCAGGGGGCGATCGGCTATCGCCTCGCGGCGTCGATCCGGAATCGTCTCCGCGCCATCGGACGGGATCTCGAGGTGGCCGCGGTGGTCACCCAGGTCGTCGTCGCCGACGACGACCCGGCCTTCGCCGAACCGACGAAGCCCATCGGGGGCTACCACTCCGCCGAGACGGCGCGCCGGCTCGAAGCGGCCTTCGGATGGCGATTCGTCGAGATCGCCGGACGCGGGTTCCGGCGGGTGGTGCCCTCACCGCGTCCCCTCCGGGTCGTCGAGGAGCACACGATCGCCGACGCCGCCGGCCACGGACACGTCCTCATCGCCGGCGGGGGAGGCGGCATCCCCGTGATCGAGACCGACGCCGGGTTCCGAGGCGTCGAAGCGGTCGTCGACAAGGACCACACCGCCGCGGTGATCGCCGTCGCTCTCGACGCGGCCGCCTTGGTGATCGTCACCGGGGTACCTCGGGTCGCCGTCGACTTCGGCACGCCTCGGGAGCGTCCCCTCGACCGGATCTCGACGGCCGAGGCTCGGCGCCTCCTCGAGGCCGGTGAGTTCCCACCCGGCTCGATGGGGCCGAAGGTCGAGGCGGCCATCGCCTACGCCGACGCGACGTCCCGTCCGGCCCTCATCACCGACGTGGAGGGACTCGTCGAGGCGGTCGAGGGCGGCGGGGGCACCTGGGTGATGCCCTAGCCCTCGGAGGGGAGGACGCCTCGCAGTCGCGGGTAGCGGACGGGCTTGTGGACGTTGCAGAACTCGGAGCGGTTGTACTTCGACAAGACGGTGTCGCAACCCTCCGCCGCGCAGACGCGCCCGGGCTCCGCGGTCTTGGGTCGGCGGCTCCGACCCGAAGGCCGGGTCGCCTTGAGGATCTCCGACATGGTCACGTTCCTCCTCGGCCCGTCGCCGTCGTTCGGGCCGGATGATGCAGGTGCACCATGCAAGGATAATTTACACTACGCAGATCGTGCAAAATCCGGGAGGGCTCAACCTCGCCGGGCCGCCACCCACCGGGACTCGAGGGAACCCTCGCCGGGCCAGAACATCGCCGCGACGAGGCCGGCCACCGCGAGGAACCCCACCCAGTCGCCGTAGCGGGTGTACAGGGTCGGCGGGTCGGTGCGCATCTGGACGACGCCGTAGAGGACCGTGCGCTCGAAGAGGCCGGTCGTCTCCCCCACGGACCCGTCCGCGTCGATGAACGTCGACTTCCCGGTGATCGCGGCGTGGACGAGGTCCTGGCCGATCGCCGCCGCGTTCACCCTCGTCATCCCGATGAGCTGGTCCGACGCGGGAGAGACGCCGAAGCTCGACTCGTTCGTGGCGACGATCATCGTCTCGGCGCCGGCGACGGCCACCGAACGCACCCAGCGGGCGAAGGCCCCCTCGAAGGAGATCACGCTGCCAAGCCGGCCCTCCTCGAGGGGAAACACGACGGCGTCGGCCCCCCGCACCATGTCCCGGGGAACCTGGTCGAGCTGGGGGATGAACCCCAGGATCCCCCGGAGGGGTACGTACTCGCCGAAGGGAACGGGATGCCGCTTCGCGTACTCGCCGATGAGGACTCCCTCGGGGGAATAGAGCATGTTCACGTTGAGGAAGCCGTCGTCCTCGACGAGGCGAGTGCCCGAGACGAGGACGTAGGCGCCGATCCGCTCCGCCTCGGCGACGATCTCGTTGCGGACCGTGTCGTCGGTACCGGGATCGAAGGGCGTACCGAAGGAGTTCTCCGCCCACACCACGAGATCGGCCCCACCTTCGGGGATCGAGCGGGTGAGCTCGAGGTGGGAGCGGTAGATCCGCTCGTTCTCGTTCTGGCAGTGGACCATCGGGCACGGCGAGGAGCCCTGGACGATCGCCACCCGAAGCGCCCGGCCCTCGGCCTTCGGGGCGAGGAAGGAGCCGCCGAGGGCGAGGAGGAGGACGACCACGGCGGGATCGACCACGAACCGCCAGTGGCGCCGATCCTCGACCACGAGGGCGAGGCCGGCGGAGACGGCGATCGCGAGCACCGACCAGCCGACGGGCCCGATCCACTGGACGGCACCGAGGAACGGCTGGAATCCCCCGGCGGCGTATCCCAGGCTCCCCCAGGGGAACCCGCCGAAGGGGAACCGTGCCCGGACGAACTCCATGACGACCCATGCGCCGATGGCGACGAGCCACCACCGCCACGCGGGCCACAGACGGGCACTCCAGACGACGATCGCGTAGGCGGCGTACATCGCCGACATCAACATGACGAGGGGGACCCAGGCGACGAACCCGAGGACCGAGATCCACCACAGGAGCGGTCCGAAGAAGAGCCAACCCCACAAGAAGCCCACGGTGAGCGCCTCGCCGGGCCGCTCGATGCGCCGCAACGCCCAGAACACGGGGGTGGGGGCGACGAAGGCGAGTGCCCCGAGATCGAGGGGAGGGAACGCCGCCCACAGGAGCAGCCCCCCGAGGACGACGGCGAGGTAGTTGATCATCGAGGACGGGAGGTTACCGCCGGGCCGAGCTTCGGGACCGAGACCGGTCCGGCCCTGAGGCCCGTAGGCTGACCCCCCATGGACGACCTCGAACTCGCCCTCGCCGCCGCGGAGGCCGGGGCCGCGATCCTCGCCGAGCGCTTCGGCGACGGCGT
>DRQR01000203.1 GCA_011371355.1 Actinomycetota bacterium
CGACCCACCCGGGCCGAGGTCACCGACGTCTTCCGGTCGGTGGTCGACGGCTCCGACGCGGTGATGCTCTCCGCCGAGACGGCGATCGGCCGCCATCCGGTTCGGGCGGTGGAGGTGATGGACGCGATCTGCCGGGAGGCCGAGGCGAGTCCCGCCTACGGCAGGGCCGAGGAGGTGTCCCTCCTGCGCGATCGATCGCCCTTCGCCTCGGCGACGGCCCAGGCCTCGGTCGACACCGCCGATCGCCTCGGGCTGTCGACGATCGTCGCCTTCACCGAGTCGGGGACCACCGCTCGGCTCCTGTCGAAGTACCGGCCCCGGGCCGACGTCTACGCCTTCACCCCGGAGGATCGGACCTACCGGCGGATGGCGATGTACGGGGGCATCACCCCGCTGCGCTTCGAGCGGGTGGCGTCGACCGACGAGATGATCGCCTACGCCGAACGGTTCCTCCTCGCCCACGGTCTCGTCCACTCGGGGGAGGGGCTCGTCATGGTGGCCGGCATCCCCCCGAACCAGCAGGCCTCGACGAACCTCATGAAGCTCCATCGGGTCGGCGACGCCACCGCCGGGGTGCCCGGCCGGTGAGGCGGCGGCCTGGGGCTACACTGCCGCCGGTCTCCGAGCGACGAGGTGGAGAGGTGGGACAGCCGATCGAGATCGCAGGCGTGACCCCCATCGGCGACGTCGTGGTCGTCGAGACCGATCGGTCCTTCACCGGGATGCTCGGTGAGGGCTTCGATCGGGAGACGGTGGAACGCCGCGACGACTTCGCCGCCCGTCTCGCCGCGGAGCTCTTCGCCGCCGACGAGGACATCGACCACGTCTACGTGGCGATGAACGACGTGGTCGTCCGGCGGCCGGGGGGCTGGTCCGACGAGGCGCTCGACGCCGTGCGGCGGGTCGTCGCCGACTTCTTCCGGTTCTACGACTCGGCGGCGTCTTCCTCGTAGACCGCGACCTTCAAGGTCACCGAGCGTCCCGGCTCGAGCCACTCGCCCGCCGGCGGGGTCATCTCGACGACGTGCTCGTGCTGGGTGGGATCGTCGGTGGGCACCTCCACTCGGATCACCACGTAGCCCATCCCGTCGAGGGTCGCGAAGGCCTCGGCGTACTCGGCGCCCACGAGCCGGGGGAGTTGGGCGGGACAGTCGACGGGCTCGCCGGTGACCATGCAGGGATGGACGATGATCTTCCGGTCGAGCTTCGAGTAGGTCCAGCGCATCGGCGGCTCCCGCTCGATGCGACCGTCGGGGTATTCGATGATGCGGGTGACGGTGACGGTGAAGCCGTCCTTCCCCTTCCGGATCTCCTGCTCACCGGGGAGGAGCTCGCCGGTCTCGTCGGCGACGATCACCTCGCCGTGGGGCACGACGTTCTGGGGTTCGGAGGTCTCGTCGGTGCACTTCTTCCCGCCGTTGTTTCCGTAGAACTTCACCGTGACGGTCCGCTCGTCGTAGAAGGCCTTGATGAGGAGGATCGAGTCGGTGTTGTTCCGGAATCGCACGTCGGGATGGGGGTAGCCGAGGGTGGCCTCCCGTCCCATGGGATACCGGGAGAAGTAGAGGCTGTGGGGGCGGTGCTCGAGGTCCTCGTAGCAGCCGTAGAACACCGCGTTGTAGAGGGTCGTCGCGAACTGGCTGACCCCACCGCCGATGTTCGCCGGATGGTCGCAACAGTAGGGCTCCCCACCGATGATCGCCGGGGCCGCCACGTAGCCGTCCTCCTCGGTCCGCGGTCCCACCCACTCGTTGAGGGAGAACTCCGCGCCGGGCTGGACGATGGCGCCGTCCACCTCGTCGGCGATTCGCCGGATGTTCTTCGTCCGAGCCTCGCCGGGCACGTACTCGGTCGTCCACTCGGAGACGAAGCCGATGTCGGCCGCCGCGGCCTCGGCGTCGGCGGTGGTGAACTCCGGCTCGAGGCCGACGTCGAGGGGGAAGGGGCCGAGGCCGTTCCCGAGCGCCGCTTCCTCGAGGGCGGCGACGACGCCGGGCAGGTCGAGGCGGGTGCCCGTGCGGGCGGGGATCACGATCACCTCGTCGGTCTCGACGTCGACGTCGAGGGCGGCGTCGACGGGTGGGACCTCGAACTCGTCGCGGCGCGGCGCGAGGAAACGGGCGATCACGTCGGGGTCGAAGCCGACGTCGATCTCACCGGTGTCGGCGTCGACCTCGACGCGCACCGCCTCGGCGAGCTGGGGGGGTCGGAAGGTCACGAGGAAGCCGGTCTCGGCGCTCCGCAGGGTCACCGGATCGTCGATCATCCCCTCGACGAGACCCGCCGCCTCCTCGAGATCGGCGAGGGTGACCTTCGGGGAGGCGGCGACGATCGGCAGGTCGGCGCCGCTCGAACCGAGGGTGGCGAGGACGTGGCCGACGATGGCGGTGGCCTCCTCCCGGTCGATGGCTCGGCCGTCCCGCGGCGGGCGGACGACCACCGTCCCGTCGACGACGTCGATCCCGCCGGGGTCGGCGAGGTCGGGAATGGCCGCCTGCTCCCACCGGTCGAGGATGGCGTCGAGCTCCTCGAGGTCGAAGGTCGCCGGCAGGGGGAGGTCGATGGGATCCCGGAACCCGGCGATCCACTGGCCGAACCGGTCGACCATCCCCTCTGCGGGTCGCTGCCGCATCGCGAGGTCGACGGCACCGTCCACGTCGACGGCGAAGCTCACCGCGGCGGGATCGAGCTCGAACCGGGTGCCGTCGACGGTGAAGACCGCCGCCTCGGCTTCGAGGGACGCCACGTGCGCCTCGAGGACGTCCCGGGCCTCCTCGGGGGTGAGGCCGCCGAGATCGACGCCACCCACCGAGACGTTGCGGGGGATCGTGCCCTCCGAGGCGGCGGTGTCGGCGGCGAAGACGGCGACCGGGAGGAGGAGCAGGGCCACCGGAGCGAGGATGAGGGCGAGCCGGCGCATCGTCACGGTCCGTGGAGGTCTGGGATGGGGCCGAGCGGAGTGTATCCGGGCTCGGGGCGATTTCCGGGGATCCCCCTCACCCGTCCTCGGGCGGTGGCGTGTAGACCCCGACGACGATGGTGATCGGCGCGCCCTCGTCGGCCCACCCGGTGGGATCCTGGCTCTGGACGATCCCGTCCTGGGACGGGTCGGTGACCGCGACCTCGCTCGTGACGACCGTGAACCCGGCCGCGGTGAGGGCGTCGGTGGCCGCCGCCGTGGTCATCCCCACGACCGAGGGGACCGGCAGGGGGCAGGGAACGTCGGCGTTCGGCATCATGCAGGGGTGGACCTCCACCTTCCGCACGTTGCCCCGGTAGTGGTGGGTGTAGGGCTCCCGCTTCTCGGTGCCGTCGGGGTACTTGATGATGCGGGTCACCGTCACGCTCCATCCCTTCGAGCCCTTGCTCACCACCCGTTCCTCGCCGGGGGCGAGGTTCGGGTTGGGTTCGTACTTCGTTCGCGGCTCGGTGTAGTTGAAGCGCTCCGACTTCTCGGCGGTACATTCACGACCCTCGTTGTTCCCGAAGAACTTCACCGTGATCGAGGTGTCGGTGTACTCGTTGACGATGATCACCGGGTAGGCGGTGTCGTTGCGGAACTTCACGTCGGGGTGCGGGTAGCCGAGGGTCGCCTCCCTGCCCTCCGGGTACCGCTTGATGTAGAGGCTGTGAGGGGTGTGCTCGACGTCCTCGTAGCAGCCGAAGAAGATCGCGTTGTAGATCGTGGTGCCGTACTGGCTCACCCCGCCGCCGATGTTCGCCTGGGAGTCGCAGCACTGGACCTCGCCGTCGATGATCGCTCCGTCCCGCTTGTAGCCCTTCTCGATCGTGCGCTGGCCGACGACCGCGTTGACGGAGAAGACCTCCCCGGGCCACACCACGGTGCCGTCGATGGTGTCGGCCATGAGGTGGATGTTGTGTACCCGGTTGGCGCAGCAGGGGTGGTAGGTGGTGAACTCCGAGACCTTGCGGAGGGGACCGTAGGCCGCGAGCTGCTCGGTGGTGATCTCCGGCTCGGGCCCGAACTCCATCGGGAAGATCCCGACGTCGGTGGTGAGCGCGGCGTCGAGGAGCGCCTCGGCGACGGCCTCGGGACGGAACTCGGTTCCCCGATGGCCTCGGACGATGGTGACGGTCTCGGTGAGCCGGTCCACCTCGTAGGTGGCGTTCCGCGGCGGCCCTTCGAACTCGGCTCGGCGGGGCTCGACGAGCTCGGCGATCACCGCGGGGTCGAGGGTGATCCGCACCGGCGGATCGAGGTCGGGATCGAGTTCGATCCGGGTCGCGGCGGCGATCTGCTCCGGTTCGAACACGAAGCTGAAGCCCTTCGTGGTGTTCCTGAGGGTCACCGGAGCGTCGACGACCTCCTCGACGACGGCGGCCGCGCGTCGCAGGTCGTCGACGGTGAGGTCGGGAGCCTGGGGAACGACGGCGAGATCCACGGCGTCGATCTCGGCGCCGGTGAGGAGCGCGCGAATCGCCTCGGCGGCCGACTCGCGGTCGACGGCGAGGCCGTCGCGAGGCTCCTCGATCTCGACTCGGGTCCCGACGAGCCGGAGACCGCCGTTCGAGGCCGGCTCGCCGAGGGCTCGATCCTCCCACTCCCGGAGGATCTCGTCGAGGCGCTCGGCGTCCACCTCGACGGCGAGGGGCACGTCGACGGGGTCGGAGAAGCTCCGCATCCAGCCGCCGAAGCCGCGGTCCCGGGCAGCCATCGCGGCGTCGACCGCCTCGTCGACGGCGGCGGTGTAGCCGATGTCGGCGGGCCGCAGGGGGAAGGTGACGTCGCCGACGGTGGCCTCGACGGTGCGGTCGGCCCGGGCGGCGACGACGCGTCGGAGCTCCCGGGCGGCTTCGTCCGTGGTCATGCCGCCGACGTCCACCCCGGCGACGACGACGTTCCGGGCGATCTTCCCGTTCGAGGCCGCCGCGTCGAGGGCGAAGACGAGGACGGGGAGGAGGAGGATGAGGACGGGGACGACGCTGAAGAGGAGGGTTCGGGTTCTCGGGTGACGCATCTGGCCTCGGGCGAACTGGCGGCGCGGCGAGTATATCGGTGGGGCCGGGAAACGGACCTCGGTGCCTCACGTCGGGTCGTACCATGGATCCCATGGACCGCAGGCTCCTCGCGTTGCATGCCCACCCCGACGACGAGTCGTCGAAGGGAGCCGGGACCGTCGCCCGGTACGCCGAGGAGGGCGTCCGCTGCGTGCTCGTCACCGCGACGGGAGGGGAGGCCGGCGACGTCCTCAACCCTCGGGTCGACCCGGAGGTCCGGGACCGACTCGCCGACGTGCGTCGCGGCGAGCTCATGGAGGCGGCGAGGATCCTCGGCTACGACGAGGTGATCCTCCTCGGCTACCGTGACTCGGGGATGCCGGGGACGCCCGAGAACCGTCACCCCGACGCGCTCGTCAACGCCGACTGCGACGAGGTCCTCGCCCGGATCGTCGCGATCGTGCGGCGAGAGCGACCCCAGGTGCTCCTCGGGTACGACCGCCACGAGTTCTACCCCCACCCCGATCATCTCTGCGTCCACCGCCTCGCCCTCGAGGCCTTCGAGGCCGCGGCGGATCCCGACCGGTTCCCCGAGGCCGGTCCGGCCTGGGAGGTGACGCATCTCTACGCGCCGGTGTTCTCCCGGCGCCGTATCGAGACCCTCCACCGTGCCCTCTCGGAGCGGGGACTCGACTCACCCTTCGGGCCGTGGCTCACCCGGCTCGGCCCCGACGCCGACGACGGGAAGATCCTCCTCCGGGTGGACGTGTCCGATCGGCTCGAGACCGCCCGCGCCGCCCTGCGAGCCCACCGCACCCAGGTCGATCCCGAGGGCTTCTGGTTCCAGGTGCCCGC
>DRQR01000204.1 GCA_011371355.1 Actinomycetota bacterium
CGGCTCGTCGAGTACGGGGCCGGCCAGTTCGCCGAGGCCTTCGAGGGCTACTTCCCGGAGCTCGAGCGCTACGCCACGACGACGGACCGCTACCTCGAACTCGTCGCCGCCGCGAAGGAGACCCTCGAGGTCCCGGTCGTCGCCTCCTTGAACGGCACCACCCGGGGCGGTTGGGTCCGGTACGCGAAGCGGCTCGAGGACGCCGGTGCCGACGCCGTCGAACTCAACGTCTTCCTCGTACCCACCGACCCGAACGCCTCTTGCGTCGAGACCGAGCGGCGGTACCTCGACCTCGTCGCCGCCGTGGCCGAGTCGGTGTCGGTGCCGGTGGACGTGAAGCTCGCCCCCTTCTTCACGAACCTCGCCCACACCGCGAGGGCCCTCGACGAGGCGGGAGCCTCGGGCCTGACGCTCTTCAACCGGTTCTACCAGCCCGACATCGACCTCGAGGAGCTCCGGGTCGTTCCCGACCTCCGGCTCTCCCATCCCGACGAGCTGCGGCTCCCCCTGCGCTGGACCGCGATCCTCTGCGGCAAGGTCCGGGCCGACCTCGCCGTCACGTCGGGGGTGTGGACGGCCGAGGACGTGATCAAGGCGCTCCTCGTCGGTGCGAACGCCGTGATGATGGCCTCCGCGCTCCTGCGCCACGGCCCGGGTCACGTCGCCCAGGTGCTCGCCGGCGTGTCAGAATGGCTCGACGAACACGACTACGTCTCGGTGTCGCAGCTCCGAGGATCGATGTGCTTCGGAGCCGCGCCGAACCCCGAGGCCTTCGTGCGAGCGAACTACATGGAGATGCTCGTCACCTACACCGCAGCGACCGACTGAGCGCCGAAGGAGAACCGTGACCGATTCCATGCCCTCCGACCTGGAGATCGCGCGCGCCGCGACGCCTCGCCCGATCGAGGACGTCGCCGCCGACATGGGGATCCCCCCCGACCGGGTCGAGCACTTCGGCCGGCAGGTGGGGAAGATCCGGCTCGACGCCCTCGAGGCGATGGGGCCGCCCCGAGCCCGGTACGTGCTCGTCACCGCCACGAACCCGACGCCGTTGGGGGAGGGGAAGACGACGATCGCCGTGGGCCTCGCCCAGGGATTCCGGCACCTCGGCCGGTCCTCGGTGGTCACCCTTCGCCAACCCTCCCTCGGACCCACCTTCGGCATCAAGGGCGGGGCCGCCGGCGGCGGCTACTCGCAGGTGATCCCGATGGAGGAGATGAACCTCCACCTCACCGGCGACTTCCACGCCGTCACCGCGGCGAACAACCTCCTCGCCGCGCTCATCGACAACCACCTCTACCAAGGCAACCAGCTCTCCCTGCGTCTCCACGACATCACCTGGCGGCGGGTCATCGACGTCAACGACCGGGCCCTCCGGGACAACGTCATCGGGCTCGGTACCGCCGCCGACGGGATCCCCCGGGAGACCGGGTGGGACATCACCGCCGCCTCGGAGCTCATGGCGATCCTCGGGCTCGCCACCGACCTCAAGGACCTCCGGGCGCGCCTCGGCCGCACCGTGGTCGGGTACGACCGTCACCGCCGTCCGGTCACCGCCGAGCAGATCAAGGGCGCCGGGGCGATGGCGGTCCTCCTCAAGGACGCCCTCCATCCCAACCTGCTCCAGACCCTCGAGGGCACCCCGGCGCTCGTCCACACCGGACCCTTCGCGAACATCGCCCACGGGAACTCCTCGATCGTCGCCGATTACGTGGGGATCCGCGGCGGGGACTTCCTCGTCACCGAGGCCGGCTTCGGAGCCGACGTCGGGGCGGAGAAGTTCTTCAACCTCAAGTGTCGGGCCTCCGGGCTCGCCCCGGACGCCGCGGTGGTCGTCACCACGGTCCGGGCGATGAAGGTGCACTCGGGGAAGTACGCGGTGAAGGCGGGTCGCCCGCTGCCGTCGGCGTTGCTCGCCGAGAACGTCGACGACGTCCGGGCCGGTACGGCGAACCTCCGGCACCATCTCGGGATCGTCCGTCGCCACGGCGTGACGCCGGTGGTGGCGATCAACGTGTTCCCCTCCGACCACCCCTCGGAGCACGCGGTCATCGCCGAGGTGGCCGAGGAGGAAGGGGTGCGGTGGGCCCTCGCCGAGCCCTACACGAAGGGCGGCGAGGGGATGGTCGACCTCGCCCGGGCCGTCGAGGAGGCGGCGAACGACGGCTCGCGGTTCGAGCTCCTCTACCCCGACGACCTGTCCCTCCACGAGAAGATCGAACGGATCGCCGTGGAGGTCTACGGCGCCGCGGGGGTGAAGTTCGACTCCCGGGCGGAGCGCCAGCTCGCCCGCTACGAGGAGCTCGGCTGGGGACGCCTACCCATCTGCATGGCGAAGACCCAGTACTCCCTGAGCCACGACCCGAGCCTCCTCGGCGCCCCGAAGGGATGGGTGCTCCCCGTCCGGGAGGTGCAGGCGGCCATCGGCGCCGGGTTCATCCTGCCCCTCGCCGGGACGATCCGCCGGATGCCGGGGCTCGGAGCCCATCCGGCGGCGCACTCGATCGACATCGACGAGGACGGCAACGTCGTCGGGCTGAGCTGAGCCGTCCCCGGGGGGAGGTAGGATCGGCCGAGGTCCGTCAGGAGGGGTGGGTTGACCGACAGGGAGCAGCGGCGACGAGAGGGATGGCGCGTCCGGCCGTCGACGGTCCTCCTCGTCCTCGCCTGGGTCGCCGCAGGCTCGACCCTCGCCCTGTGGTGGTTGGGGACCCTCCCCGCCGAGCCCCACTTCGAGGTGGGTCGGGTCGTCTTCGGGAACGTTCCCGGGATCGTCGTCGCCGTCTTCTACGTCTCGGTGTCGGCGTTCGTCGCCCTGGCGATCTACCTCTTCGCCCTCCGGGCCCGGAGCTGGGAGCGGGGCGCGTGGGAGTGGCGTCCGGACCGGGTGAAGGCTCGGCTCCATCGCCTCCGCGAGGGCCTCGCCATGCGCACGGTGATGGAGGACCCGGCCGCCGGGGTCGTCCACGCGATGATCTACTACGGGTTCCTCGTGCTGTTCTTGGGGACCGTGACTCTCGAGGTGGACCACCTCGCCCCCCGGCCGCTGAAGTTCCTCCACGGGCCGGTCTACCAGGGCTACTCGGCGATCCTCGACCTCGCCGCGGTGGTCTTCCTCGCCGGGCTCGCCGCCGCCGCGGTCCGCCGCTACCTGCGGCCGCCCCTTCGGTTGCGGATGAAGACGAAACCCGAGGACGCCTGGATCCTCGGGCTCCTCGCCTTCATCGGGATCTCGGGACTCATGACCGAGGCCGCCCGCATCGCCCTCGCCGGCCGGCCGGCCTTCGAGACCTGGTCCTTCGTCGGCTATCCCCTCAGCGCGATCGTCCCCGCCGAGCGGGCCGCCGGGATCCACCAGACCTGGTGGATCCTCCACGCGGTCGCCTTCCTCGCCTTCCTCGTGACCCTGCCGGTGACGAAGCTCCGCCACATGGTGACCTCCCCGGTCAACCTCGCCCTCTCGCCCCGGGAGCGGCCTCGAGGGGCGATGCGGGAGATGCCGAACCTCATGGAGGCGACCGACCTCGAGACGGTGGGGGCGGCGACGGTCGCCGAGTTCACCTGGAAGCAGCTCTTCGACACCGACGCCTGCACGATCTGCGGTCGCTGCACCTCGGTGTGCCCGGCGAACACCACCGGCAAGCCCCTCGACCCCAGGGAGATCGTCCTCAAGCTCGGCGAGGTCGCCGCGGCGACCGCCGCCGACCCGGTCTCCCCGCCCGTCGGCGTCGACGGGGAGATCACCGTCACCTCCGACCGGGTCTTCGAGCGGATCACCCCGGAGGAGCTCTGGGCGTGCACGACGTGTCGGGCCTGCGACGAGATCTGCCCGGTCGACATCGAGATCGTCGACAAGATCCTCGACATGCGCCGCTACCTCAGCCTCATGGAGGCGGACTTCCCCTCCGAGTTGGGGAAGGCCTACGTGTCGATGGAGAACTCCTCGAACGTCTACGGCATGTCCCAGAACGACCGGGCGGCGTGGACCGAGGCCCTCGACTTCGAGGTGAAGCTCCTCGGGGAGCCGGGGGTCACCGCCGAGTACCTCTACTGGGTGGGGTGTGCCGGCTCCTTCGACGACCGGAACAAGAAGGTGACCATCGCCACCGCCCGTCTCCTCCACGCCGC
>DRQR01000205.1 GCA_011371355.1 Actinomycetota bacterium
GATACAACCCCGGGGTCTCCACCCCGTCACAATCCCAATCCCCATAGATCGGATAATCCCCCGGATTCCCGAAATAGAACGACGACACCAACACCCCGTTCGCATCGTAGAGATACCACTTCCCCTGGGCCGGATCCACCAACCCCACCCGGTGCGGCGGCGGCGCCGGGGGTGGTGGGGGAGGGGCGTCGATGGTGAGGCTCACGAGGGCCGTCGCCGAGGCCCCGTACCGGTCGACCGCCCGGTAGGTGAAGGCGTCGCTCGTCGTCGCGGAGCCGTCGTGGGTGTAGGTGAAGGACCCGTCCGGCTGGAGGGAGAGCGTGCCGTGGCTCGGTCCCGTCACGAGCTCGGCCCGCAGTTCGAGCCCGACGTCGTTGTCGAGGACGCCGTCGACGTTCGTGGTCCCTCCGTGGGGTACCGACCCGTAGGCGTCGGCGACGGCGGTGGGGGAGCCGGGGATCGCCTCGGGCCAGGAGAACTCGTCGGCGTGGAAGAACCGGGCGATGTAGGCGGTGTTCGCCATGCCGCCCTGGCTGGCGTGGGCGGCGATGGCCCGGTACTTCGGGTTCGTGTTCGGATCGGGGTCGAGGAGGGCGGCGGGGACGTGGTGGACGTCCCGGGTGTCCCAGGCGGGCGCGAACTCGCCGCCGATCCCGAGGGCGGCCCGCTCGGCGGCGTCGGGCGGCGGGTCGTGGGGCTCGGGAGGCCCGGTGCCGTCCCAGAGGGTGGGCCAGCGTTCGTTGAGGAGGGGATCGGCGGGGTTCTGCCAGACGACGCTGCGGTGGAGCGCGGCGACGTAGGTGGGGTCGGCGGCGTGGACCGCCTCCATGGCGGCCTTGACGACCTCGTAGGTGGTGCGGTGGTCGGCGGTGCCGTCTTCGGGGGCGGTGGTGAAGACGTGGTCGGGTCGGTAGGTGGCGATGAGCGCGACCACGTCGGCGAGGAGCGCCTCCCGATGGTACGGGGCGTGCTCGCCGACCCCACCGGTGCGGTAGTCGTGCCAGTCGGTACCGCCGAGCCCCCGGGAGGCGTAGGTCTCGGTCTTGCCCGTCGCTCCGGTGACCACGGCGGGCGGGTCGGTGGTCCACACCTCGGTCAGGTGGTAGTCGGGGTAGCCGAGGAAGACGAGCTCCGACTCGACGCGACCGAGGATCTGTTGGGCGGCGACGGCCTCGGCTTGGCGGGTCTCGGCGATGCCGGTGGGGATGAAGTACTCGGTGGTGTACTCGTCGCCGGGGTCGAGGCCGGGGATGGCGACGTCGAGGGTGAGCTCGGTCTCGGAGTCGACGGAGGCGATCGTGGCCGACCCTTCGTTCGTCACGGTCACCTCGACGCCGGGGTGGAGCCCGTCGCTGAGGAAGGTGGCCGAGGCGTCGACGATACGCCACTGGGTGGTCCCGGCGGAGGCGGTGCCGGTGACGAAGTCGGTGTGGGAGTCCCCGTTCGTCATGAAGGCGATGATCGTGTCCGGCCGGTCGTAGGTGATCCCGGCGGCCATGATCACGTCGTCGTCGGGATGGGGGGCGACGACGAGGACCGTCCCCTCGATGGGGGGATCGACCTCGCCGGCTGCGGCCGGCGTTGCCCATCCGCCGAGGGCCACGGCGAGGGCCGCCCCGAGGCTCCACCAGCGTCGGCACCGCGCCCTCATCGGTCCTCCTCCGGGGTGTCGAGGTAGCTCCGCATGGTCTCCCGGAAGGTGGTGCGGAGGTCCCGCCGAGGCTCCCAGCCCAGGGCCCGGAGCTTCGAGATGTCGGGGAGCACCCGGGTCGTGTCCTCGTAGCCGGGCCCATAGAACTCCTCGCCGGAGATCTCGACGAGCTCGTTGCGGGGACGGACGCCGGTGAGTTCCTCGTAGAGCTCCATCATGAGGGCCACGACCTCTCGGATCGACGCGTCGTTCGCCGGGTTCCCGATGTTGAAGATCTCGTTGCGGGCTCCGGGGTGCTCGAGGAGGAGGGCCACGGCGGCGGAGGCGTCGTCGATGTGGGTGAAGGAGCGCCGCTGGTGGCCGCCGTCGACGAGGTGGATGGGTCCGCCGGTGAGCAGCGCCGACATGAAGTGGGCGAAGGCTCGGGGCCCGCCCTTGGTGCCGGCGGGCACGAGGTAGTCGAAGCGGGGTCCGACGAAGTTGAAGGGTCGGACGATCGTGTACTCGAGGTCGCCGGCGAGCCCGTGGGCGTGGATCACCCGCTCGAGGAGCTGCTTCGACACCGAGTAGACCCAGCGCTGCCGGGTGACCGGGCCGACGACGAGGTCCGACTCGTCCTCGACGTAGCGGTCTCCCGACGGCTTGCCGTAGACCTCGGAGGTGGAGAACTGGAACAGCCGGGTTCCGTGGGCGACGCAGCGGTCGACGGTCTCGAGGTTGACGAGGAAGTTGAGCCGGATCACGTCGAGGGGCGCCTCGACGTAGAGGCTCGGGTGGGCGTAGGCGACGAGGTCGACGACGACGTCGGCGGCGGCGACTTCGCGGTCGAGGAGCTCCGCGGCGTCGGTCACGTCGGCTTCGATGAAGCGGAACGCGTCACCGGCGACGCCCTCGAGCTTCTCGGCGGAGCGGTCGATGCCGACGACCTCGTGGTCGGTGTGGGCGAGGAGGTACTCGACGAGGTTCGACCCGATGAACCCGCCGGCGCCGAGGATGAGGAGACGCATCGAGACCTCCTCAGGCGCCCTTGTGCGAGCCGAAGGCGGCGCGGGGGGTGGCGAGGAGGATCTTGAGGTCGGTGAGGAAGGAGAGGTTCTCGACGTACTCGATGTCGAGCTCGGTGGCCTCGTGCATGGGCTTGTCGCCCCGAGCCGAGACCTGCCAGAGTCCGGTGAGTCCCGGCTTCACCTCGTGGCGGCGATGCTGCCAAGGCTCGTAGCGGGCGACGATCTCCGGGAGCTCGGGGCGAGGCCCGACGAGGCTCATCTCGCCCTTCGCCACGTTCCAGAGCTGGGGGAGCTCGTCCAGGCTCCAGCGTCGCAGTACCCGCCCCAGGGGGGTGTGCCGCGGATCGTGCTCCGACTTGTGGGTGACCCGCCGCTCCACCTCGACGGGTCGCGACGGTCCCCGACGTCGATCGGGAGCCATGGTGCGGAACTTGTAGACGACGAACTCGCGGCCGTGGAGACCGACCCGCCGCTGTCGGAACAACACCGGAGCACCCATCTTCGTCCGGATGAGGAGGGCGATCACGGCGACGACCGGCGCCGTGACGATGCTGAGGACGATGCCGGCGATGCGGTCGAGGACGGGTTTCACCCAGCGCTCGTAGCGGCCGATACGCCGCGGCTTCGCGAGATAGAGCCGTCGGGTCTCCTCGCCCCCCTCGGCGCGCGCGCCGAGCCCGTGTGCCTCCCGTGCCATCGGTTCCCCCTGTTCCCCCATCCGTTGGTCCTCACCCGGAGCTCCCCCGAGTCTCCAGGTGTTCGTCGCTGCCCTGTGCGTCCATCGTACCCCGGCCCTCGGACAAGTCGATTCGGGCCGGCCGCGGCCGGGCCGCCAGGTGCTCGGCGAGCCGGAGGGCGAGGAGCACGATGGTGAGGGTCGGCGCGGCGACCCCGCCGGTGGGGAACACCGAGCTGCCGGCGACGTAGAGGTTCCCCACACCGTGGACCCGGGCGTCGGCGTCGACGACCCCGTGACGCGGATCGACGTGCATCCTCGTGGTGCCGATGTGATGCCAGGTTCCTTGGATCGCCTCGGGCCACGGGTCGGGTCCGGGAACCCGGCGGGCCGACAGACCCGGGGCGTAGGTCTCGAGGGCCTCGAGGGTGAGTTCGAGCCCGCGCCGGTAGGTGCGCTCCTCGGCGTCGCTCACCGACCAGATGATCTTCGGGAGAGGCAGGCCGAGGGGATCCTTCTCGTCGAGGAGGGTGATCCGGTTCGCCGGGTCCGGCACCTGCTCGACCGAGGCGTCGATCTGGATCCAACGTCGGAGCCGGGCGGGCTGCAGGGCCGCCCCCAGGGCGCTGACGAGGGTCCGGTCGGGGCGCTTGAGCACGGTCCAGAGGTCTCGCCAACGGAGACGGTTCGGCCCTCCGCCGACGTCCTGGTAGTAGGGGCTGTCCGACCAGGGAGCGCGGCTCGCGTTGACGATGCGGCGGAGGGCCTCGAACTGGGGGGTGTCCTGCGCGAGGTATCCGAAGGTGAGGTTCGCCATGAAGGCGAGGAGCTCCTCGCGCCGGTAGGTGGCCTCGGCGAGGGAGATGCGGGAGAAACGGAGGGTGCCCGCGGCTCCGGTGATGCGGGCGGGGAGACCGTCGATGTCGTCGGGGAGCAGGTACCGCACCTTGGCCCGGGGATGTTCCTGGAAGAAACGCCCGACGAGGTCGTGGCGGTTGCCTACCCCGTTGGCGTGGACGCTGCGGGAGACGAGGAGCAGGCGGGCGTTCTCGATGCCCCCACCGGCGAGCACGTAGTCGGCGGCCCGGATCCGGTAGGTGTTGCCGGCGAGGGTGGCGACCCGGAGATGGTCGACGCGACCCCCGGAGGGGTCGAGCTCGATCGACGTCACCGTCGAGTGGAGGTAGGCGTGGATCTGCGCCGACCGGGCGACGGCGTCGGCGTAGAGCTTCCCGAAGCGGGCCGGCGCGCTGAAGTAGATGGGCTCCCAACGGGTGTCGGGGGTGGGCTGGTGGTGGCGTTCCGCCTCGGGGAGTTCTTCGACGGTCGAGCGTTGATCCTGGATCTGGAAGAGCTCGAAGGCTCGATCGAGGTACGGGTCGAGCTCCGAGTGGGGGAAGGGCCAGCCGCTGTGGGGAACCCATGGTCGTCGCTCGAAATCGAGGGGGTCGAGGGGCGAGATGATCCCGCCCCACGAGGCCGTCGATCCCCCGAACATCCGGATCCGGGTCTCTTTGACGGGGAAGTAGTCGAGTCCCTCGACCCGGCCGTCGGCGAGCTCCTGCTCGGCTGGGGAGAACTCCATCCCGCCGGTCTCGACGAGGGCGATCGTCCGTCGAGAGCGGCGGGCGAGTTCGAGGGCGAGCGAGATCCCCGCCGGGCCGGCCCCGACGATACAGACGTCGGCGTCGACGGTGACGTCGTGCGCGAGCTCGCGGCCGTCGGTGATCACGTGGCGTCCCCCCTCGTCGTGTCGGCCTCACCCTACCCGACCACGACCGCAACGCGTCCGCGGCGGCCGAAGCCCGCAGGTGGGGTATGCTGGCCGCCGGGGCCGCGCCGGTGGGGCGCGCCGGCAAGGGGGGTAGTTGTGGACGGGCGGATCTTCCTCTCCGCTCCCGAGGTCACCGGGGACGAGCTGCGCTACGTCGCGGCCGCCATCGAGGAGAACTGGATCGGGCCCCTCGGACCCCACGTCGAGGCCTTCGAGCGGGAGGTCGCCGAGGCGACCGGAGTGTCGCGGGCGGTGGCGGTGTCGTCGGGCACGGCGGCGATCCACCTCGCCCTCGAGGTGCTCGGCGTCGGTGCCGGGGACACGGTCGTCGCCTCCACCTTCACCTTCATCGGGAGCGTCGCCCCCCTCCGCCTCGTGGGGGCGCGGCCGTGGTTCGTCGACTCGGAGTCCCGGTCGTGGAACATGGACCCGGAGCTCCTCGCCGCGGCGATCGAGGAGGCCACCCGGCGGGGACGTCGACCCCGGGCGGCGATCGTGGTCGACATCGTGGGCCAGTGCGCCGACTGGGACCCGATCGTCGAGATCTGCGGCGAGGCCGAGATCCCGATCATCGAGGATGCCGCCGAGGCCCTCGGCGCCACCTACCGGGGACGCCCGGCGGGATCCTTCGGGACCGTGGGGATCGTCTCCTTCAACGGCAACAAGATCCTCACCACGTCCACGGGTGGCGCGTTGCTCTCCGACGACGACGGGCTCCTCGACGAGGCCTTCTACCTGGCCACCCAGGCCCGGGATCCGGCCCCGCACTACGAGCATTCCCGGACCGGCTTCAACTATCGGATGTCGAGCCTCCTCGCCGCCTTCGGGCGAGCCCAGCTCGCCGATCTGCCTCGACGCGTCGAACGCCGCCGAGCCATCTTCGAGCGGTATCGCCGGGAGCTCGGCGATCTGCCCGGCATCTCCTTCATGCCCGAGGCGGACTTCGGTCGGGCCAACCGCTGGCTGACCGCGATCCTCGTCGATCGGGAGGCCTTCGGGATGGGTCCCCTCGAGCTCATGGCGCACCTCGCCGCCCGCGACATCGAAGCCCGGCCCCTCTGGAAGCCGATGCATCTCCAGCCGGTCTTCCGGGACGAGCCGGTCACCGGAGGGAGGGTCGCGGAGGACCTCTTCGCCCGGGGCCTCGCCCTGCCGTCGGGGTCCGGCCTCACCACCGACGAGCAGACCCGGGTGATCGCCGCGGTGCGGGAGGCGTGGCGGCGATGACGAGCCCTCCGCCCTACGGGGCCCCGCGAACTACCCTGGCCCGAGCGAAAGGCACGGGAGTCCATGGCTGACCCGATCGATCCCATCTCGGAGCCCACCGTCCTCGACGCGGCGTGGCGTTTCAAGTGGCTCGTCCTCTTCCTCGCGCTCGCCGTGGCCGGACTCGGGTGGTTCTACGCCCAGGCCTCCCGCGACTGGACGGCGGAGGTCACCCTGGCCGTCCAGGACCCTCGGAGCACGAACCTCTTCGGGGACTTCACCCCGGAGACCTCGGAACGCTACGTCGAGAGCCAGGCGGCGATCCTCTCCTCCCGAGTGGTGGCGAAGCGGGCGGCCAGACTCCTCGCCGAGCAGGATCCTCCGATCGTCGTCGATCCCGACGACATCCTCGAGAACCTCGAGGTCCGGGCCGGGGAGGCGGGTGATCTCATCACCGTGACCTACACGGCCGGGGGGCCCGATGGGGAGCTCGTGGCGATCGCGGTGGCGAACGCGGTGGCCGAGGCCTACCGGGAGGTGGGCGGTGCCACCGCCGAGTTCGCCTTCTCGGCGGCGTTGGCGAGCCTCGACGAATCGATCGGCGAGGTCGAGGCCGAGATCGCCTCCCTCCAGGCACGTATCGAAGGCCTCTTGAGCTCCGATCCCCTCCGCCAGGAGCTCAAGGCCCAGCTCGACGCGGCGAAGGCCGAGCTCGCCGAGCTCGAGGGTCCCCGTCCCGGGACCGACGCCGACGGGGTGGACCTCGCCGCGGCCCGGATCGCCGAGCTGGGGCTTCGGATCGAGACCCTCACCGAGGCGCTGGAGGCGAACCCGGACGCCTTCGAGCTCGTCGACCTCCAGACCCGCCAGGGCGAGGCCAGGGAGCGCCTCGCCGACCTCCGGACCCGGCGGGACCAGCTCGCCGTCGACGCCGAGGTGGCCGGGAGCGGGGTGGCCTTCATCGACCACGCCGAGATCGCGAAGCCCTCGAGCGTCGGCCTCTTCGTGGGGCTCGGGTTCCTCCTCGGGGCGCTCCTGGGCGTGGTGATCGCGGCGACGGTGGGGCAGCGGGCGCGCCGCTTCGACGAACGCCAGGAGCCCGAGCCGATCCTGCGGACCCGCTTCATCGCGGACATCCCCGACTTCGCGACCGAGCGGATCCGGACGCTCCTGCCGGTGCTCGACGCCCCCCACACCGCCGCGGCGGAGTCCTTCCGGTTCGTCGCCGCGGCGATCGCGCTGAAGCAGCGTGGTCCAGGGCTCCGGGATACCGAGCCCGCGTTCCGGTCGGTGGCCGCGGTGTCGGCGGGGGTGTTCGAGGGGAAGTCCGTCGTGGTGGCGAACACCGCGATCGCGGCGGCGAAGAGCGGCGCCCGGGTGCTCGTCGTCGACGCGGACTTCGGGCACCAGGAGCTCACCCGCATCCTCCTCGGCGACGACACGCCGCCGATGGGCCTCACCGACGTCGAGCGCGGCGTCATCGGCCTCGGCGACGCCTTCGTCCAGGTCGCGGCGACCGAGTCGGAGCGGGTCTCCCTCCTCGCCCGGGGCCTCACCGACGTCGATCCCCACGACTTCTTCTCGTCGCCGCGGACGGTGGAGATCCTCCAGGAGGCCGTCGAGCAGTTCGACCTCGTCCTCCTCGACACGCCGCCGCTGCTTCGCGTGGCGTATTCGAGCACCATCGTCGGCGTCGCCGATCGGGCCCTCGTGGTCATCCGGCACGGCTCGGAGATCGCCACCGCCCAGGAACTGCGCCATCAGCTCGACCTCGTCGACACGCCGCTGCTCGGCTACGTCTACAACGCGGCGCCGCTCCGGACCGAGATGGCGCTGGAGCTCGGCTCGCTCTCGGCGCGGTCGGGCGGCCGGGCGACTCCCGCGTCGACCTGAGGTTCGCGGTGGGAACGGGTACGGGCCGACGCCTCGGTGCGATCGCCGCCGCCGTCCTCTGGATCGTCGCGGCGGGTGGGCCGGCCGCGGCGACGATCCAGAGCATCTCGCCCTCGGGGGCGACGGTGGAGTCGAAGCCGACCGAGCAGATCGTCACCGCCACGGTCGTCAGCGACGTCGGTGGAGTGAGTGCGAAGCCGTGGCCTCC
>DRQR01000206.1 GCA_011371355.1 Actinomycetota bacterium
ATCGTGCTCCTGGCGGTGCTCGCCGTCGGCGTGGCCGACGTCGGTCGCTACTTCGCGGCGAGGAGCCGGGCCGCGGCGGCCGCCGACGCCGCGGCCCTCGCCGCGGCCCCGGTCACCTTCGCGCCCTTCGGAGCCGACGGCGGGCCGGCCGCCGAGGCCGCCCGCTTCGCCCGGCGCAACGGCGCTCGCCTCGTCGCCTGCCGGTGTCCGGTCGACCGGAGCTGGCGGCCCCGTCGAGTCGAGGTCACCGTGGCGGTGCGGGTTCGGCTCCTCGGCCTCCCCGACCTCGTCGTCTACGAGCACGGCGCGGCCCGCTTCGACCCGGCGGCGCTCATCGCCCCGCCCAGTGTTCCACGAGGGTGAGGGCGGCGAAGCGGTCGAGGGGCTCGTTGAAGTTCCCGCACTTCGGCGACTGGACGCACGAGGGGCACCCGTCTCGGCATCCGCACCCGGCGAGGATCGACGCGGTGGCGGCGAGATGACGCTCGGCCTCGGCGAAGGCGATGGGGGCGATGCCGGTTCCCCCGGGAACGCCGTCGTAGACGAAGAACACCATGGCGCCCACCGCCGGATGCCACGGGGTGGACAGCCCACCCACGTCCCAGCGGTCGCAGACCGCGAAGCGGGGGAGCACCCCGATCGCGGTGTGCTCGGCGGCGTGGATCGCCCCGGCCCGCCGGTCCGGCTCCACCTCCGCGGCGACCCGATCGGGGAACACGTACCAGACCGCCTGGGTGGTGAAGCGCCGCTCCGGCAGGTCGAGCTCGACGACCTCGAGGACCTCCCGGGTCCGGTCGTCGATCCGTCGGTAGCCGGTCACCCGGGTGCCGACTTCGACGATGCCGTGGTGGACGGTGAGGTCGCCGATCGCCCGCCCGTCGGCCTCCGAGACGACCTCGAGGGTCGTCTCCGACGCCGCCCTGGTGTGCCAGGGCACCGAGGCCTCGGCGACGAGGATCTCCCGCCGGGTGAGGTCGAGTCGCTCGACGAGGTACTCGACGCCGCCGTGGAGGTAGATCGCGCCCTCGTGGCATTGGGAGAAGGCCCGCTCCTCGTCGACGGTGCCGAGGAGCTCACCGGCGTCGTCGACGATGACGTACTCGGCGCCGCCGGTCCCACGCAGGTCCACCTCGGAGGCGGGCGAGCGCGGCGCGGGGGAGAAGACCCTGCCGTCCCGGACGTCGAGGAGCCCCCGGCCGACGAGGTCGGTGACTCGCTCTTCGAAGTCGACGCCGAAGTAGGCCCGGTCCTGGGGTCGCAGGTCGAGTTCGTGGGCCGCGCAACGGAGCTGGGCGTCGAGGATCGTCGGATTCGTCGGGTTGACGACCACCGCCTCGGGGGCTCGGCCGAACAGCTCGCCGGGGTTCGCGGCGTACCACTGGTCGAGGGCGTCCTCGCCGGCCACGAGCACGGTGAGCGCCGGGCGCTCGCCCCGCCCCGCCCGGCCCGCCTGCTGGCGGAACGACGCGATCGTGCCCGGGAAGGTGGCGAGCACCGCGGCGTCGAGGCCACCGACGTCGATGCCGAGCTCGAGGGCGTTCGTCGAGACGACCCCCAGGAGCTCACCGCCGAAGAGCCGCCGTTCGATCCGTCGCCGCTCCTCGGGGCGGTATCCGGCCCGGTAGACGGCGACCCGGTCGGCATGGGCGGCATCGAGGCGCTCCACCGCCCAGCGGTAGGCGAGCTCGGTGCCCCGTCGGGAACGGGCGAACATGATCGTCGAGACGTCCCGGGCGACGAGCTCGGCGAAGATCCGGGCCGCGTCCGCGAGGGCCGAGCGCCGGAGTCCGGCGTCGGGGTCCTCGAGGGCGGGATTCCACACCACCGTGGTTCGTGGACCCCGCGGCGAGGCGTCGTCCTCGACGACCCCGACCTCGGTGCCGACGAGGTCGGCGGCGAGCCGCCGGGGATTCCCGATCGTCGCCGAGGTGAGGCAGAAGGTCGGGTCGGCGCCGTAGCGCCGGGCGAGGCGACGCAGGCGGCGGAGGGTGAGGGCGACGTGGGTACCGAAGGCCCCGCGGAGCATGTGGGCCTCGTCGACGACGACGAAGCGCAGGCCGGAGAGGACCCGGGCCCAGGCCCGATGGTTCGGGAGGATGCCGACGTGGAGCATGTCGGGGTTCGTCAACACCACCGTGGCGTGACGTCGGATCCAGCGGCGCTCGTCGAGGGGCGTGTCGCCGTCGTAGACGGCGGGGACGACGAGGTCGAGGGCGTCGCCGAAGCCGCCGAGCTGGTCGCGGGTGAGGGCCTTGGTGGGGAAGAGGAGGAGGGCCGTGGTCGTGGGATCCGCGACGGCGGCCTCGAGGATGGGGAGTCGGTAGGCCCAGGACTTCCCCGCCGAGGTGCCGGCGACGAGCATGGTGTGGTCGCCGCGGCGGAGCCGCTCGATCGTCGTCACCTGGTGGGCGTAGAGGCGCTCGATGCCGGCTCGGGCGAGGAGGCGGCGAACCTCCTCGGGGGGCGGGGGTTCGAGATCCGCGAAGCGTGCCGGGACCGCGGGCTCCTCCTCGACGTGGACGACGGAGCCGTCGGCGCTCCAGGCGGCGAGGAGCTCGGGGATCACCGTTCGGACAAGAGCCCGTCGTCGGCGAGGTCGGCGACGAGCTCGTCCGCCTCGGGGGAGAGGAACACCACCGACGCTCCGTCCACCCGGCCCAGGCGGCCGGGGACGACCTCGTTGGCGATGTCGTCGGGATCGAGGAGGTAGGCGGCGGCGGCGAGCTGGAAGAGGCGATCCACCTCGAGGTCGGTCCAGGCGTGGCGGGTCAGGGTGGCGACGAGGGCCCCGGCGTCGTCGATGCTCCCCTCCTGGAGGAGCCGGAGGACCGCGAGGACGATGATCCCCTGATGGAGGGAGCGGGTGAAGTCTCCGTTCGGGATCTTCTTGCGGGTGCGGGCGAACTCGAGGACCCGCTGGGGGGAGAGCTCCTGGGGTCCCGCAGGCCAGCCCTCCCAGTACTTCTGGGTCGGGATCGGGATCGGGATGTCGATCGGCAGCGGTCCCAGCTCCCACATGAGCTCTTCGAAGCCCTGGAAACCGGTGACGACGTAGCCCTCGACGGGGATCCCGAAGTGGTCCCGCATCTCGTCGGCGACGGCCTCCGGGCCTCGGCCGGCCATGACGGCGTTGAGCTTCATCTCCCCGTAGGGCGTCTCCACCCACGAGTCCCGCGGGAAGCCGAGGATCGCTCCCCGGCCGAGGCTCGGCAGCGCGGTGAGGACGTGCACGGAGTCGGCCCGATGCCGGAGCTGGTCCTGGCCGACCCGGGCGTCCGAGCCGATGACGACGACCATCGCCGGTTCCGGACCCAGCCAGGGTGCTCGCCCGTCGAGGACGGCGCCGACGACCCGCCACCCCGCGGCGTCGCCGACGAGGAGGATCACGTCGTCGATCCCCTCGGCGCGTCCGTGGGCGACGGTGAGCATGGTCTCGTCGTCGACGAACACCCAGTTCCCCGAGGCCACGATCTCGGCGGGCCGTCGAATCGGCTCGTCGAGGACGGGGATCACCCCCGGCGTCGCCGGCGGCGGAGGCGACGAAGGGTCCACGAGATGGTCGTAGAAGGCGTCGAGGACGGCGAGGGCCCCGGCGTCGGGGACCGTCCCGTCGCTCGTCACCGTCACCCCTTCCGGCGGCGGTGCGGTCGTGGTGGTCGGCGCCGCCGTCGTGGTGGTCGTGGTGGTCGTGGCCACCGTGGTCGGCGGCGACGGCGCCCCGGCGGTGCACCCGGCGACGACCGCGGCGGCGACGACGACGGTGGTGAGGCGCATCCGGGCGATGGTACCGGTCCCACCTCCACAGCGATGACCGGGGCTCGAGATCGGACGCGGTAGCCTCTTCCGTCATGCGGGTGGTCATCGCCGGCTGCGGCCGGGTGGGAGGCGACGTCGCCGGAACCCTCGGCGAGGAGGGTCACGACGTCTCGGTGATCGACCTCGACGAGTCCACGTTCCAGCGGCTCGGTGGCACCTTCAACGGCACCACCCACCGGGGTTCGGCCTACGACGTACGGGTCCTGCGCGAGGCGGGGATCGAGTTCGCCGACGTCTTCGTCGCGGTGACGAGCTCCGACAACGCGAACCTCATGGCCGTTCAGGTGGCCCGGAAGGTCTTCGGGGTGCCCCGGACGATCGCCCGCCTCGACGACCCGAGTCGGGCCGACGCCTACCGCGCCCTCGACATCCACTACATCCCCGCCTCGCAGCTCATCTCCCGGGTCATCCACGAACAGGTGGTCGAGGCCGAGTTCGACTACCACGTCACCTTCCCCGGCACCGGCGAGGTCGAGATCGTCGACATGACCCTCGGACCCGAGGCCGAGGGCAAGACCGTCGCCGAGCTCGAGCTGCCCGACGCGCTCCGGATCGCCGCGGTGCGTCGGGGCGGCAAGACGGTGATCCCCGACGACGACTTCCTCCTCCGCGAGGGCGATCTCCTCGTCGCCGCGGCGCGTCACGGGGTCCGAGACCGGGTGAGCCGCTACCTCGAGCACGACGAGGAGCGGCCGTGAGGATCGTCGTGGTCGGCGGCGGCCGGGTCGGCACCTACCTGGCTCGGGAGCTCGTCCGAGACGGCCACACCGTCGCCATCATCGAGGCCAACCCCGAGCAGGCCCGCGCCGCCGTCGAGGACACCCGGGTCCTCGTCTTCGAGGGCGACGGCACGGACCTCGAGCTCCTCCGCGCCGCCGACGCCCATCGGGCCGACTGGGTCCTCGCCGTCACCGGTCGGGACGAGGAGAACCTCGTCGCCGCCCAGCTCTCGAAGACCCTCGGCGCCCGTCGGGTCCTCGCCAGGATGAACGACCCGATGAACCGCGCCACCTTCGAGGCCCTCGGCATCGAGGTCATCGCCGTCACGGACCTCATGGTCCAGGTCATCTCCCGGGAGGTCTCCATCCCCGAGCTCGCGAGCCACGAGCTCTTCGCGAAGGGGCGGGTGCAGGTCGTCGAGTTCGAGGTCCCCGAGACCTTCACCCCCCGCCGGGTCGCCGATCTCGAGCTGCCCGGCGACAGCGTCGTGGTCATCGTCAGCACCGGCGAGCGGGTGCGCTTCGCCCGGGGGGACACGGTGATCGGTCCCGGCGACGCCGTGGTCGCGGCCGTGGCGATCGAGCGGGTCCCCGAACTGCGGGCGGTCTTCGAGTTCGAGGCCAACGGGACATGAGGTTCGAGCTCCGTCGCCGATTCCGCAGGCTCGTGGAGGGTTGGGCCTTCGATCCCCGCAGCGGGCTCGTGTCCTTCGCCTTCGAGGTGGCCATCACCCTCTCCCTCCTCGCCGTGGCCGTCGTCGTGGCCGCCGTCGTCCTCGCGGTGACCTGATGCTCCTACGACCCGACGTCGACGATTTCCGGGCCATCGCCTTCTACCTGGGACGGATCTTCCTCGTCGTGGCCTTCGCCGGCGTCCTCCCGCTCCTGTGGGCGAGCCTCGGTCGGGAGTGGGGCCCCTTCGCCTCCTTCCTCCTCATGATCGGCGTCTACGCCGTGGCCGGCACCGCGATGATCCGCGTCGCCCCCCGAGAACAGCGCCTCGACTGGGGACACGGGATGGTCGTCGTCGCCGTCACCTGGCTCGTCGTCCCCGCGATCGGCGCCATCCCCTTCCTCCTCTCCGACCACTGGGGCGGACCCCTCGACGCCTACTTCGACGCGATGTCGGGCTTGACGACGACCGGCCTCAGCGTCGTCCAGGACCTCGACCACCTCGCGCCGTCCCTGAACTTCTGGCGTCACCTCCTCCACTTCCTCGGCGGCCAGGGGATCGTCATCGCCGCCCTCGTCCTCTTCGCCGGGGGCGGGGCGACCACCCTCTACTACGGGGAGGCGCGCGACGACCTCGTCCTCCCCTCGGTGCGGTCCACGGCGCGGTTCATCTGGTCGGCGGCCGTCGTCCACCTCGCCGTGGGGCTCGTCGTCCTCGGTACGATCGCCTGGGTCGTCCTCGGCTTCGACTGGAAGCGATCCCTCTTCCACGCCCTCATGATCCTCTTCGCCGCCTTCGACACCGGCGGCTTCTCCCCCCAGTCCACGAGCATCGCCTACTACCACTCGGCGGTCTTCGAGCTCGGCGTGGCGGTGTTCATGCTCGCCGGGGCCCTCTCCTTCGGGGTCCACTTCGCCCTGTGGCGGGGGAACCGCCGGGAGCTCTTCCGCAACCTCGAGCTGCGGACGATCATCGCCACCTTCGTGGTCACGATGACGATCACGATGATCGGGCTCGCCGCCTACGGCGTCTACGGAGAGCTCACCGGCCTGACCCGGCAGGGCTTCTTCCAGATCCTCTCCGCCCACTCGGGGACCGGCTTCTCCACGGTCCCCGCCGCCGAGCTGGCCCGCTGGGGCGGGCTCGCCTTCGGGGGCATGGCCCTCGCCATGGCCCTCGGCGGCATGAGCTCCTCCACCGCCGGTGGGGTGAAGGCCCTCCGAGTGGGGTTGACGATCCGGGCGATCACCGACGAGATCCGGGCCGTCCTCCTCCCCCACGGTGCCGTCGTCGACCGCACCTACTTCCAGTATCGACCGCGGCGGCTCACCGACGGCCTCGCGGCGACGGTGATGTCCTCCTCCCTCCTCTACGTCGCCCTCTACCTCGTCGGCGCCGGGGCCGGCATCGCCTACGGGTATCCCCTCGAGGCGGCCCTCTTCGAGTCGATCTCCGCGGGCGCCAACGTCGGCCTCTCCGTGGGGATCACCGGCGCCGGGATGCCGGTGGGGCTCCAGATCGTCTACCTGCTCCAGATGTGGCTGGGACGGCTCGAGTTCGTCGCCGTCTTCGCCTTCGCCGGGTTCCTCTGGTCGATCGTCGCCGGACGATGAGCCTCGTCCTCCTCGCCCTCGTCCTCGCCGTCTCGACGCCGGTCCCGGTGTCGGGGGCCGAGCTCGTCGCCGACGGCGCCGCCTACGACGGGGAGCTCGTCGTCGTCGAGGGCGAGCTCGTCGGCGACTACGGCCGACGCGGCGACGGCACCGTCTGGACCCAACTCAACGACGACCCGTACGTCTACGAACCCGTCGCCGAGGGAGGTCCGCTGCGGGGTGGGAACGTCGGGATCGGCGTCCGGATCCCCGCCGAGCTCGCCGAGGACCTCGACCCGCCCGGCGGCTACCGGATCCGTGGGCCCGTCGTGCGCCTCACCGGCACCTGGCGGTACCACGACCCGGCCCGGGGCGGCGAGAGCTACCTCGACGTCGTCGCCCTCGAGGTCGTGGAGCCGGGCAGGACGGTGCCGAAACCCCTCCATCCGGTCGCCCTCGTCGTCGGCGTCCTCCTCCTCGTCGTGGCCTTCGGGCTGTGGCGTTCCTACGTCGCGGAGCGGGATCGGCTCTGAGGGGGCCGAGGGCCGCCCGCCTATACTCCCGCCGATTTCCTTCGTCGAAGTGGGGAGTGGCCCGTGAATCCATCCATGTGGTTGTACGTCGCCGTGCTCATGGGCGCCGCCGCCCTCGTCCTCGCCTACGTCTACGCCCGGCAGGTGCAGTCGGTCTCCCCGGGGAACGAGCGGATGGTGGAGCTCATGGACGCCATCCGGGAAGGGGCGATGGCCTTCATGCGCCGGGAGTACCGGGCGATCGCCGCCTTCGTCGTGGTGATGGCGGTCCTGATCTTCGCCTTCCTCGACTGGGGTCGGCCCTGGGGTGCCCTCGCCTACGTCTTCGGGGCGGTGCTCTCGGGCACCGCCGGGTTCGTCGGGATGCGGATCGCCACGGCGGCGAACGCCCGCACCGCCGAGGCCGCCCGGGAGGGAGGCACCGAGCGGGCCCTCCCGGTCGCCTTTCGAGGCGGCGCGGTCATGGGGTTCTCCGTCGCCGGCCTCGGGCTCCTCGGGTTCGCCCTCGGGGTCTGGTTCTTCGCCGAGGTGCTCGGTCTCCCCGAGGACGACTGGGTGCAGATCGTCACCGCCATCGGGTTCGGGGGTTCCTCGATCGCCCTCTTCGCCCGGGTCGGCGGCGGCATCTACACGAAGGCCGCCGACGTCGGGGCCGACCTCGTCGGCAAGGTGGAGGCGGGGATCCCCGAGGACGACCCCCGCAATCCGGCCACGATCGCCGACAACGTCGGCGACAACGTCGGGGACGTCGCCGGCATGGGCGCCGACCTCTTCGAGTCCTACGTCGGCTCCCTCGTGGCCCCCATCGCCTTCGCGGTGTTCGTCTTCGGAGCCCAGGGGGCGCCCTTCACCCCCCACCTCGTCTTCTACCCGCTCATGATCGGCGCCATCGGCATGGCCGCGTCGATCGTCGGGTCCTTCCTCGTCCGACCCTCCGGTGGTCGCCTCGCCCAGGCCCTCCACCGGGGTACGACCGCCGCGGCGGTCCTCACCGTCGTCGGCATCGCCGTGGTCACCCCGCTCATGTTCTCCGGTGTCGAGGGCGTGAAGAACCCCTGGGGGCTGTTCCTCGCCGTGGTCGTCGGCCTCGTCGTCGGCATCGTGATCGGACGCATCTCGGAGATCTTCACCTCGGACCACTTCAAGGTCGTCAAGGAGATCGCCCGCCAGGCCCAGACGGGCCCGGCGACCGTCGTTCTCGCCGGGTTCGCGGAGGGGATGCGGTCGGCGGCCTTCTCCGTCGTCGTCGTCGCCCTCGGCATGGGCGGGGCGTACTGGGCCGGGGAGCTCGCCGTCGACGGCGGGGGGATCTACGGGGTGGCGATCGCCGCGATCGGGGTCCTCGCCACCTTGGGGATCACCGTCTCGGTCGACGCCTACGGGCCGATCGCCGACAACGCCGGCGGCATCGCCGAGATGGCCCACCTCCCCCCCGAGGTGCGGGCCGCCACCGACGAGCTCGACGCCCTCGGGAACACCACCGCGGCCGTCGCCAAGGGCTTCGCCATCGGCTCGGCGGCGGTGACCGCCCTCGCCCTCTTCTTCACCTTCGTCTCGGCGGTGAACGCCGCCCTCGTGGCCAACGGCGAGGAGGCCCTCGGGGCCCTCGACATCCTCAGCATCTGGACGGTGATGGGCCTCTTCGTCGGCGCGATGTTCCCCTACCTGTTCTCGGCCATGACGATTCAGGCCGTCGGCCGGGCGGCGAACCAGATGATCGAGGAGGTCCGGCGCCAGTTCCGGGAGATCCCGGGGCTCCGGGAGGGCGATCCGTCGGCGAAGCCCGAGTACGCCAAGTGCGTGGACATCTCGACGAGGGCCTCGTTGCGGGAGATGCTCGTCCCCGGGATCCTCGCCGTGGCGCTGCCCATCGTCGTGGGGTTCGTCAGGGTGGAGATGCTCGGCGGCCTCCTCGCCGGGGCGCTCGTGTCGGGCTTCCTCCTCGCCATCTTCATGGCGAACTCCGGGGGCGCCTGGGACAACGCGAAGAAGTTCATCGAGGCCGGTGCCTTCGGCGGCAAGGGCTCCGAGGCCCACAAGGCCGCCGTCGTCGGCGACACGATCGGCGACCCCTTCAAGGACACCTCGGGACCGTCGATGAACATCGTCATCAAGGTGATGACCGTCGTGTCCTTGATCTTCGCCTCGGCCTTCGCCGCCGGGCTGCCCTTCTGAGCTATCCGTCGCGGCGGAGATCGGGGTCGGCGGCCCGGCGCCGCTCCTCCGCTTCCCGGCGGGCCCGGAAGGCCTCGTCGGCGCGGCGGCGGGTCCGTCGCAGGAGGAGGTAGAGGCCGAGGAGGACGGCGGCGACGACGACCCACACCACGGCCTCGGCGCCGCCGCCGGGCAGTCCTGGGTCGCCGGCCGTCGCGAGCATCGCCCTAGCCTATCGTCCCGCCACCGAGGAGCCCATGGCCGTCCACCTCACCCTGCTCCGTCACGCCGAGTCGACCGGCAACGCCGCCGGCGTCTGGCAGGGCAGCACCGACGCCGAGCTCACGCCGCGGGGCCGTGCCCAGGCCGACGCGGTGGTCGGCCGCCTCGCCGGGCGGTCCTTCGACCTCGTCGTCTCCACCGGCATGCGCCGCACCGACGAGACGATCGCCGGGCTCCGAGCCCCCGTCGAGGTCGATCCGGGCTTCCGGGAGATCGCCCTCGGCGAATGGGAGGGCCTGTCGGCCGCCGAGGTGCGGGCTCGCTACCCCGACGCCGTCGCCCGGCTCCTCGCCGGCGAGGACGTGGCCCCCACGGGCGGGGAGACCCTCCGGGAGTTCGTCGAGCGGATCGTCGCCGCGCTCGCCGGGCTCCTCGACCGCCTCGACGACGGCGACCGCGTCCTCGTCGTCACCCACGGCGGGGTGATCCAGAACCTCGTGGCCCATCACCTGGGACTCGAACCGGGATTCCGGTCGATGGGGATCGTGGCGAACACCTCCCTCACCGAGCTCGTCGTCGACGACGCCGGGGTGCGCCTCGAGGTGTACAACGACGCGGTGCATCTCCCCGACCCCTGGACCCGGGGTCGCCACGCCGCCGATCCCCACGTCCACCTCATTCGTCACGGCGAGACCGACGCCAACGTCTCGGGGCGTTGGCAGGGGCGCACCGACACCCTCCTCAACGCGAACGGGCTCGCCCAGGCCGAGCTCCTCGCGAAGGTCGCGCCCCCCGTCGACGTGGTCGTCGCCTCGCCGCTGCGGAGGGCCCGGGACACCGCCGACGCCCTCGCGCGCCTCCGGGGCGTCCCCCTGCGGATCGATCCGGACCTCGTGGAGATCGACTTCGGCTCCTGGGAGAACCGAACCCGGGAGGAGATCGCCCATCTCGACGCCGAGGGCTACCGGGCCGTCTACGGCGAGGGGCGCGACCTCCCCAGGGGCGGTACCGGCGAGACCTTCGCCGAGGCCTCCCGACGGATCGCCCGGGCCGTGGCCCGGGCCGCGGAGGATCCGGGTGCCGACGAGCCCGGCCTCGTGGGTCACGGCGGTGCCTTCCGCGCCTACGTGGCGACGGTGCTCGGTCTCGACTTCGTCGACCGGGACCGCCTCGCCCTCCCCCGGAACGCCTCGGTGTCGACGGTGCGGCTCGACGAGTCCGGCGCCACCGTCGCCCGGTACAACGTCGCCGTCCCGGCATGAGGCTCCTCGTCGTCACGAACGACTACCCGCCGAAACCCGGCGGGATCCAGCAGTACCTCGGCAACCTCGTCGGCGCCTACCCCCATCCGGTTCACGTCGTCGCCCCCGCCGATCCTCGGGCCGAACCCGACGAGCGGGTCACGCGGGGACGCCACCGCTTCCTCTGGCCCACACGGAGCACGCGGGAGCTCGTCGTCGCCGCAGCGGAGAGGTTCCGGCCCGACGTGGTCCTCTTCGGGGCGCCGCATCCCCTCCCGGCGATGGGGCCGGATCTACGCCGCCGTCTCGGCGTCCCCTACGGCATCGTCGCCCACGGGGCCGAGGTCACGATCCCCGCGGTGGTCCCCGTCGTCCGCAGCCGCCTCGCCGGGCTCTTCGCCGACGCCGACGTCCGGTTCGCGGTGAGCCGCTACACCGCCCGGCGGGTCGAGCGGCTCTGCGGTGCTCCCGTCGACTATCTCGGCGCCGGCGTCGACGTCGACGAGTTCCATCCGTCGACGTCGCCCCGCTCGGACGAGGTCCCGGTCGTCGGCTGCGTGAGCCGGTTCGTGCCCCGCAAGGGTCAGGATCGGCTGCTGCGGGCGGTGGCGAGGCTCGACCGGCCGGTGCGGGTCCTGCTCGTGGGGAAGGGCCGCAAGGAGCGCAGCCTCCGCCGCCTCGCCGCCCGGCTCGGTCTCGACGTCCGGTTCGAGATCGACGTTCCCTGGGAGCGGCTCGCCGATTGCTATCGGGCCATGGACGTCTTCGCGATGCCCTGCCGCACCCGCTGGTTCGGGCTCGAGGTCGAAGGCCTCGGCCTCGTCTTCCTCGAGGCGGCCGCCAGCGGTCTGCCGGTCCTCGCCGGCGACAGCGGGGGCGCTCCCGAGACCGTGGTCCCGGGTCGGACCGGCTTCGTCGTCCGGTCCCTCGACGACCTCGTCGAGGGACTCGAGATGCTCCTCGACGACCCCGACCTCGCCCGGTCGATGGGCGAGGCGGGTCGTCGTCGCGTCGAGGAGGAGTTCGTCTGGTCGGCGGTCGTCGATCGCCTCGAGGAGGGCCTGCGGCGCGCCGTCTTCCGGAAGGGGGCGCCTTGACATATCCTGCGACCTACCGTATCCCTTCGGGATCTCCCCGATCCGCTCCCTGGAGGTCGAGTGCCGAAGAAGCTCGTCATCGTCGAGTCGCCCGCCAAGGCGAGGACCATCGCGAAGTACCTCGGTGAGGACTTCCGGGTCGAGTCCTCGGTGGGACACATCCGCGACATCCCCAGCCGGGCGGCGGAGCTGCCCGAGGCCAAGCGCGAGCTGTGGAAGAAGACCCGTTTCGGCATCGACGTCGACGACGACTTCAAACCGATCTACATCGTCACCCCGGACTCCCGTCCCCAGGTGGCGAAGCTGAAGCAGGCCCTGAAGGACGCCGACGAGCTCTACCTCGCCACCGACGAGGACCGGGAGGGGGAGGCGATCGCCTGGCACCTCCTCGAGGTGCTCCGCCCGAAGGTGCCGGTGCGGCGCATGGTGTTCCACGAGATCACCCCGTCGGCGATCCGCGAGGCGGTCGAGCATCCCCGGGAGCTCAACCGGCGCCTCGTCGAGGCTCAGGAGGCCCGGAGGATCCTCGATCGGCTCTTCGGCTACGAGGTCTCGCCGGTCCTGTGGCGGCGGATCCAGCAGGGGCTGTCCGCCGGGCGGGTCCAGTCCCCGGCCATCCGCATCCTCGTCGATCGGGAGAAGGAGCGCCTCGCCTTCGTCCGCGCCGTCTACGCCGGGGTGCGGGGCCGGTTCCGGCCCGAGGAGGCGGTCGACGGGTTCCTCGCCCAGCTCGTCGAGGTCGACGGGACGAGGGTCGCCTCGGGGAAGGACGACTTCGACGCCTCCGGTCGGGTCCGGCAGGGGCGGCTCCTCCTCGACGAGGAGGCGGCTCGGGAGCTCGTCGAGGCCCTCGCCGAGGCGGACTTCGTCGTGCGGTCGGTGGAGCGGAGGCCCTACACCCGCCGGCCCTACCCGCCGTTCAGGACGGCGACCCTCCAGCAGGAGGCCGGCCGCAAGCTCCGGTTCGGCGCTCGGCGCACGATGTCGGCGGCCCAGCGGCTCTACGAGGCCGGGTACATCACCTACATGCGGACCGACTCGACGAACCTGTCGGAGACCGCCGTCGATGCCGCCCGGCGGCTCGTCGCCGACCGCTACGGCGCCGACTACCTGCCCTCGAGACCCCGCCGCTACGGCGGCAAGCCCAAGGGCGCGCAGGAGGCCCACGAGGCGATCCGGCCCGCCGGCGAGCAGTTCACCGACCCCGCCGAGGTCGCCGCCCGCTTCGGGGCCCGCAGCGACGAGGCGCGGCTCTACGACCTCGTCTTCAAGCGCACCGTCGCCTCGCAGATGAAGGACGCCGAGGGGGAGAGCCTCGTGATCCGCCTCGGCGGGACCGCCGCCTCGGGTCGGGACTGCGTCTTCCAGGCCTCGGGCCGGACGATCACCTTCCCCGGGTTCCTCCTCGCCTACGTGGAGGGGACCGACGACCCCGAGGCCGCCGGCGACGATGCCGAGGCGCCGCTCCCCGACGTCGCCGAGGGGGCGCGGCTCGCCGTCGAGGAGCTCGAGGCCACGCTCCACGAGACGAAGCCGCCGGCCCGCTACACCGAGGCGTCGCTCATCAAGCGTCTCGAGGAGCTCGGCATCGGCCGACCCTCCACCTACGCGTCGATCATCTCGACGATCCAGGACCGGGGTTACGTCGTCAAGCACGGCGGCGCCCTCGTCCCCACCCTCAAGGCCTTCGCCGTCGTCGGGTTGCTCGAGCGGTACTTCCACGACTACGTCGACTACGAGTTCACCGCGAAGATGGAGGAGGACCTCGATCGGATCGCCGAGGGCCTCGAGGAGGCGGCTCCGTGGCTGCGCCGCTTCTACTTCGGGAACGGGAGCCCCGGTCTCCGGGACCTCGTCTCCGAGCAGGCCCTCGAGGAGATCGACGCCCGGGAGGTGTCGACGATCCGCATCGGGGAGGATCCCGACGGGGTCCCCATCGAGGCTCGGGTCGGCCAGTACGGTCCCTACCTCGTCCGTGGGGAGGACCGGGCCTCGATCCCGGAGGACCTCCCCCTCGACGAGCTCACCGTGGAGCGGGCCCTCGAGCTCCTCGCCGCGCCCTCCCAGGAACGGGTCCTCGGTACCGATCCCGACAGCGGACTGCCCGTCCTGCTGCGGGCCGGACGGTTCGGTCCCTACGTCCAGCTCGGCGAACGCGACGACGAGACGAACCCGAAGCCGAAGACCGCCTCGCTCTTCGCGTCGATGTCGCCCGAGACGGTCACCCTCGACGACGCCCTGCGGCTCCTCTCCCTGCCCCGGATCGTCGGGCCGCATCCGGAGGACGGTCGGCCGATCGAGGCCCTCAACGGACGATTCGGTCCCTACCTCCGGTGGGGGAAGGAGACCCGGAGCCTCGACGACGAGGAGCAGATCTTCACGATCACCCTCGACGAGGCGGTGGCTCGGCTCGCCCAACCCAAGGGCCGGGGGCGGCGGTCGAGGGCGCCGCTCCGGGAGCTGGGCGAGGACCCGATCACGGGCCGGCCCGTCGTCGTCAAGGAAGGCCGTTACGGGCCGTACGTCACCGACGGGGAGACGAACGCCTCGCTGCGGGGCGCCGACACCGTCGAGGCGATCACCCTGGAGCGGGCCTCCGAGCTCCTCGCCGAGCGGCGGGCGAAGGGACCGGCGAAGCGTCGACGGTCCAAGGCCGGACGGAGCCGGTCGAAGCGATGAGCCGACGCCCGGGAGCCGCTCGCCGATGAGGGTCGCCACCGACCACTACGTCGCGTTCGAGGGCATCGAGGGGGTCGGGAAGTCCACGGTCGCCGCCGCCGTCGCCGCGACCCTCCGGGATCGAGGCGACGAGGCGGTCGAGGTCCGGGAGCCGGGCGGCACCGCCACGGGCGAGCGGATCCGCTCGATCCTCCTCGGCGACGGCACCCTGCCGGCACCCTGGACCGAGGCCCTCCTCTTCGCCGCGGCCCGGGCTCAGCTCGCCGTCGAGGTCGTCGGTCCCGCCCTCGCCCGGGGCGCCTGGGTGATCTCGGACCGTTCCGTCTACTCGTCCCTCGCCTACCAGGGCGTCGGCCGGGGGCTCGGGATCGACGCGGTGAGGGCCGTGAACGAGCCGGGGCTCGGCGGTCTCTGGCCGGGACGGGTCGTCGTGCTCGACGCCCCGGCCGAGCTGGGGATGGCCCGGCAGGGAGCCCCGGACCGGATCGGCGGCGAGGGTCCGGAGTTCATGGAGCGGGTGCGGGAGGCGTTCCTCCGTCTCGTGGCCGAGGAGCCCGGCCGCTTCGTCGTCGTCGACGCCACGCGACCCCTCGACGAGGTCGTCGCCGCCGTCGTCGCCGAGGTGCTCGGGTGAGCTTCGAGGGGATCGTCGGCCACGACGCGGTCGTCGCCGTCCTCCGCGGGGACCTGGAACGACCCGCCCACGCCTATCTCTTCGTGGGGCCGGCCCACGTCGGCAAGGCGACCGTCGCCCGTCGCTTCGCCGCCGCCCTCCTCTGCGGGGAGGACCCGGGGTGTCGGCGGCGGGTCCTCGAGCGCACCCATCCGGATCTCGTCACGGTCGAGCCGGCGGGCCGCAGCGCGATCACCGTCGACCAGGCTCGGGACCTCGTCGCCGCCGCGAGCCGCAGCCCCTACGAGGCGGATCGGCAGGTGTTCCTCCTCGAGGAGGCCGGACTCCTCAACGACGAGGCGGCGAACGCCCTCCTCAAGACCCTCGAGGAGCCGAGCGAGCGCACGATCTTCCTCCTCGTCGCCGAGGCCGAGGACGAGCTCCCGGCGACCGTCGCGAGTCGGTGCCGGACCGTGGTCTTCGGGCGGGTGCCCGACGAGGTCGTCGTCGAGGGGCTCGTCGCCTCCGGCGTCGCCCGGGACGCCGCCGAGCGGGTGGCGGTCGTCGCCGGGGGACGTCCCGGGTTGGCCCTCGCCCTCGCCACCCGACCCGAGGTCGCCGCGTTCCGGGCCCTGTGGCTCGGGCTCCCGGTCCGGCTGTCGGAGCATCCCGGGGAGGCCTATCGCCTCGCCGAGGAGGTCGTCGAAGCCACGAAGCCCCTCGTGGCCGGGCTCGTGGAGGCCGGCGCCGCCGGCGACGACGACCGGGCGGCGCGGCGGGCCGCCGACGCCCTCTACGTGGGGGGTCTCGAGATCCTCGCCTCCTTCTACCGGGACGCGGCGGCCGCCCAGCTCGGCGCGCCCGTGCGGAACCGGGACGTCCCGGTCGGGGCGCTCACCGTCGTCTCGCCCCGCCGCGCCGTCGCCAACGCCGAGCGGGTGTTCGCCGCGATCGACGCCCTCGAGGCGAACCAACGTCCGGTCCTCGCCCTCGCCTCCCTCTTCGCCGATCTGGGACGAGATGGTTGACCTCCCGCCGAGTCGTCACCGGTTCGTACGCGGCGTCAACCGTCCCTTCCGCTCCCTGGCCCGGGCCCTCCTCGACCTCGAGATCACCGGCGTCGAGCACGTTCCCCGCCGCGGGCCGGTGATCCTCGCCGCGAACCATCTCTCCCACCTCGACCCGGTCCTCGTGACGAGCGCGGCGGATCGGGCCGTGCGCTACCTGGCGGTCGACGAGCTCTTCGGCCGGTCGCGGCTCTTCGACGCGGCCACCGGCTTCTTCGGCACGATCCCCCTCGACCGGGACGGGATCCCGATCCAGGCACTCCGCGCCGCGCTCGAGCACGTCGACGCCGGGGGTGCCCTCGGGGTGTTCCCGGAGGGACGACGGGTCCGCCACTGGGGGGAGACGCCGCCCCGGCGGGGCGCGGCCTGGCTGGCGTGGATGACCGGGGCGCCCCTCGTGCCGGTGGCGATCCGCGGCTCGGAGGGGCTCCTCTCGGTGGAACGTCGGGGCCTGGGGCGTGCCTCGATCCGGGTGTGGGTCGAGTCGCCCCTCGACTGGTTCGACTTCCGCGACCACGTGGATCCCGTCGGGGCGATGACCGAGGCGTGGCGGGCGATGGTGGACCGGCGCCTCGCCGGGTAGGCTCGGGGGGTGGACCGGGGCATCGACGAGACCCTCGACCGCGCCGCCGAGGCCCTCGCGGCCACCGGGAGCGTCGCCGGTACCGGCTTCTGGGGAGCCGTCTCCCGGGTGAAGGCCGACCCGGGGCTCGTGGCGGTCTACGCCGAGCGGATCGCCGAGCTCGACCGGGCCGCGTTCCTCCGCTGGGCCCGGGTGCGGGTGCCCCTGGGAGCGGGAACGGCGCTCATGGTCGCCGGGACGATCGTCGGCCTGGTCCTCCAGGCGGCCGCCTACCGGCTGGCGGCGCCCCTCGACGCCGTCGCGCTCCTCGTCGGCACGGCCGTCCTCCTCGTCACCACCCACGGGCTCGGCCACCTCGTCGTGGGACGCCTCTGCGGGATCCGGTTCATCGGGTGGTTCGTGGGCCCCCGGCGTCCCCAGCCCGGCGTGAAGGTCGACTACGCCTCCTACCTCCGGGCGTCGCCCACCTGTCGTGCGTGGATGCACGCGGCGGGGGCCATCGTCACGAAGCTCGTCCCCGTCGTCGCCCTCGGCGTGGGCTGGGCCGCCGGGGTCGCCGGCTGGGCGATGGCGGTCCTCGGCGTGGTCGCCGTCGTCCAGCTCGTCACCGACGCCGTCCTCTCGACGCGTTCGGGGGACTGGGCGAAGTTCCGGCGGGAGCTGCGGTACGCCGGACGGTGAGGGGCTGGAGCCGGAGACGGGAATCGAACCCGTGACCTACGCATTACGAGTGCGTCGCTCTGCCGACTGAGCTACTCCGGCGTGCCGGGAATGGTAGCGAGTCCCGGTGGGCAGGGGCGCGGGGACCCGCGAGCGGGAAGGGGCGACCACGGGACCGCTGCGACGTCACCTTCAGGCCTGCGGCCACGCGACCGATGAGCATCATGTACGCTTGCGACGGCACCAGAGAGGGGTCCCGTGGAGACCACGCCGCTTCGGATCGATGACGGCGCCCAGCAGCTGGCCCACACCGTCGTCGAACGGTTCGTCACGCGCCTCGAGCAGAGCGAGCTGGCCGATCCAGACGTCATCGTGGACGCGTGGTACCGGATCGAGCCCGACCGATTCCCACACCTCGCGGTAGCCGTACGGGTCACCGAGTGGCCTCCGGGCCTCCAACGGCTCTTCGTCGCCGCCGCGGCCGAGATCGAGGGGTCGGTCGCCAGGGATGGACTCGATCTCCTCATCGACCCCCGGGTGTACGAGTGCATCCGGGCACCCGACCACCTGCTGAAGGGGAACGGCTGGATCCGCGTCGACGAGCATGCCACGACCTAACCGGCGGCCTCGACCAACCGCTCGGCTTCCGTCCTGACGATCTCGTACCACGCCTGCGCCTGCTCGACGGCGGCGCGGGGGTCGTTGGAGTACTCGGGTCCCGGCCACCCGTCGTGGGTCGAGTGCTGGTCCAGGTACCTCGCCGTCTCCGACAGCCGATGGAGCTGTCGTAACGCCGTCACGGCATCCTGCCCGATGCCCTCGGTCTTCGCGAACTCGACGATCGCTCTGCTGTGGCGATCGGGATGAACGTCGCGAGTCGCGCAGACGGCATGGGCCAGGTGGAGGGCCGAGTAGTACATCGCCACGCAGCTCCAGCGTGGCGAGCCCGGAATG
>DRQR01000207.1 GCA_011371355.1 Actinomycetota bacterium
AGGAACCGCTCCATCCGCACGAGGGGGTCGTAGGGACGGAAGGCCTCCTCCTCCTCTCGGGTCCGGTAGAGGTGCGGATCGTCGGCGGTGGCGTGGGGTCCGAAGCGATAGCAGACGGCCTCGATGAGGGTGGGACCCTCCCCTGCGGCGGCCCGCTCGGTGGCCTGCCGGGTCGCTTCGTAGACGGCGAGGACGTCCATGCCGTCGACTCGGACCGCCTCGACCCCGTAGCCGGCGGCCTTCGCCGCGATCGTGTCGGCGGCCGTCTGCTTCTCGATGGGCACGGAGATCGCGTAGAAGTTGTTCGAGATGATGAACACCGTCGGGGTCTTCCACACACCGGCGAAGTTGAGGCCGGAGTGGAACGCCCCCTCGGAGGTCCCACCGTCTCCGAGGTAGGTGAAGGTCACGACGTCCTCGCCGGCGAGTCGGGCCCGGTAGGCGTGTCCGACCGCGTGGGGGAGCTGGGTGGCGATGGGGATGTTGATGATCATCTGGCGGAAGCGGTGCACGTCCCACTCCTCCGACGGGTACCCGCGCCAGTAGGTGAAGAGCACGTCGGTGGGGATCCCCCGGCAGAGCTGTACCCCGTGTTCCCGATAGCCGGGGTAGACGAAGTCCTGGGGTCGCATCGCGGCGACGGAACCGACCTGGATCGCCTCGTGTCCCTCGAGCACCGCGTAGGTCCCGATCCTTCCCTGCCGCTGGGCGGCGGTGGCCCGACGGTCGAGGATGCGGGTGCGCACGAGGTTGCGGTAGAGCTCCACGAGGCGGTCGTCGTCGAGGTCGGGGAGCTTCCCGACCACCTTCCCGTCACGATCGAGCACCCTGAGCAGGGTCGGATCGTCGAGTACCGCGGGATCCCTCAACCCGTCACCTCCTCACGTAGCGCCTCGATGAGGCGGTCGTTCTCCTCCTTCGTTCCGACGGTGATCCGCAGCACCGCGCCGAGGGCGCGGACGATGAGGCCCCGCCGCAGGAGCCGCTCGGCGAGGTCGGCGGGGTCGTCGGGATACGACGCGACGAAGTTCGCCTCGGAGGGGGAGTAGGGGATCCCCAGCTCGGCCAGCGTCGCCTCGATGCGACGGCGTTCGGCGGCGTTCTCGGCGATGCGCTCGGCGAGCCGGTCCCGGAGCGACCAGGAGACCCGGGCGGCGGCCTGCGCCACCGTGCTCGTCGCGAAGGGAGGTTGGGTCCGGCGCAGGCGGGCGATGGTCTCCGGGGTCCCCACCGCGTACCCGATCCGGAGGCCGGCGAGCCCGTGGATCTTCGAGAAGGTGCGGGTGACGACGAGGTTGGGCCGGTCGGCGACGAGGGAGACGCAGGTGCCGTGGCGGGGATCGGTGACGTACTCGTGGTAGGCCTCGTCGACGACGACGAGGACGTCGTCGGGCACCCGATCGAGGAAGGCGACGAGGTCGTCGTGGGGGACGATCGTGCCGGTGGGGTTGTTCGGGTTGCAGACGTAGACGAGGCGGGTCTGGGGCCCGATCGCGGCGAGGAGCCCGTCGAGGTCGTGGCGATGATCGGCCTCGAGGGCCACGGCGACGTCGGCGGCACCGGCGAGCCGGGCGGCGATCGTGTACATCACGAACGATGGGGTGGCATGGACGATCTCGGTGCCCGGACCGCCGACGGCGAGGGCGCAGGAGACGAGGAGCTGGGAGGAGCCGGCGCCGACCCAGACCGCCTCCGGCTCGACGCCGAGGCCCGCGGCGAGATCCCGGCGGAGGTCGCGGGCTTCGTCGTCGGGATAGCGGTGCACGCCGCCGGCGGCGTCGGCGAGGGCCCTCGTCACCTCGGGGAAGGGCGGATGGGGCGACTCGTTGCTCGCGAGCTTCGCGAGCTCGGCGATGCCGTAGACGCGACGGATCTCGTCGATCGACCGGCCCGGCACGTAGACGGGGATCGACTCGAGATCTTCACGGAACCCGACCAGGATGCCTCCTCCGTCGACGACGCCCAGGCTACCCAACCCCCGGGCGGTCGATCCCGCCCGGCTCAGGCGACGACGTCCTCACCGTCCGGGCCCCGGACGACGAAGGCCACGAACGCCTCGGGAGGCCAGGCGGCGAGCCGCTCGGCGGCCGTGGCGGTCGACCGACGAACCAGGGTGTCGTGGTCGACGTCGAGGCCGCCGAGGTCGAGGGTGAGGTCCGGGACCGCGCGGATCTCGCCGGCGTCGATCTCGAGGCCGTCCATCTCGACGACGGCGATCCCGAGCTCGCGGCAGCGCGCCACGAAGCTGCCGGCGACGTCACCGGTGAAGTAACCCTCGCCGTCGTCGGAACGGTAGGCGGCGAGGGGATCGAACTCGGCGAGGAGCTCCACGACGGCCGGGTGGGTCTCCTCCCACCCCTCGGCGACGTCCTCGGCGAGGAACTCGGGGTCGACGATGGCCCGGGCGAGTTCGAGGGCCCGGACGAGATCGTCGAGGTCGAGGTCGTGGACGTCGCCGTCGTCGGTGGGATAGATCTGGACGACCACGACCTCGCCGTCGTGGAACACCATGCCGACGAACTCGTCGTCGCGCCACAGCTCGACGACGGGGTCCTCGAAGCCCTCACGTTCGGTCTCGTGGATGCGGATCGGGATCACCCGGCGAGTCTACGTCGGGGCTCCACACCCGGGGCGGGGACGCGGCGGGGCCGCCGTGAACGGCGGCCCCGCGCAGCGTCGTCGTGGTCGGTGGTCAGCCCACCCGCTCGATGGTGATCTTCGCCACGGGACCGTCCCAGCCGTGGACCTCGGGGTCGAGGTCACCACGACCCTCGATGCCCTCGTGACGATGCACGACCCCGCCCTCGGCCAACGCCGGGTTCGTGGAACCGGAGCCCCCCATCCCGTCACAGGGCGGCACGAGATCGACGTAGGCCTCGGTGTTCAGCTCCGTCCCGGCATCGAACGCCCGGGCGTAGACGACCGTCGCCTTCCCGTATCGACGGGGAAGACGGGCACCGTCGATCCCGGCGAAGCCGTCGTTCGTGCACACGAGCATCGCCGCGAGGGAGAACCTCCGGTCGCGTCGATCGGTGGTCACGAGGACCGTGGTCGATCCTCCCGGGGCGATGGGTGCGTCGCCGACGACGGCGACGGTTCCGATGCCCCGGCGGCCCGACAGCTCGTCGACGAGCACCGGCACCCCGCCGTTCTCGGCGAGCTGCTGGAGCCCCTCCGACGCCGGACGGCCCGGCCGGAACACCCCGTGGCGTCCCCGGTGGGTGGCGAACA
>DRQR01000208.1 GCA_011371355.1 Actinomycetota bacterium
ACGCCGGCTCCGTGCTCGGTCGGGCCTCTCGGTACGACGTGCTCGTCGTCGGGCCCGGGCTCGGCACGGTGGCGCGGGAGTTCGTGGTCCGGCTCCTCTCCGGATGGCCGGGTCCGGTCGTCGTCGACGCCGACGCCCTCAACGCTCTCGTCCGGGCCGATGCGCTGCACCGGGTACCACCGACGGTGATCACTCCCCACGCCGGCGAGTTCCGACGACTCGCCGGCGTCGCCGCCTCGCCGTGGGCGGCGCGGGAACTCGCCGCAGAGACGGGCGCCGTCGTGCTCCTCAAGGGGAACCCGACCTTCGTCGCGGGGCGGGAGACCTGGGTGGTGACGACCGGCGGTCCCGAATTGGCGACGATCGGCACCGGGGACGTCCTCGCCGGGATGGTCGGGGCCTTCCTCGCCGCGGGGCTCCCCGGGGAGGTCGCGGCTCGATCGGCGGCGTATCACCATGGCCTCGCCGGCCGGCGCCTCGCCCGCCGTCGCACCGTCACCGCCGTCGATCTCGTCGACGAGGTGGGGCGGCGGGGCTATTCGTCGTAGACCCCGATCTCGTCGGCGGGGATGGTCCGCAGCTCCTCCCAGGTGAGCACCGGTGCGTCGACCTCCGCCGCGAAGGTCTCGGCCCGTTCCCGGTCGGAGAAGGCGAGGATCCCGTACCCCATGGGCGTGGGACGGGCCGCGGTGGCGACGAACCAGGCGTCGGAGGCGCGCACCCACGCCTCGGTCTCCACGTCGTGGACCCAGACCTCGGCCTCGTCGAGCTCGCCGTGCTCGTGGCCGTAGATGAGGAGACCGCCGAGGTCGTCGAAGATCCGTTCGGTGCCGTCGGGAAGGCGATAGGCGGCGGCGAAGCGGGGCTCGGAGACGATCATGCCGCACTGGACGCAGAGGTCCCGGCCGTAGTGGATCTCGGGCGGGCCGGCGTCCGAGCCCGGGCCGCCGCAGGCGGCGACGACGACGGCGAGGAGGGCGACGAGGACCCGACCCATCAGAGATCCTGCCGGGGGGAGCGGAATCGCGCCCAGGCGGCGGCGGCGGGGAGTACGAACCAGAGCCCGAGGACGCCGACGATGACCGGCACCAGGGCGTCGCCGAGCACGTTCACCGCGTAGGTGCCGGCCGGGCCGAGCACGTCGAGGGAACGGGTGAAGGAGGCGAGGGCCGCGAGACGGAAGGCCTCGACCGGGTTCGCCACGGTCACGGCGAAGAGCGCCGACACCGGCATCCTCGTGGCGACCGCGGTACCCATGAGCCCGAGGTCGCCGAGGAAGACGAGGCCGAGCCAGATGAACACGGCGATGCCGAGCGCCGACGAGGTGCGGCGGGTGAAGGTCGAGACGAGCATCCCGATCCCCAGCATGGCGAGCACGAGGATCGCGGCGCCGACGGCGATCCAGAGGAACGCTCCGGTTCGGGTTCCGCCCGTCCGGATCGCGGTGACGAGCCCCGCGGCGCCGAAGCCGGCGGCGACGGCGGTGACGAGGGCCGCGGCGAGGCCGAGGTAGATCCCCCAGAAGGCCTCGGTGCGGTTGACGGGATGGCTGAGGAGGAATCGGAGCGCCCCGTGCTCGCGCTGGGAGGCGATCGCCTGGGCGCCGAGGGTCAGCCCCATGAGGGGGACGATCACCTGGACGAGGGCGACGAGCGAGGCGGCGGTCCGGGAGAAGCTCGCCGAGGCGGCGACCCGGGAGCCGGGGAGGGCGACGAGGGCGAGCGTCGCCGCCAGGCCCGCGAAGGCCGCGACCCACATCCAGAACCAGCGACTCGCCAGGGCGTCGGCGAGTTCCTTCCGGGCCACGACGAGGATCGTCCTGCCCTCGGCCCGTTCGGGGATCGCCACCGGTGACGTCGCCGCGGTCACGTCCACACCTCCAGGTCTCGGAGCTCGATGCCGGCTCGATGGAGGAGGGCCAGGGCCCGGCCCTTCTCCTGGGCGGGGACCTCGACGACGAGCCCCGCCGCGTTCCGGCGGGCTCCGAGCCCGGCTTCCTCGAGGACCCGCTGCGCCTCGGACCGCTCGTCGGGATCGACGATGAGGTGGAGCCAGACCCGGAGGCCGAGACGCTCGGCGAGTTCGCCGGGAGGGCACTCGGTGACGATCCGTCCGTTCTCCATCGCCACCACCCGGTCGACGAGCATCCCCATCTCCTCCATGTGGTGGGTGGTGAGGACGATGGTGCGTCCCTGGGCGCGAAGGTCCTCGAAGAGCCCGATCGTCTCTTCGCGGCTGTGGGCGTCGAGGCTCGCCGTCGGCTCGTCGAGGAGGAGAACGGGAGGATCGGGGAGGAGGGCGGCGGCGAGCCCCAGGCGCTGTTTCAGCCCGCCGGAGAGCTCGCCGACGCGCTTGGTTCGATGGTCGCCGAGCCGGAACGTCTCGACGACCTCGTCGACCCGTTCCATCGTGAGGCCGCGGAGCGCCGCCGAATAGTCGAGGACGTCGAGGACGGCCATGTCGTCGTAGAAGGCGAGCTCCTGGGCGACGTAGCCGATCCGGCTCCGCACCGCCTTGCCCCGGGTTCGCGCGTCGAGGCCGTCGACGACGATCGTCCCTTCGTAGTCGACGAGGCCGAGGATGCACCGCACCACGGTGGTCTTCCCGGCACCGTTCGGACCCCAGAGGGCCACGGCTTCCCCGGCGGGGACCTCGAGCGAGAAGTCGTCGACGACGGTCACCGGTCCGTACCGTTTCGTCAGGTTCCGGATCTCGATCATCGCGAAGACCTCCAGGGGCGCCGCGCGGAACCGACGACCGCACCGGCGAAGGCGAGCATGAGCGTCGAGGCGACGAGGAGGGCGGGGCCGGGCTCGACGCCGAGGTCGAAGGGCGGGTCGGGGAGACGGGGTGGCCGAACGAGCGGCGCCTCGTCGACGACCTTCGGCCGGGGCTCGATGACCGGGAAGGCTCGGGCCGCGAGGTCGAGGGCCTTGGCCGCCGGGGTCTCGGCGAAGAGCATGATCTCCGGGTTCCGGTCCAAGAGGGCGTCGTAGAGGTCGTCGAGGCGGTAGGGCACGTCGCCGATCCCGTCGCCGTCGGCGTCGTAGCCGGCGTAGTCGGACCAGTGGTTGCCGATGCCCTCGTGGGTCCAGGCGTTGCCGGAGAACCGGCCCCCTCCCTGGACCCCCACCTGGACGGAGTTGTCGACGAAGGCGTTGGCCCAAAAGACGTTCCCCCGCACCGAGGGGAGGAAGAGGATCCCGATCTGGTTGTAGGCTACGAGGTTGCCGTGGAACTCCTGGGTCACCCCGACGGTCTGCGGGGAGTTGTCGAGGAAGACCCCGACTCGGTTCCCGACGATGAGGTTGTCGGCCAGCTCGGCACCGTCCATGTCCTTGAGCCCGACCCCGTAGCCGGAGGGACCGTTGTTCCCCGAGATGAGGTTCCGGCGCAGGGTGAGGTCCTTCGAGTACATGAGGTAGGAGCCCACCGAGTTGTCGATGAGGGCGTTGCCTTCGACCACCACGGCGTCCGAGTACATGAAGTGGAGGCCGTAGCGTCCGTTCGAGATCCGGTTGCCGCGGATCGTGAGCTCGTCGCAGAACCAGAAGACCGCGTCCCTGCCCCCGTCCACGACGTTGTCGGCGACGAGGGTGCGGTGGGATTCCCAGAGTCGGAGCCCGTCGCCGCGTCGGGCGATGAAGAGATCCTTCGCGCCGATGGTGTTCCCTCGCACCACCGAGTCGGGTGCCTGGTGGAGGAAGATGCCGAAGAGGACGTCCTCGAGGCGGTTGTCGAGGATCTTCGCCCTCGGCTCGTTGACGTAGATGCCGGCTTCCTCGCGGTCGAGGGTGTCGCCCGAGGCGCGCACCACGAGTCCCTCGATGGTGACGTCCGGGGCGTCGACGGTGATCACCGTGCCGACCCCGCCGCCGTCGACGACCACCTCCCCGTCGCCGGCGGGACGCAGCGTCAGGGGCTTGTCGATGACGACGCCGCCCCGGTAGGTGCCGGCTTCCAGCTCGATCACCGCACCGGGCTCGGCGCCGTCGACGATCGCCTGGAGGTCCGCGGCCGCCTCCGCGGCGGTCGGCGTCGCGGCCAGCAGAACGACGACCGCAGCCGCGGAGGCGGCTCGACGGATCATCGGCTCGCCGCCTCCGCTTCGGCATCCATCTGCTCGATGAGCGGCTTGAAGGCCTTGCGGTGGTACCAGAGGCCGGCCGCCACGAGTCCCGAAGCCACGAAGGCGAGGAGCAGGCCCGGCCCCGGCAGGGCCAGGGTGTGGAACTGGGCGATCCTCGCCGGACCGAAGATCGGCGGGGTGAACTCCCCTACCGCATCGGCGAGGGGCGCTCTCGGGTCGAGGCTGTGGCCGTACTTCCACAACCAGTACTGGAGGTCGGCGAGGAAGATGAGGGGGAAGAGGAGGGCCGGGAGGGCGAGGAGCACCACCCAACGGCTGTGGATGAAGAACGCGGCGAGGAGGAGCCCGGCGAGGACCGTGATCGCGGCGATCGACACCGTGCGCTCGAGGACGGCCCCGTGCTCGAAGGAGGGGAGGCCGACGTAGTGGTTGAGCCCTTCGAGGATCTCGACGTCGCCCTCGAGGCGGTTCACGTAGGCCTGGACGGTGAGTCCGTCGGGGAACTGGGGGGCCTCGAGGTGGAGGATCCAGTAGGGCAGGAGCATCGACGCCATGAGCAAGAGGGCGGCGGCGCCGAAGAAGAGGGCGGGTTTGCGGTAGGTGTCGGCGTGGGCGGCCCGCTCTTCGGGGGGCACGCGCGGTCCGAGGATGCGGTCGAGGGTGCTGGCCATGTTCTTCGTTCCTTACGGGTCGGGGGAGGGGCCCGGACGATCCGGGCCCCTCCCGGGTGGGCGGTTTACGGCTCGACCAGGAAGTACCCGGCCATCTCGAGGTGGAGCGCCGAGCAGAACTCGGTGCAGTAGAACGGGAACGTCCCGCTCTCGGTGGCGTCGAACTCGATCGTCGCCGTCTCTCCCGGCTCGAGGCTCAGGGTGATGTCGTACCCCGGCAGCGCGAAGCCGTGGGTGGCGTCCTTCGACAGATCGATGTTCGTGATGTGCCAGATGACGTGGTCGCCCTTCTTGACGTCGATGCGGTCGGGCGTGTAGTGGCTCCGGATGGCGGTCATCCAGATCTCCACCGTGTTGCCGTTCCGCTCGACCCGCTCGTTCCCGGCCACCGGCGCGTTCGGGTCGACCGACATCGTCGCCGGGTTCCAGCCGATCTCCGGGTAGATCTCGAAGGGCTCGAGCTTGTCGGCCTTGATGATCTGGGCGTAGTGCGGCTCCCCGATCGCCAACGGCATGTCGTAGAGGAGCTGCATGCCGTTGGGGTCGGTTCCGCTCACCTCCACCTCCGGGTTGATCGGCGGGGTCGAGATGTCGATGAGCTGGAGGTTCTGGGGGAGCAGCGGACCCGGCGGGAAGAACCGATCGATCGACCACTTGTTCAGCGACACGAGGTAGTTCCCGTCGGGGCTGACGGTGTCGCCCTCGGCCGCGGCGATGTGGCCGACGTTGTAGTGGATCGGGATCCGCCCGACGAGCTTCCACGCCTCGTCACCCTCGTGGTAGGGAGGCCCGAGACTCCATCGGCTCACCACCGAGTCGAGGAAGATCGACGTGTAGGCGTAGCCCTTGTCGTCGAACTGGGTGTGGAGGGGTCCGAGGCCGACCTCGACCTGGGCCTCCTTCACCGCGTCGAAGTCGAGGACCGGCACGCCGTAGGCGTCGGGTTCCCAGTTCTTCTCCTCGATCGCCTTCATGATCTTGTCGAAGGAGTAGATCGTGACGTGCGGATCGAGCTTGCCGGAGACGACCATGTACTCGCCGCCGGGGGTGACGTCGACGCCGTGCGGGCTCTTCGGCTCGGGGATGAAGTAGAGGACGCCCTCGTCGACGAGGGTCTCGAGGGTGATGAGGGGGAACCCGTTCACCTCCTCGACCTTGCCCGCTTCGTAGAGCGCCTCGGCCTTCTTCAGGTCGATGACGTGGAGGTAGTCGTTCTCCCCGGCCGACACCCCGGCCTCGAAGTCGGCGCCGTCGACCGACTTTCCCTTCGCCAACTCGACGTTGAACGAGTTGCAGAAGATCCAGCCCTCGGACACCTTCTTGCCGGCGTCGCAGAGGTCCTGCCAGTACGGCGGGAGCTCGAGGGCGAAGGACTTCGACTCGTCGATGCGGCCTGCGTCCCGGTCGAACTTCCAGAACGTCACCATGCCCCGGTAGGCGGCCTCGTAGTCCTCGAGCGGGGCGTACTCCCAGCCGAGGGGGTTGCCGTACTGGCCGCCTTCGATGACGTAGTCGGTGCTCGGGGTGACGAAGGTGCCGCCGTGGTCGACGATCGAGATCGGGTTCTTCACGATCTGCTTCGTCTCGAAGTCCCGGAGGTCGACGACGGCGACGCGGGCGTTCGCCTTGTCGTTGATGAACACGAACTGGCCGTCGTAGTCGCCTTCGGTCTCCGACAGGGCCGGATGGTGGGTGTCGCCCCAGCGGATCTCGTTCTCACCGACGTTCCCGGCGGCGAACACCTCGGACTGGTGCACGTTGCCGTACCCCCAGCCCTGCCAGGGCTCGGG
>DRQR01000209.1 GCA_011371355.1 Actinomycetota bacterium
GCGGCGGAGGGACGCATCCTCCCCCACGAGACGACGGTCGTCGAGCGGGAGGAGCGACTCGCCGCGTACCTCGACCACGTCGGGGCCGCCTCCTCCCCGGTGGTCGTGGCGACCCGGTTCCCCACCGAGTTGCGTCGGCTCGTCGCCGAGGCGACCGCGGCGACGCCGACGGTGTCGGTCCGCTCCGCCGACGGGGTTCGCCAGACGGTGTGGGCACCGCCGGCGGCGCTCCGGGAGCGGATCGTCGCCGCCCTCGGCGAGGTCGAGCGCGCCTACCTCGTCGACGGGCATCACCGGATCGCGGCGGCGATGCGGGTGGCGGCCGCCGACCCGTCCCGTCGACGGTTCCTCGCCGCGGTGTTTCCCCTCGACGAGCTGCGAAACCTCGCCCACCATCGGGCTCTCCTCAGCCTCGGCTCGTCGAGATCCGACGAGCTCGTCGCCGAGCTCGAGCGCCGCTTCGACGCGGTCGGGGTCGACGACGTCGGGGCGGCCGTACCGGGCCGCCCCGGGGAGGTCGGGGTCGTCACCCGCGCGGGGATGTGCCGCTTCGCCCTCCCCACCGGGACGGGGACCGATCCGGAGCGGCTCGCCCGGGCCGTGTTGGCGGACGTCGTCGGGATCGAGGACGAGCGGACCGACCCCCGGGTGGTCCACGTGCCCGGGGTGGTCGCACCCGACGAGCTCGCCGCCGCGGTCGCCGAGGGTCGCCTCGCCGCGGTGTTCCTCCTCCACCCGCTCCCCCTCGAGGCCTTCGTCGAGGCGGCCGAGGCGGGACGAAGGCTGCCGCCGAAGTCGACCTGGTTCTCCCCGAAGCCCCGATCGGGGCTCTTCCTCGCCGACTGACGGATCAGATCCGACACTCGGTCTCCCTGCCCTCGCCGAAGGAGGTGTCGGGCCCGGCGTCGAGGATCCGCCGCACCTCGGCCCGGATCGCCTCGAGGTCGGGGATGGGTTGGCGACGATGGTTCGAGGTGGGTGCGAAGTCGGGTGGACCGAAACCGACGGTGGCGATGTCGGAGAAGTCGAGGTCGGCGAGCTCCTCGACGTAGCGGGGGAGCATCTCGATGGGGATGTCGGTGTGCACGGACCGCTTGACGACCTTCGCGATCCGGGGGAACCGCGTGAGGATCCGGGCCGGATCGGCCTGGGCGGCGAGGGCCTTGAGCATGCAGCGTTGGCGTCGCATCCGCACGTAGTCGGAGACGCTCTTGCGCTCCCGGACGTAGGCGAGGGCTTCGTGGCCGTCGAGGCGCCGCCATCCCGGGGCGATGTCGACGGTGATCCAGTCCTCCCCCTGGCGGGCCGGGGAGACCTCGGCCTGGACTCGGCCGGTGACGTAGACCCGAACCCCGCCGAGGGCGTCGACGAGACTCACGAACCCGGACATGTTCACGAAGGCGTAGTGGTCGATGTGGATGCCGAGCATGAGCTCGAGGGTGTCGCGGAGGACCGCCATGCCGGGATCCGGCTCGTTCGGATAGGTCTCCGTCCACTTCCTCGTGAAGGGATAGATGGCGTTGATCTGGTCGGGGAAACAGTGGCAGGAGTGGAACTCGTCGGGTCGGCCGTCGCCGTCGGTGTCCACCCAGCGGGGATCGGACCGTGGGGTGATCCGCTTCTCGAGGTCGACGAAGGCATCGGCGTAGTCCTCCCGGAGGGGGACCTGGACGAGGTTGCGCGGAATCCCGAAGATCGCGGCCTTCCCGGTGGTGGTGTCGAGGGTGGCGACCATGATCGAGTCGGTCCGAGCCCCGCCACGGCCCGGTCCTCCGTCGCCCCCGGCGAGGAGGATGGTGATCCGCTCGAGCTCCCGTCGCTCGGCGTCGGGGATGAGGCTGTGGAGATGTGGGGGCGGGCCGCCGATGATCTCGGGACGGGCCTCGATGGCCTCCGGATCCCCGACGCCCGGCCAGAAGATCATGTTGCGGGTGGAACGCTCGGTCGGCACCCCGAGGTCGGACCGGAGCTTGGGGTCGAGCACCTCGGCGATGGCGGTGTCCCCGGGCGCGAAGGGCGCCACCACCGGCCGGGTCGGCTCGTCGTCGGTCGGGCGGTCCGCGGCGGGCGTCGCGTCGAAGACCGTCTCGAGCACCGAGACCGCCTCGACGGCGTAGGCGGCGGCGACGACGTGGGGGGAGGCCGCGACCACGGCGACGACGGCGAGGAGGGAGTGCGCGAGGGCACCGGGTCGTGCCTCGGCGTCGGTGCGGAGATAGGCGTCGACCCCCGCCCAGACGCGCCAGGCCACGGCGAGGAGGTTGAGGACCGCGACCCCCCACAGGACCCGGGGCTGCACGGCGAGGGCGGCGAGCCGGGCCACGCCCTCCTCCACGGCGACGATCGCGCCGACGACGGCGACGACGCCGGGGACGAGGAAGAAGAGCCCCCGCCCCACGGCACCCGCGTAGAGCTGGCCGAGGCCGGGCACCACGAGGGACAGCCCGGCGGCCACCGCCGGGTGCCGCCCCCTTCGCCCACCGATCGCTGCCTGCGCCATGGCCCCCTCGAGCCGTCGGAACCGACACTACGTCGGTTTCTCGGCTTTCGACCATGAAACGCTCGGTCGACGCCGGTGGTTCCCCGCTTGGACGACGGCCGGGGTACCGTTCCGCCCACACGGGACGACCATGGAACCCCCTCGAAGGAAGATCACGCTCTTCGCCGCCATCACCCTCCTCGCCGCGGCCTGCGGCGGGGGTTCGTCTTCGACGTCCTCGCCCCTCGACGCCGTCCTCGAGCCGATCCCCCCGGAGCCGCCGATCGACACCGCCCGGGCCGAAGAGGGAGCCCGGCTCTACGCCCAGTACTGCGCGGCATGTCACGGACCGGACCTCGAGGGCGATCCCGACTGGAAGGTCCCGAACGCCGACGGCTCCTACCCGCCGCCACCCCACGATTCGAGCGGCCACACCTGGCACCATCCGGTGCCCCAGCTCGTCGAGCTGGTCCTCCGGGGTCCTCGCGCCCCCGGGTCGACGATGCCTCGCTTCGACGGGACCCTCGACGAGGCCGAGGTCGCCGCGATCATCGAGTACTTCCGCTCCACCTGGGGTCCGGAGGAGCGGGCGTTCAACTGGCGGGTGACCTACGAATACACTCGCTCCCAGGGATCCTGAGCACGTTCCGTCGTCTCCGAGGGCCGCCGTGAAGCTCATCGAATGCGTGCCGAACTTCAGCGAGGGCCGCGATCGGTCGGTGATCGACGCGATCGTCGCCGCGATCGACTCGATCGACGGGGTCGAGGTCCTCGACGTCGACCCGGGCGAGGCCACGAACCGGACGGTCGTCACCTTCGTCGGCTCCCCCGAGGCCGTCGAGGAGGCGGCCCTGGCGGGGATGGCGAAGGCCGCCGAGCTCATCGACATGCGTCGCCACCACGGAGCGCATCCCCGGATGGGCGCCACCGACGTCTGCCCCTTCGTGCCCCTCGAAGACGCCACGATGGACGACGCGGTCGAGGTGGCCCGCCGCGTCGCTCGCCGGGCCGGGGAGGAGCTGGGCATCCCCGTCTACCTCTACGAGTACGCCGCCCCAGAGGGTCGGCGCTCCCTGGCCGACGTGCGTCGGGGCGAGTACGAGGGTCTCGCCGACCGGGAGGACGCCCCCGACTTCGGACCCCGATTCGATGCGCGCGCCGGAGCGACGGCGGTGGGGGCGCGCCGGTTCCTCATCGCCTACAACGTGAACCTCAACACCAAGGACCGCCGCCTCGCCCACCGCATCGCCCAGGCCATCCGCACCCTCGGCACCCCGGTGCGCGACACCGAGGGCAAGGTGGTCAAAGACGAGGAGGGGAAGACGGTCTTCACCCCGGGCCGCTTCGAGGAGGTCAAGGCCGTCGGCTGGTACATCGACGAATACGAGCGGGCCCAGGTGTCGATCAACCTCACCGACTACACGGTGTCGCCGATCCACGAGGTCTTCGACGCGTGCGTCGAGGAGGCGGCGAAGCTGGGACTCCGGGTGACGGGTTCGGAGATCGTCGGCCTCGTCCCCCTCGAGGCGATGCTCATGGCCGGCGACCACTACCTCCGAGCTCAGGGCGCCACCACGGGCGTCCCCGAGTCCGAGCGGGTGCGGACGGCGATCGTGAGCCTCGGCCTCGAGGAGCTCGGACCCTTCGATCCCGACGACAAGATCGTCGAGTACCGCTTCCGACGTCCGGCCCCCCTGGGGACGATGTCCCTCGCCGGGTTCGCGGACATGGTGTCGGAGGGGACGCCCACGCCGGGCGGCGGCAGCGTCGCGGCGGCGGTCGGTGCGCTCGGGGCGGCGCTGACCTCGATGGTGGCGGCGCTCACCCACGCCAAGAAGGGCATGGAGGATCGACGGGAGGCGATGGAGACCCTCGGCCGCCGGGCCCAGGAGTCGAAGGACCGTCTCCTCCGGGCGGTCGACGACGACGCCGAGGCCTTCGAGGAGGTGTTGGCGGCCGTCCGGATGCCGAAGAAGACCGACGCCGAGCGGGAGGCGAGGGACGCGGCGATGGCCGAGGCGAACCGGCGAGCCACGCTCGTGCCCCTCGAGGTGATGGAGGCCGCGGTCGAGGTACTGGGGTTGGCGAAGGAGGCCGTCGAGGGAGGGAACCCATCGGCGATCACCGATGCCGCGGTCGCCGCCGAGTGTGCGGCGACCGCGGTCGAGGGGGCCTCGATGAACGTCCGGATCAACCTCCGGGACCTCGGAGATGCCCCCGAGATCCGGGAGCGCCACGACCGAGCGCTCGCCCGGGCCCGTGAGCTCCTCCCCGAGATCC
>DRQR01000210.1 GCA_011371355.1 Actinomycetota bacterium
CGGCAGAGGAGGAAGTTCGCCGTCGACGGATGGACGTCGAAGCCGAGGTCTTCGAGGGCGGCGGCGAGTCGGTCTCGCTCGGCGACGAGCCGGGCCACGTTCCGCTCCATCCGGGACGGATCGTCGAGGGCGGCTTCGGCGATCACCGCGGCGGGTTCGGCGATCGAGCCGGGAGGGCGGACGCCGTCGAGGGCGTCGACGAGGTCGGGGGCCCCGGCGGCGAACCCGACCCGGAGTCCGGCGAGGCCGAATCCCTTCGAGAGGGTGTGGGCGACGAGGACGTCGTCGCGGGCGACGAGGTGGCTCCAGCGGTCGCCGGCGATCTCCGCGTAGGCGGCGTCGAGGAAGGTGAGGCCGCCCGCGGCGTCGACGAGCCGGAGGACCGCCTCGTCGGGGATCCGCTCCCCGGTGGGGTTGTTCGGGACGCAGAGCCAGAGGACGTCGGCGTCCCGTGCCGCGGCGGCGAGCGCGTCGACGGGGGTGGCGAGGCCGTCGTCGGCGGGGACGTCGACGTGGTCGGCGCCGACCTGGGCGGCGGCGATCCGGTAGAGGGGATAGGTGGGGGACATCGCCACGGATCGTCGACCGGGACCGAGGAACGCCCGGGCGACGAGGAGGATGAGCTCGTCCACGCCCGCCCCCGGTACGACGTTCGTCGCCTCGACGCCGAGGTAGCGGGCCGCGGCCTCCCGGAGCGGCCGATAGTTGGCTCCCGGATACTCGTTGAGACGAGCGGCGGTCTCCTCGGCGAGGGGGATCGCCCAGTCGGTGGGGAAGGGGGAGGTGTTGTGGTCGAAACGGACGATCCGCGATCGGGGGATGCCGAGGCGTTCGGCGATGTCGCGGGTGGTGGGCTGCCATCGGTAACGGGGGGCGCTCATCGGGCCTCCAGGCGGACGTCGACGCACGCGGCGTGGGCGGTGAGCCCTTCGGTGTGGGCGAGGGTGCGGATCGTCGGGGCGAGCCGTCGCAGCCCGTCGGGGGTGAGCTCCTGGATCTGCCGCCAGGAGCCGAAGTCCTCGGTGGACAGGGGCCCATGGGCGCGGGCGAGGCCGCCGGTGGGGAGGACGTGGTTCGCGCCGGTGGCGTAGTCGCCGGCCGACTCGGGCGTCCAGGTGCCGAGGAACACCGAGCCGGCGGAGGGCACCGCCTCGGCGTCGCGGTGGGGATCCCGGGTGTGGAGGGTGAGGTGCTCGGGAGCCCAGGCCTCGACGAAGGCGAGGGCCGCGTCGTGGTCGGGGGCGACGACGGCGAGGCCGTGGTCTTCGAGCGCGGCGGCGACGAGGTCCCTCCGCGCGAGGCGGCGGAGACGGCGTTCGGTCTCGGCGAGGACCCGGGCGGCGATCTCGGCGTCGGTGGCGACGAGGAGCACCGCCGAGTCGGGGCCGTGTTCGGCCTGGCAGAGGAGATCGGCGGCGGCGATCTCGGGGTCGGCGGTCTCGTCGACCACGACGGCGGCCTCGGAGGGACCGGCGGGCAGGTCGACGCCGACCACGCCGTGGACGGCGAGCTTCGCCGCGGTGACCCAGGCGCCGCCCGGGCCCACGATCTTGTCGACCCGTGGGATCTCCTCGGTGCCGTGGGCGAGGGCGCCGATCGCCTGGGCGCCGCCGGTGGCGTGGATCTCGTCGATCCCGAGGAAGGCGGCCGCGGCGAGGACCGCCGGGTTTGGTCGTCCTTCGCCGTCCGCGGGGGTGACGACGGCGATCTCGTCGACGCCGGCGACCTGGGCGGGAACGACGCCCATGAGCAGGGAGGAGGGGTAGGCGGCGCGGCCACCGGGTACGTAGACGCCGACGCGTCGCAGGGGGGTCCATCGGCGTTCCACCCGCACGCCGGGAACGGGTTCGATCGTGCCGTCGGCGGGTCGTTGGGCCTCGTGGACCCGTCGGATGTTCGACACCGCCGCCTCGACGGCGGCGAGGAAGTCGGGGTCCGCCTCGGCGTAGGCGGCGTCCCGCTCGTCGAGGCTCACCGTGGTCGTGCCGTCGCGCCGGCCACCGCCGTGGGCGAGGTTCGCGGCGACGACGGCCGGGTGGCCGCCGCGCCGGACGTCGTCGACGATGCGGGCGGCCTCGGCGAGGATCCGCGGGTCGGGGACCACGGACCGGCGGGTGAGGGCCGTCCGTTCGTCCGGGGTGAGCTCGGCGAGGTGGACGAGGCGGATCATCGGATCATCTGCTCGACGGGGAGGACGAGGATCGCCGAGGCGCCGGCCGCCTCGAGGCGGGGGAGCACGCTCCAGAGCTCGTCGGCGTCGACGACCGAGTGGATGGCGACCATGGAGTCATGGGCGAGGGGCACGACCGTGGGGGCGTCGGCCCCGGGGATGATCTCCTCGATGGCGTCGATCGAGTCGGCGGGGGCGTTCATGAGGACGTAGCGTTTGCGGCGTCCGACGACGACGGACTGGAGCATCGTCGCCAGCGGGACGTCGGGGTCGTCACCGTCGGCGATGAGGACGGCCTCGGAGTCGAGGAGGGTGACCACCGGGCGGAGGCCGTTGACCATGAGCGTGCTCCCGGTCGAGACGAGGTCGACGACGGCGTCGGCGACGTCGAGGCGAGGGGCGACCTCGACCGAGCCGCGGAGGGGAACGACGGTGACCTCCACGCCCTCGTCGGCGAAGAATCGTTCGACGGTACGCACGTGGGAGGTGGCGACTCGGAGCCCGTCGAGGTCGGCGACGTCGGAGATCTCGGAGCGTTCGGGGACGGCGAGGACGAGCCGACAACGTCCGTAGCCGAGGTCGAGGAGCACCCCGTCGGTGAAGCCCGCCTCGACGACGAGGTCCCGGCCGGTGATGCCGAAGGCCGCGACGCCGTCGTGGACGAGTTCGGGGATGTCGTCGGCGCGGACGAAGAGGATCTCCAAGGCGGCGTTGCGCACGGGGACGGACAGGGCCCGTTCGGAGGCCTCGAAGACGAGCCCCGCCCGCCGGAGGAGATCGAGGGTGGGGGCGGAGAGGCGGCCCTTGTTCGGGATGGCGACCCGGACCACGTCACCCATCGGAGGACGCTCCGAGACGTTCCAGCATGGCCCGGTAGCCGCCGGTGCCGTGCCGCAGCCAGTCGTTGATCCGGGTGATCGTCGCGGTCGACACGCCCGTCTCGGCGTGGATGTCGCGGTAGGAGCGGCCCTCGGCGAGGCGTCGAACGACGGCCCATCGGGAGACCATCTCCTCGAGCTCTCGCCGGGTA
>DRQR01000211.1 GCA_011371355.1 Actinomycetota bacterium
AAGACCGGCGAGGGCGTCGATCCGGAGCTCCTGGCCCAGTTCCCGCTCGCCGAGCAGATCACGAGGGCCCTCGGCGTCGTCGTCTGGTCGATGTACGACTTCGAGGCCGACGACGCCCTCGCCACGGCCGCGCTGCGTTACCGGGAGGACGTCGACCAGGTGGTGGTCATGACCCCGGACAAGGATCTCGCCCAGCTCTACGGGCACGACCGCGTCGTCGGCTACGACCGTCGGAAGGGGCGGTTCATCGACCGGGACGGGGTCGTCGAGCGCTTCGGCGTCGAACCTCCGTCGATCCCCGACTACCTCGCCCTCGTCGGCGACAAGGCCGACGGGCTTCCGGGTCTGCCCGGCTGGGGCGCGAAGTCGGCGGCGGCCGTCCTCTCCCGCTACGGTCACCTCGAGGCGATCCCGGTCGTCGCCTCCCAGTGGGACGTCGGGATCCGATCGACGGGGAAGCTCCTCGACACCCTCCTGGCGCGCATGGACGAGGCCCTCCTCTACCGATACCTCGCCCGGCTCCGCGACGACGTGCCCCTGGCCGAGGGGATCGCCGACCTCGAATGGCGAGGCGTCGACCGGGCGTTCGAGGACCTCTGCGGCGAGCTGGGGTTCGTCGGGATCCTCGATCGGGTGTCCCGCTGGGCGCCTTGACTCCCCTCCGGGGCGCCGGGATGGCAGACTGCGGCGAACATGGCGAACGCGATCGAGGTGAGGGGACTCGTCAAGCGGTACGGCGACGTCGTCGCCGTCGCCGGCGTCGACCTGACGATCGCCGAGGGTGAGGTCTTCGCCCTCCTGGGCCCCAACGGTGCCGGGAAGACCACGACCGTCGAGATCCTCGAAGGGTATCGGCAGCGGGACGCCGGGTCGGTCTCGGTCCTCGGGTTCGACCCGGCCGAGGCGTCGCGTGCCTACAAGGAACGCATCGGTATCGTCCTCCAGGAGACGGCGATCGAGCCCGAGCTCACCGTCGACGAGGCCCTCGACATCTACGGGTCCCTCTATCCGCGGCGACGACCCACCGACGAGATCGTCGAGATCGTGGGGCTCGGCGAGAAGCGGCGGGCCCGGGTGAAGACGCTCTCGGGAGGGCAGAAGCGCCGCCTCGAGCTCGCCCTCGGCATCGTCGGGGACCCCGACCTCGTCTTCCTCGACGAGCCGACGACCGGCTTCGATCCTTCGGCTCGCCGTCAGGCGTGGACGATCATCGACAACCTCCGGAGCCTGGGGAAGACGATCCTGCTCACCACCCACTACATGGACGAGGCGCAGAACCTCGCGGATCGGGTCGCGGTGATCGCCGGAGGACGGATCATCGCCGAGGGCACCCCCGAGACCCTCGGAGGACGCCGGGACGCGACGATCGTCCGGTTCCGGCTCGCCGACGTCGCCCCCGACCGGCTCCCCCTCACCCCGTCCCGGGCCGACGGGGGCGTGGTCGAGATCGAGAGCGTGGATCCCACCCGGGACCTCCACACGCTCACGGACTGGGCCCTCGCCAACGGGATCGAACTCGAGGACCTCGAGGTGCGTCGGCCCTCCCTCGAGGACGTCTACCTCCGGCTCACGGGGGAGGCGACGTCGTGAGGAGGCCGAGCACCTTCCGCCTCGTCCGGATCCAGACGGGGTACCAGTGGAAGCTCTTCTGGCGGAACCCGGTGGCGGCCTTCTTCACGATCCTCTTCCCCGTGATGATGTTCCTCATCTTCACGGTGATCTTCGGGAACGAGCGCATCGACGAGCTCGGCGTCACCGTCGCCCAGTTCTACGCCCCCGCCCTCGGCATGTTCGCCGCGGTGTCGGCGACCTACACGAACCTCGGGATCTCCACCGCGTACCAGCGGGATTTCGGGGTCCTCAAGCGGATTCGGGGGACGCCGCTGCCGCCGTGGATCTACATGGCAGGGAAGATCCTCTCGGCGATCGCCGTCGCCTTCATCGGGGTGGCGATCATGCTCGGCCTCGGCGTGGCCCTCTACGGGCTCCGCCTCGACCCGACGACCCTGCCGGCGCTCGTCGTGTCCTTCGTCGTCGGATCGGCGGCGTTCTCCGCCCTCGGGCTCCTCGTCGCCGCGGTCGCGCCGTCGGGGAATGCGGCGTCGGCGATCACGAACGCGACCCTGCTGCCCTTGGCGTTCTTCTCGGGGGTGTTCATCCCTCCGCAGGCGGAGACGCCGAGGTGGATCGAGTTCATCGGCGACGTCTTCCCCCTCAAGCACTTCAACGAGGCGTTCTTCGCCCCCTTCGATCCTCGGCGCAACGACCTCGCCTTCGAGTGGGGTCATCTCGCCTACCTGGCGCTGTGGGGCCTCGTCGGGGGCTACCTCGCGATCCGCTGGTTCCGGTGGGAGCTCCCGCAGGGTACGGGGTCGTCGCGGCGTCGATCGACCCGGCGGTGACCCGCGGCCGACCACGGTGCCGGACGGCGCTACGCCGGTCCCGGACCCGACGCGGTGCCGACGCTCAGGACTCGACGGTGATCGACCCCGTCATCGACGGATGGATCGAACAGAAGTACGTGAAGGTACCCGGGGTGTCGAGGGTGAGGGCGTAGGTGTCGCCCGGTTGCAGGGTCCCCGAGTCCCAGGTTCCCTCGTCGGAGGTTGCGGTGTGGGCCACGCCGCCTTCGTCGTTGCGCCATTCGATGGTGGTGCCGACGGGGACCGTCAGGTCGGCCGGGTGGAACGCGAAGTCCTCGATGGAGATCGTCGTGCCCTCCCCGGCCGAAGGGGTGGACGTGGCCTCCGACGTGGGCGAGCCGGCCGTGGTGGTGGGTTCGGATCCGCCGGAGCACGCGGCGAGCGTGAGTACGGCGGCGACGAGGATCGGGATCGTGCGTCGCATGGGTGGACCTCCTTCGTGTTCGATGCTACGCGGGGCGGACCGGTGGGCACCCGCCGCACGACTTCGGGCGCCTCGGCCGACGGGGACCCTCCGAGTCCGCTCGGCCGTGGGGTCGGTCCCAGGGGGCGGGGACCCGGGTTCCGCGCCCGGGTCCCCGCGGGTGGGTCAGCCGGTGACCTCGATCTCGACCGGGATGACGGCGACGTCGCCGTCGGCGGTCAGCCCGGGGAGGTCGATGGCGTCGTCGGGGGGCATGAACGTGTAGACGCCGTCTCCGTCCATGTCGATGTGGACCATGGGCCACACGGTGGCCGAGCCCTCGAGGGGCTCGTCGAGGGTGACGACGACGTCGGTGCTCTCGCCTGCGGGGAGCAGGTCGGAGTGGCCGATGACGGGGCCGGGGG
>DRQR01000212.1 GCA_011371355.1 Actinomycetota bacterium
GATGCATCGGATCTGCGGCGGCGGGTCGTCGAAGCGCTCCTCGCCCACGGTGAAGCCCTCGGGAACGAAGCCCAGGATCGCCCAGCCCCACGGTTCACTCCGAACCCGGAAGCCGACCGGCTCGTCGTCGAGGACCCGTTTGCCTTCCTCGTCGCGGTGGTGTGCGACTATCAGATCACCGCCGAGCGTGCCTGGGAGACGCCGTGGCAACTGGCTCTCCGGCTCGGCGGGTTCTCTCCCGAGCTCCTCGTGGAACACCGCGACCGGGTCCGAGAGGCGTTTCGCGGTGGGGAAGGGAGGCAGGCGCTCCATCGGTTCCCGGATCAGACGGCGGGATGGGTGGTGGAAGCGGCGCGCATCGTGCTCGACGACTACGAGGGTGATGCCGCTCGGATCTGGGGTGACGTCCCGACCGCTCGAGAACTCAGAGAGCGCCTCGAGCGGTTTCCGGGCATCAGCCAGAAGAAGGCGGCCATGGCCGTCGAGATCCTCGAACGTGATCTCGGAGTGCCCTTGCAGGAGATGGAGGGCTCGGACGTTGCTTACGACGTGCACGTCCGCCGAGTGTTTCTGCGCACGGGTCTGGCCGATCGTGACGATCTCACCCACGTCGTCGAGGCGGCGAGACGATCGAATCCCACGCGGCCGGGGGCGCTCGATCTACCGGCTTGGGACATCGGTCGTCGCTGGTGCCGGCCCACGGATCCGGACTGCGCTCCGTGTCCCATCACCGCGGTGTGCCCGAAGATGATCGACCGTGGCGACGGCGTGACCGGTGCCTGAGGGGCGTCGGACCCCTCGATCGCCGAAGGTGTCCCAGACCCGGCGCTGCAGGGTGGGGATCGGCGCGTCGAAGCCCATGCTCCGGGCGTGGGGGAGGAACCCGTCTCCCGGACGTCCGTCGTCGGCTCGGACGACGATCGCCGACAGGAGGTACCCGTCCTCCGGGCGGTTGGGGTCCATGACGAGCTGCGCGTATTGGTTGTGGCCCACCTTCATGCCCGTGGCCTCGTAGGCGGCGACCCCAGCTCGCCGCAGGTGATCGTTCGGCCGGTACGGGCGGCGGCGAGGGCGACGTTCCGGGCGGCCTCGCCGGCGTCCCTCCACGCCCCAGGGTCGCGGACGGGCCCGAGCCAGGGAATGGAAGGATCCCCGTCGATCTCGCGAGCCCGACGCATCGCCGCCGCGGTACCCATCGCGGCGATCCGGACGGCGGCCTCCTCACGTCGTCGCCGAAGCTCGATCGAGGTCTTCGCCGCCAACTCACGGGCCCGAGCGATCCGCGCTTCCCGGTCCACGTCCCGAGGGGACCCAATCGTGGCCGCACGCGGGGTGCCCGACCCAGAGCTCGGCCACGTCGCCTCGACCGTACCCCGACCCGGTGTGGAGGCGGTCGAGGCTCGGGCGGCTCAGGCCTCCCGGTCCCGGGCGGCGAGCATCGCGGCGACGATGGGGCTCGGCTCCGGTGGCTGCCAAGCCCGGTAGGCGGTCTTCCGGTCGACGGGCCAGACGAGGTCGTCGAGATCGACGCGGGCGCCGGGCCCCGTGGCCGAGTCGGCGAGATCGAGGGCGGCCTCGACCACGCGACGATGGACGGCGGCGTCGCCGACGGGGCCGAAGGCCTGCCCGAAGGGGAAGGGCACGCCCACCACCCGGGGCGCGCCTCGTCGCAGGGAGATCCCGGGCATCATCGAGACGGTGACCGTGGGGATCCCGCTCGCTTCGACGATGCGTGCCAACACGGGCACGTTGACGCAGCAGTCCGGTCAGGCGGGGGCGAGGAGCAGCACGTCGACGCCGAGCTCGCCGAGGAACCGGGCGATGGCGGGGCCGGTCTCGCTGCGCCACATCGAGCAGCTCCGCTCCTGGTAGCCCATCACCGACACGTGGGCGTCGGAGACCCTCCCGATGCCGCCCTCCGCTTCGAGGAGGCGAAGGGTGCGAACCGGCAACGCCACGTCGAGGTCCTCGAGGAGGGGCTCGGTGTTGATGTGGAGGTGGACGGCGCCGACGTCGCCCTCGTCGACGGTGGCGGGGATCCGGCGCCACGACGGGTCGCCCCAGGTGGGTTCCCGTCGTTCCCGTTCGGTGTCGAAGGGCGGCTGGGAGCCGGGCAGGTAGATGCCCGCCGACGAGAGGGCGGCCACCGTCGCCTCCTGCCTCGGTCGTCGAGGCTCGGCCCACACCGGGGGCTCGTCGAGGGGTGGGAGCGCCTCGTAGGCGGGAGCGAAGCTCCGGGGGAGATAGGCGAAGTCGTCGACGGCCATGGATCGAGCATAGGCCACCCCACCCCGAGCGCGGCGAGACCCCGACGACCGGCGGCCCCAGGGCGTCCCGTGCCCCGGGCGCTCATCGTTCGGGCAGGCGCAGCTCCACGCCGACGATCCGGGTCGGTTCCGCCTCGGTCACCTTCAGGGTCGCACCGTCGGGGAGCTCGATGGTCGCTCCCTCTTCGGGGATCCGGCCGGTCGTCCCCATCACCAGGCCGCCGATGGTGCGCCAGGGACCCTCGGGGAACGTCAGGCCCGTGACCTCGGCCACCTCGTCGAGGTCGGCTCCGGCGTCGATCCGCCACCACCCCGGGGCCAGCGGCACGACCTCGGGGGGCAGCACCTCCCCCTCGTCGGAGACTCGTCCCAGGACTTCGGCGACGACGTCTTCGATCGTCACGATCCCCGAGGTGCCGCCGTATTCGTCGACGACGACCGCGAGGTGACGACCAGCCCGTTGCATGTCGCGCAACACGTCCACGACGCGCCGGGACTCGGGCACGATCAGGAGTTCCTCGGCGACGTCGGAGACGGGTGTCTCGGGGTCGGCGGCGGCCAGCGTTTCCAAACGGACGACTCCGATGACGTCGTCCAGGTCCGTCCGACAGACGGGGAGGCGACGGTGCCCAGAACCGAGCGCCCGTTCGAGCGCCCCGCCGACCGTCGACGACGTCGGCACCCAGACGACCTCGGTTCGTGGGGTCATGATCTCGTCGACGGTACGATCGCCGAGCTCGAGGACCCGCTCGATGAGGACCCGGTCGGTCTCTTCCAGCTCGCCCGCCTCCGTCGCCTCGGAGACGAGATGGAGGAGCTCCTCTTCGGTGACCGTCGCCGGGGAGGCGATGCCGACGCCCGGGGCCTGCAGATCGGCGAACCAGACGAGCCCGCGCACCACGGGTCGCACGGCCACCACGAGGAACCGCAACAGGGGGGCCGCCGTCCGGGCCACCGCCTCGGGATGGCGAACTGCATAGGTCTTCGGGATCGCCTCCCCGTAGACGAACAGCACCAACGTCAACACCACCGCCGCCAACGTCGCACCGAGGTCGCCGAAGAGCCGCTCGGCCAAGATCCCGGCGATCGTCGCCGCCGAGACCTGCACGAGGAGGACGACCAACAGCACCGTGTTCAGCGCCTTGGGCAGATCCGCGAGGAGACTCCGGAGCATCGCCGCTCGTCGGTCACCTTCGGCCGCCTGGACCTCGACACGCGGTCGTGAGACGCGCAGCAGCGCCGCCTCGGCCGCGCCGAGGATCGCCGCGACGGCGACCAGTCCCACGAGCGCTCCGGCGAGGAGCAGATCGGCCACGCCCCGATTCTCGCAGCCCCGGGGGTTCCCTCTACGCCCGGGGGGTCTCGGGAGGCGACGCCCCAGACAGTCGTTCGGCCTCGGCGAGGACCTCGGCGACCCCGGGGAACCGACGGTCGAGCAACATCTCGGCCAGGCGGCAGTCGAGACGAAGGTCCCTCGGAGTCGACGGAGCGACCTCGGCGGCTCGGACGCTCCGAACGAGGCCGCGGTCGTCGATTCCCCAGAAGGCGAGCATCGCCCGGCCGAAGGCCTCCCGGGTCATCGGCTCGGCGCCGGCGACGTTGAGGGGTCCGGGATGGTCGACGTCGACGAGGGCCACGAGCGCCTCGGCCAGGGTCTCGGCCCGGATCGGCTGGCGGACGACGTCCGAGAACAGCCCGACCTCCTCCCCGGCGGCGAGGCGAGCGGCGAAGCCGGCGGTGCCGCGATCCATCTCGTCGAGGTCGTAGACGAGCGACGTGCGTACGAGCGTCGTCGACGCCAGCGCCTCCACCATCACCCGCTCGGCCTCCGCCTTCGAGCGGCCGTAGCCGGTCGACGGGGACGGCCGGGCATCGTCGGGATAGGGGGCGGCGGTGCCGTCGTGGACCACGTCGGTGGAGACCGCCACGAGCCGGGCACCGACGGCCCGAGCGGCCTCGGCGACGTGCCGGGAGCCGTCGACGTTCACCCGCCACATGGTGCCTTCGTCGCCCCGGCCGGGGTTGACCGCCGCGGTGTGGATGATCGCCGCCGGACGGATCGCTTTCACGATCCGGTGGACGGAGGCACGGTCGGTGAGGTCGACCACGACGGTCTCGACCCCGTCGAGGACGTTGCGGTGCACCGTCCCCACCACCTCGCCCACCCCGGCCGCCGCCCGCACCACCCGACGGCCGAGATACCCGGAGGCACCCGTGACGAGGATCCGTCGAGGGGTCACGTCGGCGACAACAACACGACCGACATCGCGCCGCGGGCGACGACCTTCTCCCGCGCCGGGGTGAAGGGCGCGTCGGCCACGAGCGCGGGGAGGCCCCCGGCGGCGAGGAACGCCCGGTAGGCGCGGAAGTGGCGGATCCCGGCGAGGAACTCGACGACGTTCGCGACCGCCCGGGCCCCTCTGGGCGCGTCGGGACGATGGTCGACGACGAGGACCTTCCCGTCGTCTCGGACGACCCGCCGCATCTCGGCCATCGCCGCCTTCCCGCTCGTCGCGTCGAGCTCGTGGAGGACCGTCTGGGCGACGACGAGGTCGAAGGACCCGTCGGGCCACGGCAAGGCCGCGGCGTCGCCCAGCCGGAGGTCCGCGTCGTCCCCGAGGCGGGCCGCCGCCTTCGCCAGCATCGCCGGGGACAGGTCGAGGCCGTGGACGACGCAGCCCGCCTCCCGGTACCGCGCCAGGTGGCTGCCGGTCCCACAGCCCACGTCGAGGACCTCCATCCCCGGGCGCGGCGGGTACAGCGCCATGCCGACCTCCCGGATCTTCCGTTGGAACGGCTCGACGGCGAGGTCGTAGACCTCGGCGATCCACCGGTACGGGTCACCCATGGCCCCACGGTACCCCGGCGGCATCCCCGATCGGCTCGAGGTGGCGGGGCCGAGCGCCGATGTGGTAGACGGGGGCCGGAGCCCGCGATCGTCATCGAGAGGAGGAAACGTGCGACGGACGTGGTGGATGGTCATGACGGCGGTGGCGATCGTGGTCGCTCCCGTCGCGGCGTCGGCCCAGGCGCCGCTACCGCCCCAGGCGTGGTTCGTGCCCGGCGATGTGCCGGGAACGACCGAGCTCGTGGCGTTCTTCCCCGAGCCCTTCACCATGGGCAGCGGCGTCGCCGTGGAGGCGGCCTACGGGAGGGCGGGTCTCTCGGCGGTCCTCGAACTCGACGAGATCGACGTGAGCACCTGGGTGCCGGGTCGACCCCCGGCCGTACCCATCCAGGCCTACTGGGGCGCCACCGATGGTCCCGATTCGTGGGAGCTGCTCGTCTACCCGTCGGAGACCGGCGGCATCGGGGGCATCGGCATCGTCATGCGGGCGTCGTACTTCGAAGAGCAGGATCCCGTCGAGACCTTCTCCGCCGGAACCGGTTGGCTGGCGCCGGATTCCATGTTCGAGTTCACCGAGATCGGCTCGCTGCCCGACCGATCGGCGCTCGACGAGCAGCGTCGCGCCTACGGGGTGGGCTCGCCGTTCCGCTGGTCGCTCGCCGGGCCCGAAGGGGAGGGACTCCTCGTCGCCGAGGTCACCCCGGAGCCGACGACCACGACGACCACGGTCGTCACGACCACCGCCGCGCCCCCGACGACGGCCGCTCCCGAGCAGACCGACGCCACCAACCGAACTCCGGGCGTCGCCTCCGACGAGACGGCCGGTGGCGCTGATGGAGGGGTGTCGCCCGGACTGGTGGTCCTCTTCGTCCTCGCGGGCGGCTTCGCCGCCGCCTGGGTCGTCTGGTTCCTCCGGTTCCGGCGACTCCCCGAACCCGACATCCTCGACGTCGTCGACGTCGAACACGCCGGAACGTCGACCCTCCCCGGCGAGGAGCCCGACGGGGAGGTCATCACCGGAGAGATCGGCCCGGCATGGGAGGTGGCCCGCTACCGGACGGGGATCATCCGCGACCGTCTCGCCGGGCAGGAGGCGCCGACCGGAGCGGACCTCCACAGGTACGAGGAGCTCCTCGACGAGGTGCTCGAACGCATGGAGAGCCAGCCGGTGACGAACCTCTCCGACGACGAGCGGAACCAACTCGAGCAGGCCCGGCGGGAGGCGAAAGAGCTGAGGGAACGGGTGCGGCGCTGGATCTCCGGGGAAGAGGGACCCGACGACGGGCAGTTCGAGGAGACCGTGCTCTGACCGGTTCCCGCGGGGCGCGACCTTCGGCAGCCCGCGGGGCGCCGTAGCCTTCGACGTGCGCCCATGACTCTCCCGACCCCCCTCGACGGGTCGGTGGTCCCGACCCGGTACTGGCATCGTCTCGACGACGGACGGATCCAATGCGATCTCTGTCCCCGGTTCTGCAAGCTCCGGGAAGGCCGGCGGGGGCTGTGTTACGTGCGGGCCCGCCGGGGCGACGAGATCGTCCTCACCACCTACGGGCGGTCGTCGGGCTTCGCCATCGACCCCATCGAGAAGAAGCCCCTCGACCACTTCCTCCCCGGAACCCCGGTGCTCTCCTTCGGGACCGCAGGCTGCAACCTGGCGTGCCGGTACTGCCAGAACTGGGACATCTCGAAGGCCAAGGAGTTCGACGTCCTCGCCGACGAGGCCTCCCCGGAGCGGATCGCCGAGGTCGCCGACGAGCTCGGCTGCCGCTCGGTGGCCTTCACCTACAACGATCCCGTCGTCTTCATGGAGTACGCCGTCGACGTCGCCGACGCCTGCCACGACCGGGGGATCCGGGCGGTGGCCGTCACCGCCGGGTACCTCACCCCCGAGCCGAGACGGGAGTTCTTCGCCCACATGGACGCGGCGAACATCGACTTGAAGGGCTTCTCCGAGGAGTTCTACCGACGGCTGTGCGCCGGCCACCTCGACCCCGTCCTCGAGACGATCGAGTACGTCTGCAACGACACCGAGGTCTGGGTCGAGCTGACGACCCTCCTCATCCCCGGCGCGAACGACGACGACGACGACGAGATCGACCGGATGACCCGCTGGATCGTCGAGCACGTCGGCGTGGACGTCCCCCTCCACTTCACCGCCTTCCACCCCGACTTCCGGATGCTCGACACCCCGCCGACCCCGCCCGACACCCTCTCCCGTGCTCGGGAGATCGCCCTCGGCAACGGGCTCCGGTACGTCTACACCGGCAACGTCTACGACCCGGAGGGCCAGACGACGACCTGCCACCGCTGCGGGGCGACGCTCATCGGTCGGGTCGGCTACGCGATCACCCGGTGGGGTCTCGACGAGGAGGGCCGGTGTGCGACCTGCGGCGAGCCGCTGCCGGGCGTCTTCGAGGCGCATCCGGGCGACTGGGGTTCGCGTCGGGTGCCGCTGCGGCTGGGGACGGTGCCCTGAGCTGGGCGTCCCGATGCTGCCTGCCGTCTCGCCGGTCGGCTTCCTCGTCGGGATCGGGGCGGTCGGGTCGTCGTCTGGTGGGGGCTCGCCGCGGCGGTGATCTGCTGGAGCGGGCCGTTGGCCGTCGCCGGCGATCCCGACGGCGTCGGTCTCGGTGCGGGGCGGGGATGGGGCGGCTCGTCCTCCGCGTCCGGTTCGTCTTTCGGGCGCGAGGCCGTAGGGTGGGTCCATGAGATCGGTCCTCGCCGTCGTCGTCCTCGCCGTGGTCGTCGCGGCATGCACGGGTTCGGGGGAGGCCGCCACTCCTCCCGGGAATGCCGGTGGGGACCTGGCGGCCACCCAGGGTTGGGGAGATGCAGGAGCGGCCGAGGCGGCGGTGACCTGGGCGAACGAGTTGGGGATCGTCCGGGTCGACGAGGGGCTGTGGAAGGACCGGGTAGAC
>DRQR01000213.1 GCA_011371355.1 Actinomycetota bacterium
CCCACCCCGGCGAGGACGATGCTGCGGGGCCTCATGCCTCCACCTCCACCGGCACGATCGCCCGAGGTGGGCAGAGCTGGGCGCACAGGGTGCAACCGGTGCACAGGGTGGGGTCGATGGTGACCTTGCGGCGCCCCTCGAAGGTCTCGTCGGTCCAGATGATCGCCGGACAGCCGAGGTTCATGCAGAGCTGACATGCGGTGCAATCGGCGGCGACGACCTCGTAGGGGCGGTCCTTGATCCGCACCGGTGCCTCGATGCAGGGTCGGTAGGTGATGACCACGGAGGGTCCCCGGTGGGCGATCGCCTCCTCGAAGGCCCGCATCGTCGCCGGGACGTCGTAGGGGTCGACGACGTGGACGTCCTCGACGCCGACCGCTCGGCACAGCGCAGGGATGTCGACCGGGCGGGTCTCCTCTCCCTTGAGCGTCGTCCCCGACCCGGGGTGCTCCTGACCTCCGGTCATCGCGACCGTGCCGTTGTCGAGGATCACCACGGTGATGTTCGCCTGGTTGTAGACGGCCTCCATGAGGGCGGGGACGCCGCCGTGGAGGAACGTCGAGTCCCCGATCGTGGCCACCACCGGGGCGTCGCTGCCGCCGCTCGCGGCGAGCCCGGAGGCCATCCCGATGCTCGATCCCATCGCCACGCAGGTGTCCATCGTGGCGATGGGGTCGAGGGCGGCGAGGGTGTAGCACCCGATGTCGCCGGTGACGGTGGCGCCGAGGCGCTTCAGCGCCCAGTAGGGGACCATGTGGGGGCAGCCGGCGCACAGCAGCGGCGGTCGGGCGACGGTGGTCGGCGGTGCGGGCCCCGGCTCGCGGGGTTCGAGGATCCCGGCCTTCGCGAGGCCGTCGTGGACGAGGTCGGGGCTCAGTTCGCCGACCCTGGGGAAGAGGTCTTTGCCGACGACCTCGATGCCGGCGGCCCGAAGCTGTTCTTCGAGGAAGGGCTCGAGCTCCTCGACGACGATGAGCCGCTCCACGGCGTCGGCGAATCGACGGATCCGTTCGATCGGGATCGGGAAGCTCATCCCGAGTTTGAGGAGGTGGGCGTCGGGATAGACCTCCTTGACGTACTGGTAGGGCACCCCGGCGGTGACGATCCCGACCTTCGGGTCGTCGCCCTCCTCGACGGCGAGCTCGGCGGCGTAGTCGGTGAGCCGCTCGAGGCGTTCGAGCACCCAGGGGTGGCGGTCTCGGGCGTAGGCGGGGAGCATCACGTACTTGTGGGGGTTCCGCTGGAACCCGCGCACCGGGACCTCTCCGCGGGGTCCGAGCTCGACGATCCCCCGGTTGTGGGAGATCCGGGTGGTGGACCGGAGCAGGACCGGGGTGTCGAATCGTTCGGAGACCTCGAAGGCGAGCTTCGTGAACTCCTTCGCCTCCGCCGAGTCGGAGGGCTCGAGGAGGGGGACGAGGCCGAATCGGGCGTAGAACCGGGTGTCCTGCTCGTTCTGGGAGCTGTGCATCCCGGGATCGTCGGCGACCATGATGACGAGTCCCGCCCCCACTCCCGTGCTCGTCGCGCTCATGAAGGTGTCGGCGGCGACGTTGAGGCCGACGTGCTTCATCACCGCGAGGGCGCGGACACCGCCGAGGGACGCGCCGAGGGCGACGTCGACGGCGACCTTCTCGTTCGTCGCCCACCGGGCGTCCACCTCGGGGTAGGCGGCCATCGCCTCGAGGGTCTCGGTCGAGGGCGTGCCCGGATAGGCGGAAGCGACGACGACCCCGGCCTCCCAGGCGCCTCGGGCGATCGCCTCGTTGCCCGACAGCAGCGCCCGGTCGGCCTCGACGAGGAGCGTCACGCGTCGCTCCCGACGAGCTCGGCCATCTCCTCGTCGGTGAGGACCCGATCGGACCGCTTCGCCGCTTCGAGGATCCGCCCCACGGTGCCGGGGTCGATGGGGAGGCCGTGCTGGAGGAGCCAGGCTTCGGCGTTCGCCCGCCCGCTCATCGGCCCGACCGTGATGACCTGACTCCGCCCGATCAGGTCGGCCGGCACGCCCGAATAGACCCGGTTCGCGAGCCAGGTGTCCCCCTTCCGCAGGGCCTTGAGGACGGCGGCGGCGTGCACCCCGGTGCTCGTCTCGAAGGCGTCCTTGCCGATGGCCGGGTAGTTGGCGGGGATCGGCGTGTCGGTGGCTCGGGAGGCGGTCTCACAGTAGGCCGGGAGCGTCGACAGGTCGCCGTCCCACCATCCGAGGAGCCGGAGATTGACGAGGAGCACGTCCATGGGCGTGTTCCCGCAGCGTTCCCCGATCCCGAGGGCGCAGCCGTGGACCCGGTCGGCGCCCGCGGCGAGGGCGGCGAGGGAGTTCGGGATCGACAGGCCCCGATCCCGATGCCCGTGGAAGTCGATCTTCACGTCCTCGCCGGTGGCGTCGACGAGCTCGCGGGCGAACCGGATGAGCGCCGTCACTCCCCACGGCGTGGCGTGGCCGACGGTGTCGGAGAAGCAGATCCGACGGGCCCCGGCCTCGATCGCCGTGGTGTAGAGGCGACGGAGGTCGTCGGGATGGGCCCGGGTGGTGTCCTCGGTGACGTACATGACCTCGAGGCCGAGGCTCCGGGCGTAGCGAACCGCCTCGTCGGTGGTCTCGAGGAGGAAGTCGAAGTCCCAGCCCTCGGCGTAGCGCCGGATCGGGCTCGAGCCCAAGAAGAGGGAGGCCTCGATGGGCACGCCCGAGCGCTGCTGGGCCTCGGCGATGGGATCGATGTCCGCCCGATGGGTGCGACCGGCGCAGTTCGCCTCGATCGCCAGGCCTGCGGCGTCGATCTCGGAGGCGAGGGCGACGACGTCACGGAGGGTCTGCTCCCCGGCACCGGCGTAGCCGATGTCGACCCCCTGGATGCCGAGATCGGCCATCCGATGGAGGAGCTCGATCTTCTCCGCGGTCGTCGGACACCGCACCGAAGGGCTCTGGAGGCCGTCCCGCAGCGTCTCGTCGTCGAGCTCGACCCTGCGGGGCGGAATGGGCGTCTCTCCTCCCTCGACGTTCCAGTCGTAGAGCAGCTCGCCGTGACCCATGCCGCGTTCCCTCCTCATCCTCGACCGTCCGGCCGTTCGGTAGGTCCAGGATGTGGGCGGCCTGTCCACCGGGTCAATCCCCCGGACGTGCCATTTTCCTGATCCGAATCCATCAGGTCCGGTGCGTTCGACTCACGACAATGAGGCCGCTGCGTCATTGACGACCCCGGCGTCGACCCCCGACACTCGGGAAGAGCTGACCGAACGGTCGGACGGCGATCGCAGTCGCCGTCCGCGAGGAGGTGACGATGACGACCGCCGTGTCCTTCCGGCCCCGAGACCTCGTCGTGAACGAGGACGGGACCGGCCATCTCGTCGGCAGCCGGTGTCCGACGTGCGGGGCCCACTACTTCCCCACCCGCCAGGTCTGTGCCGGCTGCCTGACCGAGGACCTCGAGACGATCCCGTTGCCGACGACCGGGACCCTCTACACCTACACGGTCGTCCATCGGTCGACCCCGGCCTTCGAGACCCCCTACGTCCTCGGCTACGTCGACCTCCCCGGTCCGGTCCGGGTCATGGGCCAGATCGACGCCGAGCCGGACGACGTGGAGATCGGGATGACCGTCGAGCTGGAGATCGTGCCGTGGGGCACCGACGAGGAGGGCACGCCCCTCCTGGGATACCGCTTCGCGCCGGGAGGTGAGCGATGACCGAGGTGTACGTGATCGGGATCGGGATGACCGAGTTCGGCAAGCACCCCGACCGCACCGCGGCCGACCTCGGGGCCGAGGCGGTGCGGGGCGCCATCCACGACGCCGGGATCGATCCCCGGGCGATCGAGACCGCCTATGCCGGCCACGTCTTCCAGCCGATGGTGACCGGCCAGCAGGTCCTCGCCCAGGTCGGCCTCGCCGGCATCCCCCTGGCGAACGTCGAGAATGCCTGCTCGTCGGGGTCCACGGCGATCCGCGGCAGCTTCATCGACCTCCTCGCCGGCGTCGCCGACGTCTCCCTCGCCTTCGGCACCGAGCACCTCACCGGGGCCTTCAAGGGAGCGTTCACCCCCGGCGAGGACGACCCGGAGGCCGCGGTCGGGGCGACGATGCCCGCCGTCTACGCCATGCGGGCCCGCCGGTACATGGAGGAGTTCGGCCTCACCCGCGAGCAGCTCGCTCGGATCTCGGTGAAGAACAAGCGGAACGCGGCCCTCAACCCCCTCGCCCACTTCAAGAAGGACGTCACCATCGACGACGTGCTCATGGCCAAGCCGATCGCCGAGCCCTTCGGCCTCCTCGACTGCTCCCCGGTGTCCGACGGCGCCGCCGCGGTGGTCCTCGCCACCGGGGACTGGGTCCGCCGCCACGGGGAGCAGAGTCGGGCGATCCGCCTCCGGGCCTCGGCGCTGCGCACCGGCAAGGTGGAGACCGCACCGTCGTCGATGACCTTCGAGGAGCTCACCCGGGACACGGCGAACGACGCGTACGAGGCCGCCGGCGTCGGGCCAGAGGACATCGACTTCGCCGAGGTCCACGACTGCTTCACGATCGCCGAGGTCCTCCGCATCGAGGGGCTCGGACTGTGGGAGCAGGGCACCTACCCGGCCGCCGTCGAACGGGGCGAGGCCGACCTCGGTGGCCGCCTCCCGGTGAACCCGTCGGGAGGCCTCCTCGGCAAGGGACATCCCCTCGCCGCCACCGGCGTCGCCCAGGTCGTCGAGCTCGTCAAGCAGCTCCGAGGCGACGCCGGGTCCCGCCAGATCGACGGCGCCCGAGTGGGCATCGCCCACTGCCGGGGCGGCAAGGCCGCCGGAGTGGAGGGCGCGGCCTGCACCGTGCAGATCCTGACGACGTGATCGATCATCCCGAGCTCCGGCGGGTCCCCTTCGTCCTCATGCGGGGTGGGACCTCGAAGGCGGTGTTCCTCGCCGCCGACGACCTCCCGCCGCCCGGCGAGGAGCGGGACGCCCTCGTGCTCGGGCTCTTCGGCTCCCCCGACCCGCGGCAGATCGACGGCCTCGGAGGCGCCGACCTGTTGACGAGCAAGCTCGCGATCATCGGACCGCCGACCCGCGGCGACGCCGACCTCGACTACACCTTCGGACAGGTGTCGATCACCGAGCCGGTGGTCGACTACGACCTCAACTGCGGGAACATCTCGGCGGCGGTGGGCGCCTACGCCGTCGACGAGCGCCTCGTCACCGTGACCGAACCGGTGACGACCGTACGCATCCACAACACGAACACCGGGAAGGTCCTCGTCGCCCACGTCCCGGTGGTCGCCGGCCACGCCGCGGTGAAGGGCGACCTCGTCGTCGACGGCGTGCCGGGGTCGGGCGCGGCGATCGCCCTCGACTACGCCGACACCGCCGGGGGCGTGACCGGCAGCCTCCTCCCCACCGGGGCGACCCGGGACGTCCTCGAGACCCCTCGGGGACCGGTCGAGGTGACGATCGTCGACCTCGCCAACCTCTCGGTGTTCTTCCCCGCCGAGGCCGTCGGCATGACCGGTACCGAAGGACCGGAGGAGGTCACCGCCGCCCACGTCGAGGCGGTCGAGGCGGTCAAGCGGGCCGCCGCCGACCGTCTCGGGATCGCCGGAGACGGCCTCGTCCCCGTGCCCGTGGCCGTGGCGCCGTTCCGGCCCTACGAGACGATCTCCGGCGGCACCGTCGACGACGCCGACCTCTGCGCCCGGGTGATCGGCGGACGGCCCCCGGCCCTCCACAAGGCGTACCCGGGGACGGTATCGGCCACCACGGCGGTGGCCGCCGCCCTCGCCGGCTCCGTCGTCGTCGACGCCGTCGGGACGGCGCGGTCGGGGCCCCTCCGCATCGGCCACCCGAGCGGGATCATGGAGGCCTCGGCGGCGGTGATCGACGGGCAGGTCACCGAGGCGACCTACCTGCGCACCGCCCGCCGCCTCGCCGAGGGCGTCGCCTATGTGCCTCGCTGAGCCGGGGCGCGCACCCGGGGACATCCGACGGGCGGTCCGCCGCGGCTCGGCCCCGGCCACCGGCGTCGCAGCTGCCTCAGCGCCCATCGGTCGCCGGCGAGCGTACCGGTGCGGGGACGACGCCCGCCACGGCGAGGGAAGGGACCGACCCGGCCGCCGCGGCGCGTCGTGGAGGCCGATCCTCGGGATCGCCGGGAGCCGATACCTCGACGCCTCCCCGGGGTCCGCCCCCGGATTCCTTCGCTCCCTGCAACGTCGTGACGCTCCTCGTCGATCCCTCGGGTCCGTGCCGCCGCACGGCGCCGTCACCCACGACCGGCATCTCCCCTCGAGGGCGCACCGATTCCCCGACAAGAGGAAGCCTCGCCGGCATCTCCGACCTCTGCGATCCGTGGCGATGGTGGCCGGTCCCGCCGGAGACGGTCGCCCCGGCGGCCTCCCAGGTGGTCCGGAACGGGGACCTCGCCGACGGATCGGCCGAACACGATCCGTGGTAGCGTTTCTACCGTCCGCAGTTGCATGGGGATGATGGCCATGCCCCCCTCCTCATCGGGCCGCCGGCGGCCGGTCTACGCCCTCGGGCTCCTCGTGACCCTCGTGTTCGCCCCCACTCCGGTCGCGGCCGCCGACGGGGTGGGGCTCGTCGATCCGGAGACCGGGCGGTGGCACCTTCGGGACGCCGCCGGTGCCACGTCGAGCTTCTACTACGGCGATCCCGGCGACGTGCCCTTCGTCGGGGACTGGGACTGCGACGGGATCGACAC
>DRQR01000214.1 GCA_011371355.1 Actinomycetota bacterium
CCCCGCCGGGGCGATCGCCGCCCTCGAGGCCTGAGCGCGGCGACCGCCCAGGCGGCGATACCCTCGTCGCGGCCCACCGCCCCGAGCCCGTCGGTGGTCGTCGCCTTCACCGACACCGCGTCGACGGCGAGGCCGAGCAGCTCGGCGATCCTCCGTCGCATCGCCTCCCGGTGGGGGGCGACTCGCACCGTGGCGGCGACGATGGTGAGGTCGCAGTTGACGACCTCGTAGCCGGCGCCGGCCACCCGTTCGACGACGGCGGCGAGGAGCTCCGCGGAGTCGGCGCCGGCCCAGCGGGGATCGTCGGAGGGGAAGTGGGTGCCGAGGTCGCCGAGGGCGGCGGCGCCCAAGAGCGCGTCGGCGAGGGCGTGGAGGGCCACGTCGGCGTCGCTCGTCCCGACGAGCCCTCGAGCCTCGTCGACGACGACGCCGCCGAGTCGGAGCGGCCCCGGTCCGCCGAAGGCGTGGACGTCGAGGCCGGCACCGACCCGGATCATCGATCCTCCGTCTCGAGGATCGCCGCGGCGAGCCGCAGATCGTCGGGGAAGGTGACCTTGAGGTTCGTCACCTCGCCGGGGATCGTGACCACGGTGCCTCCCATCGCCTCGACGAGGCCGGCGTCGTCGGTCACGTCCTCGTCGGGTCCGACGACCTCATGGGCGGCTCGCAGCACGTCCGCGGCGAAGGCCTGGGGGGTCTGGACGGCGACGAGCCGGGACCGGTCCACGGTCCGGACCACCCGGCCGTCGGTGACGACCTTCAGGGTGTCCCGCACCGGGACGGCGGGGACCACCCCGTCGACGTCCCCGAGCCCGACCCGCCGCACGACGGCCTCGACGAGACGCGGGGAGGCGAGGGGCCGGGCGGCGTCGTGGACGACGACGACCGTGGCGCCCTCGGGGACGTGGGCGAGCCCGGCGGCGACCGAGTCCCGGCGGCGGGCCCCGCCCGGGACCCCACCGGGGACGGGCCCGACGACCACCACCCCGTCGACGCCGGCGGCTTCGACGGCGGAGACCGCCCGCCGCCAGAGAGGCTCGCCGGCGAGGAGCGCCTCGTGCTTCGGCCCGCCGAAGCGACGCCCCGCGCCGGCGGCGACGACGATCGCCCAGGTGCTCACGAGGCGGGACGGGCGAAGAGCATGCGACCCATCGAGGTGCGCACGACGTTGGAGATCTCGACTTCGATCATCGTGCCGATGCTATCGGCGGCGTCGGCGACCACGACCATCGTGCCGTCGTCGAGGTAGCCGACGCCCTGACCGTCCTCGGTGCCCTCCTTGGCGATGAGCACCTCCACCCGCTCGCCGGTGGTGAGGATCGGGCGGAGCGCCTCCCCGAGGGTGTGGGGATTCAACACCGCGATCCCCCGCAGCCCGGCCGCCCGGGCGAGATTGTGGTCGGTGGTGACGAGCCGCGCGCCGCGTCGCTCGGCGATCGCCATGAGCTTGTCGTCGACGAGCTCCCGATCGGGGACGGTGTCGTCGACGACGACGAAATCGGGGCGTTCGCTGCGGAGGGCCTCGAGGATCTCCAGACCACGACGACCGGCCCGACGTCGACGCCGGTCTCGAGAGTCGGCGATGGCCTGGAGCTCGCCGAGGACGAACTCGGGAACCACGATCGGACCCCCGAGCAGCCCGGACCGGGAGAGCTCGAGCACCCGACCGTCGATCGCCGCGCTCGAATCGACGACCGTGCCCCCGGACTCGACGTCGCCGCCCCGGACGAACCCACCGGCGCTCAGCCGGGTCACGTCGTCGGCCTTCGCCGCGAAGACCGCGCCGGCGACGAGGGCGAAGAGGACCACGACGACGATCGCCAGGGGCCAACCCACCGGCGCGGGGAGGAGCGCGACGAGGGGCGCCCCCGCCGCGGCGCCGACGACCGTGCCGACGGCCACCCCGAGGCCGCCGATGAGCACCTGCGCCGCGCTCATCCCCGAGAACCAGCCCGGGGCGGCGGCGACGAGATCTCGGGCGCGGCGGCCGAGGACGCCCCCGACGACGTAGCCGATCCCCGCCCCCAGGACCGCACCCCAGACGGTGGCGAGTTCGGGGGCCACCCCGGGCACGCCGACCCCGGAGGCGAGCTGGAAGCCGATGCCCGTCATCGCGAGGGTGACGAAGAGGCGAACGATCTCGGTGATCATCGGCGAACCGTCTCGGCGCTCACCCCACCTCTATCGGCACGCCGGCCGGGGGCCTTCAGCCCGCCGGACGCCTAGGCCTCCTCGGTCTGCTCGACCTTCGGCAGCGCCCGGTCGAGTCGGCGGACCGCCTCCTCCTCCGAGATGCCGAGGGAGAAGCGCAGCTCGCTGAGGATGATGAGCCGCGCCTTGGCGAGCATCCGCTTGAGGGCCGGGCTGATGCCCTTGACCTGCTGGGCGTAGGTGAGGTCCCGGACGACCTCGGCGACCTGGTAGATGTCGCCGCTGTTGAGCTTCTCGGTGAGGAGCTTGTACCACCGGCTCCAGTTGGAGCCGGCCTCCTGGGGCGGCTCCTTGAAGACCGCGAAGACCTTCCTCGCCTGGTTCTTCGAGATCACGGGCCGGACGCCCCGCTCGAGGGTCGCCTCGACGGGCACCTTGACGATGAGCTGGTCGGTGGCGATCTCGAGGACGAAGTACTCCTTCGTCTCTCCCCCGGCGGTGATCTTCTCCTTCTTGACGATCGTCGCGGCGCCGTGGTGGGGGTAGACCACCTTGTCGCCGACGGAGAAGGGCACCTTCGCCGAGGTCTTCTTCGCCGGGGCCTTCTTCGCCGGGGCCTTCTTCGACGCGGTCTTCCTCGCCGGCGTCTTCTTCGCCGGGGCCTTCTTCGCCGCGGTCTTCTTCGCCGACGTCTTCTTCGAGGAGGCCTTGGAGTCCTTCGCGGGCACGATCCCTCACCGGGTGTCTCGGAGACCCGGGCAGTGTACCCCGCCGGCGGAACCGGCGGTCAGTCTTCGGGTCCGGGCAGCGAGCCGGCCCGCAGCAGCCCGTCGAGGTAGCTCCGGATCTGCCGAGCCCGGGCCCGGCCCACCCCTTCCACCCCGCTGAGGGCCTCGATCGACGCCGACTTCAGACGCCCGAGATCCCCGAACCGCCGGATGATCGCCTCGCGCACCTGGGCCGGCAGACGCGGGATCCCGGCGAGGAGCCGAGCGCCCCTCGGCGTCGCCTCCCGATCGAGGGGCGTGAGACCCAGCGCCGCGGCGACCC
>DRQR01000215.1 GCA_011371355.1 Actinomycetota bacterium
CCTCAGCCCCCGAGGTCCCGGGCGAGGAGGTCGTCGACGGTCTCCCGGCGTACGACGAGCCGCGCCCGGCCGTCGCGGACGAAGACGACGGGTGGGCGTAGGACCATGTTGTAGTTCGATCCCATGGAGTGCCCGTAGGCCCCGGTGACCGGGGTGGCGAGGACGTCCCCGACCGCGAGGTCCTCGGGCACCATGGCCTCGTCCACGATCACGTCTCCCGACTCGCAGTGCTTCCCGACGATCCGGACCCGGCGAGGCCGGGGGGCGTCGGTGGCCCGGGGCAGGAAGGCCTCGTAGCCGCTGCCGTAGAGCACCGGACGGGGATTGTCGCTCATGCCGCCGTCGACGGCCACGTAGGTGCGGACCCCGGGGATCTCCTTGATCGTCCCCACCCGGTAGCAGGTGATGGCGGCGCCGGCGACGATCGCCCGTCCCGGTTCGGCGAGGACGGCGACGTCGAGCCCGGCCTCGGCGACCGCCCGACGGACCGCGGTCGCCCACTCGGTGATCGTCGGGGCCGTCTCCCCGACGACGTAGGCGACCCCGAGACCACCGCCGACGGAGAACTCCTCGAGGTCGTGGGCGGCGACGAAGGGGGCGAGGGCCGCGACCGCACGTTCGAAGGAGGCGACGTCGAAGACCTGGCTGCCGATGTGGGCGTGGATGCCGACGAGCTCCATGGCCGGCGACGCCGTCGCCCGGGCCAGCGCCCGTTCGGCGTCGCCGCCGAGGAGGGGGAACCCGAACTTCGAGTCGGTGACGCCGGTCTGGAGGAAACGGTGGGTGTGCGCCTCGACCCCCGGGTTGACCCGGACGAGCACCCGCGGCGCCTCCCGCCCCTCGGCAACGAGGGCTTCGATCCGGTCGAGCTCGTCGAAGGAATCGACGACGATCCGCCCCACCGGGGCGTCGAGGGCCGCGGCGAGCTCGGCGGACGACTTGTTGTTGCCGTGGAAGACGAGGTCGGCCGGGGGGACCCCGGCCCGGAGGGCGATCGCGAGCTCGCCTCCGGTGGCGACGTCGAGCTGCATCCCCTCCTCGTGGGCGAGCCGGGCCATGGCCGTGGTGAGGAAGGCCTTCGTCGCATAGGCGACGCCGGGACCGAAGGCCGCGACGGCCTCTCGGCAGCGAGCCCGCAGGTGCTCCTCGTCGTAGACGAACAGGGGCGTGCCGAACCGCTCGACGAGCTCGAGGACGTCGACGCCGCCGATGGCGAGGCGCCCGGTGTCGTCGACCGCGGCCGTGTCGGGGAGCAGGGAGCGCGGGAGTGGTCCGCTCACATCCGCTCCGGCACCTCGATGCCGAGGAGGTCGAGGAGGAGCGTCGTCGACCGGAGGGTGGTCTCGACGAGGCCGAGCCACGACGCCTGCCGCTTCGGGTCCTCCTCCCTGAGGACGTGGCAGGCTTCGTAGAACCGGTTGAAGTCGCCGGCGAGCCGGTAGGCGAGGTCGGCGACGTGGTTCGGGGCCCGCAGCTCGGCGGCCCGGGCGAGGACGTCGGGGAGCTCGACGAGGGTGAGCATGAGCGCCCGCTCCCGGTCGACCTCGGGGGCGAGGATGGGGCCGGGCCGCAGCTCCCGCTCCTCGGCCTTGCGGAGGATCGACTTCATCCGCACCGCCCCGTACTGGAGGTAGGGGCCGGTCTTGCCCTCGAAGGAGGTGAAGCGGTCGAGGTCGAAGACGTAGCTCGACAGCCGGTGGTTCGCCAGGTCGCCGAACTTCAGGGCGGCGATCCCGACCTGGTGGGCGATCCGCTCCCGTTCCTCCTCGGGGTAGTCCTGGGCGAGGTCGGCGTCCTCGAGTCGGCGCCGGGCGGCGTCCTCGACGAGGGCGATGAGGTCGGAGAGGAGGAGCACGCCTCCCTCCCGGGTCTTGAAGGGCCTCCCGTCGGGACCGTTGAGGGTGCCGAAGGCGACGTGCTCGAGCACCATGTCGGGCGGGGCGATGCCCGCCTTGCGTGCGGCCCGGAACACCTGCTCGAGGTGGAGGCTCTGGCGATGGTCGACGACGTAGAGGACGACGTCGTACCCCTCCTCGGCCCGGAGCTCCACGGTGGCGAGGTCGGTGGTGGTGTAGAGGTAGGACCCGTCCGACCGGGTGAGGAGGAGCGGCGGCACCTCCTTGGCGTCGTCGGGCTCGGCGACCTCGACGATGAGCGCCCCCTCGGACTCGACGGCGACCCCCGCGGCCACGAGGCGCTCCACCATGGGCTCGAGCCGATCGCGGACGGTGCTCTCGCCGTACCACAGGTCGAAGTCGATGCCGAGGGCGTCGAAGTCCCGGCGCTGCGCGGCGAGGGAGACGGTGAGGAAGTGCCGCCACAGGGCGACGTAGCCCTCCCTACCCCGCTGGAGTTCGAGGGTGGCCCGTCGAGCCCGGTCCGCGAGCTCGGCGTCGTCGCGGCAGCGGCGAACGATCCACGGGTACAGCTCGGAGAGCTCGTCGATGTCGACGGGCGGCTCGTCGGGGTAGGGCCCGGTGTACTCCGGGTCGAAGTAGGGCAGGTCGGGGCGGCGAAGCTCGAGGGCCACGATGAGCTGGCCGATCGGCATCCCCCAGTCGCCGAGGTGGATGTCGCCGACGACGTCGTGGCCGAGGACCCGGAAGAGCCGCTTCAGAGCGTCGCCGATGATCGCCGAGCGGAGGTGCCCGGCGTGGAGGGCCTTCGAGATGTTCGGTCCGCCGTAGTCGATGAGGATGCGACGGGACGGCTCGGACCGGGCGGAGCCCACCTCGTCGGCGAGGGCGGCGACGTGGCGGGCGAGGGTCTCGTCGGCGACGGTGATGTTGATGAATCCGGGCCCGGCGACCGACAGCTCGGCGACGTCGTCCCCGGCGACCCGCTCCACCACCGCCTCGGCGATCTCCCGGGGAGGACGACCGGCGGACTTCGCCGCGGCGAGGGCGCCGTTGACCTGGTATTGGGCGAGGTCGGGTCGCTGCGAGACGACGACCTCCCCGTAGGAACGGTCGAGGCCGAGGGCGGCGAAGGCGTCGCCGAAGCGTCTGGAGAGCTCGGATCGCAGGGACATGGGCACCTTGGCTCGTGGAGTCCGGCGAAGGTTACAATCCCCTCGTCGGCCCCAGTAGCTCAGGGGATAGAGCACCGGCCTCCGGAGCCGGGAGCGCAGGTTCGAATCCTGCCTGGGGCACCGTCGCCCCCCGGCGGGAGGTCAGGCGCCGAGCTCCTCGCGGACGATGCGGGCGACGAGGGCGCCGTCGACCTCCTCCCCCGACTTCATCACCGCGCCGATGACCTGGCCGGCGAGCTTCGGGTCGTCGACGCCGAGCTCGGCGATCGTGCGCCGGACGAGGGCGCGGGTCTCGTCCTCCCCGAGGGCCTGGGGCAGGAACCTGGAGAGGAAGTCGACTTCGAAGTCGATCTTCGCGACCTGCTCGGCGCCCCGCTCGCCGGCGGCGGCGAAGGACGCTCGGGCCTTCTTCATCCGCTTGACGTAGGACGTGATGACCCGTCGGTAGAGGTCGTCGTCGACCTCGCCGCGGAAGCCCGGCGCGGTGCGGGCCACCCCGACCTCGCTGCGGATCTGCCGGATCACGTCGCGGGTCGCCCGGTCGCCTTCCCGGAGGGCCCGCTCGAGCTCCGCCTGGAGTCGTTCCTCGATGGTCATGGCCCCAGGCTACCCGCGGTGCGGTCCTCGCTCGTGGAAGAAATCACTTGAAGCCGCGTCCGAGCCGTCGTAGACTGGCCTCGGCCGGGCCGGACCCGGCCGATCACATGCCCGGTCTTGTGAATCGTTTCACAATCGCTGCTGGAGGACGACCACCGTGCTGACCGTCACCGACTGGAGGGAACTCGCCGCCTGCCGTGACTCGGATCCCGACATCTTCTTCCCCGTCGGGACCACCGGACCCGCCGTCGACCAGATCCGCAAGGCCGTGGCCATCTGCTCGATCTGCTCGGTCCAGGAGGAGTGCCTCCAGTACGCCCTCGAGACGAACCAGGAGGCCGGGGTCTGGGGTGGCTACCCCGAGGACGATCGCCGCCGGCTCCGCAAGCGCTGGCTCGCCGAGCGTCGCCGCCGCCGGCAGGCGAGCTAGGACGGTCCGAAGCCGACCTCGCGCGGCCGGGTCGGCTCGACCTCGACGAAGGCGACCTTGTCGAGGACGATCCCGTGGCGATGACCGCGGGTGTCGGCCACCCAGAGCACCTTCGCCCCTTCGGCCATCGCCAGATCGAAGGCCGCGGCCACGTCCTCGGATTCCTCGACCTCGAGCTCGACCTCCCGGGCCGAGGTCATGCCGAACCGGATCCTGATCATCGTCGACGACCTCCTCTCAGCGGACGACGAGCTCGGGGTGGGTGCGGATCCTCGGCCGGCGTCGCTCGACCTCCTCGGCGAGGGTGGCGAAGGCCGTCGCGGCCTCGGAGTCGGGATGGGAGACGGTCACCGGGCGACCCTCGTCCGCGCCCTCCCTGAGGAGGGGCACGAGGGGGATCTGGACGAGGAGCGGCACGCCGAGCTCTTCGGCGAGGCGGGCACCGCCCCCGGAACCGAACAGCTCGTACCGGGTGCCGTCGTCGGCGGTGAACCACGACATGTTCTCGACGACGCCGAGGATCTCCTGATCCACCTTGCGGGCCATGAGGCCCGCCCGCACCGCGACGCGCTGGGCCGTCGGCTGCGGCGTGGTCACGACGATGGCCTGGGCCCTGGGGAGGAACTGGCTCATCGAGATCGCGACGTCGCCGGTGCCCGGAGGCATGTCGACGAGGAGGTAGTCGAGATCACCCCAGGCGACGTCGCCGATGAACTGCTCGAGGGCCTTGTGGAGCATGGGGCCCCGCCAGATGACCGCCTGGTCGTCCCGGACGAAGTAGTCCATCGACATCACCGCGACGCCGTGGGCGACGGGCGGGACGAGGAGCTCCCCTTCGATCTTCGGTGCCTCCGTGACGCCCATCATCCGGGGGATCGAGAAGCCCCAGACGTCGGCGTCGATGATCCCGACCCTCCGACCCCGCCGGGCCAGGGCGATCGCGAGGTTCGCGGTGATCGACGACTTCCCGACGCCGCCCTTCCCCGAGGACACCGCGACGATCCGCGTCCGCGAGCCGGGACGGCCGATCCCCGGTCGTTCGTGCCGATCGTCCACCACGGTGACTCCCATCCAGATCCTGGCCGGAAACTATAGTGAGGCCCGATCCTCCCCCAGCGGTGGGGGTCCTCCCGCCCTCGGAGGCACGATGAGCACCGACGTCGACCGGGCGATCGCCGACCTCTCCTCGACCCTCGGCGACGCCACCCGCCGCGGCATCTACCTCGCCGTGCGCGAGGCGTCGCGACCGCTCACCGCCACCGAGGTGGCGGCCCGCTTCGAGATCCACCCGAACGTCGCCCGTCACCATCTCGACCGTCTCGTCGAGGAGGGCTATCTCCGGGTGACCCGTGGCTCGGGCGAGCGACGCGGACCGGGGGCCGGCCGGCCCGCGAAGCACTACGAGGCGACCGGCAAACGGATCAGCGTCGAGTTCCCCCGCCGCCGATACGACCTCCTCGTCGAGCTCCTCGTCCGAACCGTCGAACGCCTCGCCCCCGAGGATCCCGGCGCGGTCGCCGAAGAGGTCGCCCGGGACTACGGCCGGGCCCTCGGCGAGGAGCTCGGGATCGCCGCCCGGATGCGCGACGCGGACTCGGTGGTCGAGGTCCTCACCGAGGTGCTGCGAGACCTCGGCTTCGACGCCGAGGTGTCCGAGGACGGTCGGCGCCTCCTCACCCGCACCTGCCCCTTCGGCGAGGCCTCCGATCACCACCCGATCACCTGCCGCATCGACCAGGGGATCGTCAGCGGTCTCCTCGAGGCCGCCCGCCGCCGGAGCGTCGCCGTCGTCACCCCCCACGCCGAGGGGGATCGGTGCGTGACCGAGCTGTGAGCGACCGACCGGCCTGGATCGAGGTGCTCGGCGAGGAGTCCTGGACCGGGCTCCTCGCCGAGCTCCACCCCCGGGTCGTCGACCCCGCCACCGGGCGGGTCGACCACATCATGGCCGTGCACTCCCTCGACCCCGAAGGGCTCGCCGCCCACGACGCCGTCTACCGGGCGGCGATGCGGTCGACCCGGACCCTGCGGAAGGTGGACCGGGAGCTCATCGCCTTCGTGGTCTCCGATCTCAACGACTGCGGCTACTGAAGGGCCCACCACCGGCGCGGGCTGCGCCGGCTGCTGCGGGACGACGACCTTCTCGCCGCCATCGAGGCCGACTGGCGCCGGGCGCCCCTCGACGATCGCCGCCGGGCGATCCTCGCCTTCGCCGAGAAACTCACCCTCCGGCCCGGGTCCATGGTCGCCGACGACGTCGAGGCCCTCCGCCGCGTCGGTCTCGACGACCGGGACGTCCTCGACGTCGTCCAGGTCGTCGCCTACTACGCGTACGCGAACCGGATCGCCGACGGCCTCGGGGTCCGCCTCGAACCGTGGTTCGATCCGGAGGCCTGATTCAGCTCCGGGCCATCTCCCGGAGCACCATGTGGAGGATGCCGCCGTTGCGGAGGTACTCGACCTCGATCGGGGTGTCGACCCGGGCGGTGGCGTCGAAGCTCACCGTCGAGCCGTCCGATCGGGTCGCGGTGACCCGAACGAGCGCCCGGGGAGCGAGCTCGTCGTCGACGTCGACGTCGTAGACCTCGGTGCCGTCGAGTCCGAGGCTCGCGGCGTCCTCCCCCGGCGGGAAGGTCAGCGGCAGCACGCCCATCATCACGAGGTTCGAGCGATGGATGCGCTCGAAGGACTCGGCGATGACGGCTCGGACCCCCAGCAGGTGGGTCCCCTTCGCCGCCCAGTCCCGTGACGAGCCCATCCCGTAGTCCTTGCCGGCGAGCACGACGAGGGGCACGCCCTCGGCCCGGTAGTGCATCGCGGCGTCGTAGACGGTCTTGATCTCACCGTCGAGGAAGTCGGTCGTCCATCCCCCTTCCTTGCCCGGGGCGAGCTCGTTGCGCACCCGCACGTTCGCGAAGGTGCCCCGCACCATGACCTCGTGGTTCCCACGTCGGGACCCGTAGGAGTTGAACATCGGCGGGGCGACCCCCTTCGACAGCAGGTAGCGGCCGGCCGGCGAGTCCACCGGGATCGCCCCGGCGGGCGAGATGTGGTCGGTGGTCACCGAGTCCCCGAGCTTGAGGAGCACCCGGGCGCCGCGCACCGGCTCGATGCCCTCGGGCTCGGGGCCGAGGTCGAGGAAGAAGGGCGGCTCCTGGATGTAGGTGCTCTCGGGATCCCACGAGTAGAGGACGCCGCCGCGCTCGGGGATGGCCTGCCACTGCTCGTTCCCCTCGA
>DRQR01000216.1 GCA_011371355.1 Actinomycetota bacterium
CGCCTCGGTCGTCGACGGTCGGGTGATCGACGGGGCCGTCGACGGCACGGCCCGCCTCGTGCGGCGGCTCGGCGTCTCCCTCGCCGGCCTCCAGAACGGACTCGTGCGTTCCTACGCCGCGGTGTTCGCCCTCGGAGCGGTCGTGGTGCTCCTCTGGCTCACCCTCGGGGGTGCCGGCTGATGGCGCCGCTCACGCTCCTCGTCGCGCTCCCCCTCCTCGGCGCCCTCGCCGTCGCCGCCGTACCTCGTCGTCGACCCGAGGTGATCTTCCCCCTGGCGATCGCGGTGAGCCTCCCACCGCTCGCCGTCGTCCTCTGGATCCTCGCGAGCTTCGAACCCGGAGATCCCGGTTTCCAGCTCGTCGAGTCGGTGCGATGGTCGGCCGAGCTCGGGATCGGGTGGCGGCTCGGCATCGACGGGATCTCCCTGTTCCTCGTCGTGCTCACCACGGTGCTCATGCCCCTGGCGATCGCGGCGTCGAAGTCCATCGTGGAGGGCCGGAAGGCCTACATGGTCTCGATGCTCGTCCTCGAGACCGGGCTCCTCGGCGTCTTCGTCGCCCTCGACCTCGTCGTGTTCTTCGCCTTCTTCGAGATCGTGCTCGTCCCCATGTACCTCCTCATCGGCCTGTGGGGGAGCGAGCGCCGCCGCTACGCGGCGATGAAGTTCGTCCTCTACACGGCGATCGGCTCGGCGTTCCTCCTCGCCGGGATCCTCGCGCTCGGCCTCGCCGCCGGGGAGGCCGGAGGCGCCCTCGCCTCCTTCGACTTCCGGGACGTGGCGGCGCTCGACCTCTCCGTCGGGGCCCAACGGTGGCTCTTCGTCGCCTTCGCCCTCGCCTTCGCGATCAAGGTCCCCGTGTTCCCGCTCCACACCTGGCTGCCCGACGCCCACACCGAGGCGCCGACCGCCGGGTCGGTGGTCCTCGCCGGCGTGCTCTTGAAGATGGGCACCTACGGGCTCGTCCGCTTCAACCTCACGTTGTTCCCCCAGGCGTCGGTCGACTTCGCCGGGATCATGGTCGCCCTCGGCGTGGTGGGCATCGTCTACGGCGCGGCCGTGGCCATCGTCCAACCCGACGTCAAGCGCCTCGTCGCCTACTCGTCGATCAGCCATCTGGGGTTCGTGGTGCTCGGGACCTTCGCCCTCACCGTCCAGGGGATCGGCGGAGGAATCTTCCTCGGGGTGAGCCACGGGCTGACGACCGGCGCCCTCTTCCTCCTCATCGGCATGCTCTACGACCGTCGCCACACCCGGCGCATCGACGCCTTCGGCGGGATCGCCTCGGTCATGCCCGTCTACGCCGGCGTGTTCCTCTTCATGGCCTTCGCCTCGGCCGGCCTCCCCGCGCTCTCCGGGTTCGTCGGCGAGTTCACCGTGCTCCTCGGGAGCTTCCCGTCGTACCCGGCGGCGGCGATCGCCGCCGGCTCGGGGGTGGTCCTCGCCGCCGTCTACCTCCTGTGGGCCTACGAGCGGATCTTCACCGGCCCGGTCACCGAACCCGAGAACGAGGCCCTCGACGACCTCGACGGCCGCGAGCTCGCCATCCTCGTCCCGCTCGTCGCCCTCGTCCTCGTGCTCGGGCTCTACCCTCGACCGGTCCTCGACCGCATCGAACCGGCGGTCTCCGCCGTGCTCGAGCGCATCGAGGCCGAGACCGGTCACGTCGCGCCCGCCCCGGCCCTCGAGCTCCACGTCGGAGGAGGTGAGGAGGGGTGAATCGGGCCGACCTCGTCGCCGTCCTCCCCGAGGTGATCCTCCTCGCCGGCGCGCTCGCCGTCGTGACCCTCGCCGTGTTCGCCGACCGACCGCGGGCGGAATGGGGAACGGCCGCCGGCCTCGCCCTGTTCCTCGCCGGCGTCGCCGCCGGGGTGCAGTGGTGGGCGCTCGGCGACACTCCCGGGAGCCTCCACTTCTCCGCCCGCGGCCTCGAGGTGCTCCGCAATCCGATGGTGGTGATGGATCCGTACTCGGCGCTCGCCGGGATCGCCATCTGCGTCGTGGGGCTCCTCGGCCTCCTCGCGGCCTGGGAGCTCGTCGGCTCCCTCGGCCGTCGAGGTCCCGAGTTCGTCGCGCTGCTGCTCCTCGCCGTCGCCGGGCTCCACGCCATGACCATCGCCGCGAACCTCGTCCTCCTCTTCCTCGCCCTCGAGACGGCGTCGATCAGCTTCTACGTGATGGCGGGCTTCACCCGGGAGCGGCTCGACGCCGACGAGGCCGCGCTGAAGTACTTCCTCCTCGGCTCCTTCGCCTCGGCGATCTTCGTCTACGGGGTGGCGCTCCTCTTCGCCGCTACCGGTGCCCTCGGCATCTACGGGGCCGGCGGGCTGCGGAGCTTCTTCGCCACCACCATCGTCGTCGAGCCCGGGGTGCTCGTCGTCGCCCTCGGGATGCTCCTCGTCGGGTTCGGGTTCAAGGTCTCGGCCGCGCCCTTCCACCAGTGGGCCCCGGACGTGTACCAGGGGGCGCCGAGCGGAGCCGTGGGGCTCATGGCCGCGGGGGTGAAGCTCGCCGGTTTCCTCGCCCTCGGACGGGTCTTCGCCGCCGGGCTGCCGGCCCAGATCGACCGTTGGTCCTCCGCGGTGGCGATCCTCGCCGGGGTCTCGGTGATCGTCGGGAGCGTCCTCGCCGCCGTCCAGCGAGACGTCAAGCGACTCCTCGCGTACTCGGGGGTCGCCCACGCCGGCTACGTGCTCGTGGGACTCACCGTCGGGGTGTTCGGCCTTCCCGCGGTGACCTTCTACGCCACGACCTACGCGGTGATGCTCATGGGCGCCTTCGCGCTCGTCGGCGCGGTGAGCGGCTCCGGTGGGGGCGCGAGCCCCTTCGAGGACTGGGCCGGGCTCGGTCGTCGGGCGCCCGGCCTCGCCCTGGCGATGACCGCGCTCCTGCTGGGGCTCGGTGGACTCCCCTTCACCGCCGGCTTCGTCGGCAAGCTCCAGGTGTTCACCGCCGCGATCCGAGGTGGCTTCCTGTGGCTCGTGGTGCTCGCCCTCGTGACCACCGTGGTGGGGCTCTACTTCTACCTCCGGGTCGTCGCCACGATGTACTTCGACGACGGGGAGGGAGCGGTCGCCGCGACGCCGTGGACGACCCGCGTCGTGGTGGGCGTCGCCGTCGTCGTCACCCTGGCGCTCGGGATCTTCCCCTGGCCGTACCTCGACGTGGTCCGTGACGCCCTCCCTCTCTGAGCTCGCGCCGCGGGTCGTCGTCGGCGTCCTCGCCCTCGTGGGACTCGTCGGCGGGGCCCCCGTCGCCGAGGTCGTCACCACGGACCTCTTCATCGTCGAGGTCGACGCCACCGTCGACGAGGACGTCTACGTGGTCGCCGAACGGGCGCTCGTCGAGGGAACGGTGGACGGGGACCTCGTCGTCCTCGCCGGCGACGTCTCGGTGTCGGGCACGGTGACCGGGGACCTCCTCGTGCTCTCCGGCGGCGAGGTCGCCGTCGAATCGGGTGGTGTCGTCGACGGCTCCCTCAGGGCCGCGGCCCGGGAGGTGGCGGTCGCCGGGAGCGTGGGAGGTGACGTGCTCGCGGTCGCGCCCCGGGTGATCGTCGACGGCGACGTCGGCCGGGATCTCGTCGTCTTCGGGCTCGACGTGGACCTGGAGGGCCGAATCGACAGGGACGTGCGCGGCCGCGGCTATGCCCTCGGCGTGGGCGGGGTCGTGGGGGGACACGTCGACGTGGCCGTCGAACGGCTCGTGGTGGCCGACGGCGCCGAGATCGGCGGCAACCTGCTCTACCGCTCCCCACGGTCGGCCGACGTCGCTCCCGGCGCCGAGGTCGGGGGACGAATCGTCCGGCTCCCTGCTCGGTCGAACTTCGTCGTCGGCGTCTTCCTCGCCGTCGCGAGGGTCATCGGCGTCCTCGGGTTCGTCGTCGCGGGGATCCTCACCCTCTGGCTCTCCCGATGGACGGTCCCCCGTGCGGCCGGCTCGGTGCTTCGGCGTCCGCTGCCGACGCTCCTGGTCGGTGTGGGGGTGTTCGTCGCCCTCCCGGTGGCGATCGTCGCCTTCTCGGCCACCCTCGTGGGTCTCCCGGTGGCGGTCGTGCTCCTCCTCGTCGCGGTGGCCGGGGTCGCGGTGGGGCCGGTCCCGGCGGTCCTCGCCCTCGGCGCCGCCCTCACCCGGGGCCGGTTCGACCTCTACGGCGGATTCCTCGTCGGCGCCGCGGCGTGGCTCGCCGCGGTGTTCCTCTTGCCCTTCGTCGGTGGGCTCGTCTACCTGGCCGGGCTCGTCTGGGGGCTCGGGGGCTGGGCGATGGGCTGGTGGGCGCTGCGGCGCCGGAGCGCTCCGCCGCCGGTCGGTGCCTCGGCACCGGATGGGCCGGATCACTCGGCGAGGTAGACCTCGTAGGGGGTGGACGACGCCGCTCCGATTCCGTACCTCCGGCGGGAACCGGTCCCAGTCGAGGACGAAGGCGCCGAGGCCCCGGCGGGCGAACAGGGAGGTCGACCGCGGCGTGCCGCGGTATCGTGGCTCTTCCCCGTCTCCGGCCCGGCCCGAATCGGCGCCCGGCCACCGTGGCTCCGACGTCGAGCCGCACCGGCGTCGGGGCACGAAGGAACTCGACGAAGGAGCCGCCATGCGACCCGCCGCCCTCATCCTCGCCCTCCTGCTCGCCGCGTGCGGGGCCGGCTCGGTCTTCGCCCTCGAGCCGGGGATGTGCTTCGACGATCCCGCCGACCTGCCCGCCGAG
>DRQR01000217.1 GCA_011371355.1 Actinomycetota bacterium
GCGGCCGGGCTCGCCGGCGGCCTCGGCGCGTTCGTCGGCGTCGGGATCGTCGTCGCCCTCGTCGTCCGGTCCTTCGACGAGTACCGCGAGGCGGCCTCCCGAGGCGCCCCGCCGAAGATCACCGGCTGTGGACCGGACTGCGTCGACGATTAGGGACGGCCGAAGACCAAGGCCACGTTGTGGCCGCCGAAGCCGAAGGAATTCGACATCGCCGTGGTGACCGGGAGCTCCCGAGCCTCGTTCGGGACGTAGTCGAGGTCGCATTCGGGATCCGGCGTGTCGTAGTTGATCGTCGGCGGGACGACGCCGTCCCTGATGGCGAGGACGCAGGCCACCGCCTCGACCGCCCCCGCCCCGCCGAGGAGATGGCCGGTCATCGACTTCGTCGACGACACGGGGATGCGGTAGGCGTGCTCCCCGAAGACCGACTTGATCGCCATCGTCTCGGTGGCGTCGTTGGCCTGCGTCGAGGTCCCGTGGGCGTTGATGTAGGCGATGTCCTCGGGTCCGAGGCCGGCGTCGGCGAGCGCCGCCTCCATGGCCCGGGCCGCGCCGCCGCCCCCCGGTCGAGGCAGGGTGATGTGGTACCCGTCGGCGGACATGCCGTACCCGAGCACCTCGGCGTAGATCTCGGCGCCGCGGGCGACGGCGTGGGAGCGCTCCTCGAGCACGAGCGCCGCCGCCCCCTCCGACATCACGAAGCCGTCCCGGTCGAGGTCGAAGGGTCGGCTCGCCCGCTCCGGCTCGTCGTTCCTCGTGCTCATCGCCCGGGCCGAGGCGAAGCCGCCGAGCGCGAAGCGGGTGAGGGGAGCTTCGGCGCCGCCGGCGATCATGACGTCGGCCGCCCCACGGCGGATGATCTCGGCCGCGTCACCGATCGCGTTCGCCGAGGCCGCGCAGGCGGTGACCGCACAGGTGTTCGGGCCGTAGAGGTGGAAGTCGATCGAGACCTGCCCCCCGGCGATGTTCGAGATGATCTTCGGGATCGCAAAGGGCGTGAGCCGGTGGGGTCCGACGTGGAAGAGGGTGTCCATCTCCTCCTGGATCGTCTCGATGCCGCCGATGCCGGTCCCCACCACGACACCGGCCCGCGACGCCTCGGGGTCGTCCTCCTCGTAGGCGATGCCGGCGTCCTCGAGCGCCTCCCGGGTCGCCACCCAGAAGAACTGCGAGAAGCGGTCCATCCGGCGGAGCTCCCGGCGGGAGAGATACGCACCGGGATCGAAGTCCTCGACCGTCCCCCCGATCTTCGTCGGGATGTCCGAGACGTCGACCCGGGTGATCGGTCGGATCCCCGATACCCCGGCGACGAGGTTCTTCCAGTACTCGTCCACCGAGGAGCCGACGGGATTGACGGTTCCCAGCCCGGTGACGACGACGCGGCGTTCCCGCACGAGGGCCTCCTTCCGGCGCTCAGCCTCCGAGCTTCTGGGCGACGAGGTCGACGGCTTCCCGAACCGTGCCGATCTGCTCCGCCTCTTCGTCGGGGATCTTGACGTCGAAGGCGTCCTCGAGGGCCATGAGCAACTCGACGACGCCGAGGGAGTCCACCTCGAGATCCTCCTCGAAGGAGGCGTCCATGGTGATCTTGTCTCGCTCGATCCCCAGCTCGTCGACGAGCAGGTCGATCAGCTTGGCCTCGATCTCGGATCGTTCCATCTGCCTGTCTCCTCTCCCGTCACAGCGCCAGACCACCGTCCACGACGATGGTCTGGCCGGTGATGTAGGCGGCTTCGTCGGACGCAAGATAGCCCACGACGGACGCGACCTCTTCGGGTCGACCGAGCCGGCCGACGGCGATCCGCCCCGTCACGTCCTCGGCGACGTCCTCTCCCAGGGCCGCGGTCATGTCCGTCTGGATGAAGCCCGGGGCGACGACGTTCGCGGTGATGCCTCGCGAGCCCACCTCCTTGGCGATCGACCGGGTGAACCCGATGAGCCCGGCCTTCGCCGCCGCGTAGTTCGCCTGCCCCGGGTTGCCGGCGATACCCGACACCGAACCGATCGAGATGATCCTGCCCCAACGAGCCCGGAGCATCCCGCGGAGCGCGGCCCGGGTACACAGGTACGCGGAGCGCAGGTCCACCCGAAGCACCTCGTCCCACGCCTCGACGTCCATCCGGAGGAGGAGATCGTCCCGGGTGATCCCGGCGTTGTTCACGAGCACCTCGGGGGGGCCGAGCCGGCTCGTCACCGTCTCGAAGAGCGCGGCGACGTCGTCGGGCTCGCCCACGTCGGCACGAACCGCCAGCGCCCGTCCGCCGAGGTCCTCGATCTCGGCCACGACCTCCTCGGCGGCCTCGGCCCGGGCCGCGTAGTTCACGGCGACGGCGTGTCCGCGGCGACCGAACTCGATCGCGATCGCCCTCCCGATCCCCCGGGAGCCTCCGGTGACGAGGACGACTCGGCTCATCCCCGCTCCCGGCGATGGAGATCGACGAGGAGCTCGAGCGCGCTCCGATCCGGCGGCGGATACGCCAGGTCGGAGGTCGCCACGGGCTCCACCCGAGGACCCCACCGCACGGCGGCGGCTCCCCAGGTGAACCCGGCGCCGAAGGCGGCGAAGACGAGCTCGTCGCCGGGGTGGACGCGTCCGAGCTCGACGGCCTCGGCGAGGGCGACGGGGATGCTCGCCGCCGAGGTGTTCCCGTACCGGGCGATGTTCGAGTAGACCCGTTCGGCGGGCAGTTCGAGCCGCTTCGCGACCGCGTCGATGATCCGCTGGTTCGCCTGATGGGGAATGACGAGGTCGACGTCGTCCACCTGGAGGCCCGCCTCCTTGATCGCGAGGAGCGCCGCCTGGGGCATCTGGGACACCGCGTTGCGGAACACCTCGCGTCCGTCCATGACGATCCGGAGTCGGGCATCGTCGCCGATGAACTCCGTCCCGGCACCCTCGGCGGTGAGGGCGTCGGCGAGCGCGCCGTTGGCACCGACGTTGATCGAGAGGATCCCCTCGTCGCCGGTGGCCGGCTCGACGACGACGGCCCCGGCGGCGTCGCCGAAGAGGACCGCGGTCGTCCGCTCCTCGAGGTCGATGTAGGGGGTGATCTTCTCGCTGCCGACGACGAGGATCCGGGCCGCCCGGCCGGCGGCGATGAGTCCGTCGGCGAGATCGAGGCCGTAGAGGAACCCCGAGCAGCCGGCGTTGATGTCGACGGCCGCGGCGCGGAGGGCTCCGAGCCTGGTCTGCACGTAGCAGGCCATCGCCGGGATCTGGCGATCCGCGGTGCAGGTGGCGACGATGACGTGGTCGAGCTCGGAGGGATCGACGCCGGCGGCCGCGAGGGCCTCGGAGCCGGCGGCGGTGGCCATGTCGGCGTTCGAGACGTGACTGACTCGGCGCTCCTCGATCCCGGACCGGGTGACGATCCACTCGTGGGAGGTGTCGACGACGGTGGCGAGTTCGTGGTTCGTGAGGACGGCGGGTGGGACGTAGCGTCCCCAGCCGGTGATCGCGGCGCGCGGCATGGAATCTCCCTCTCGGCGTCGGTTCATTGTACGGACAAGGCGGCGACCGCGTCGGGGATGTCGGACAGGTCGGAGACGACGAGGGTCGTCGCCCCTTCGACGCTGCGTCGAGCCAGTCCGGCGGTGACGTCGCCGGGTCCGACGTGCACGAAGGTGCGGATCCCGGCATCGGCCATCGCCGCGAGCGTGTCGAGGAACCGCACCGGGCTCGTGAGCTGGTCGACGAGGAGCGCCCGGGGCTCCTCCATCGGCCGTCCCGACACGTTCGCGTAGACGGGAAAACGCGGCTCGGCGAAGGCGACGTCGGCCAGCACCCCCGCCAGGCGCGCCGCGGCGGGTTCCATGAGCGGCGTGTGGAAGGCCCCCGCCACCTTGAGGGGCACCACTCGCCGGATCCCCAGCGCTCGACCCTCGGCGACGAGCCGATCGATCTCCTCGATCGGGCCGCCCACGACGATCTGGCCGGGGGCGTTGACGTTGGCGACCCAGAGCTCGCCGCCCTCGGCTCGACGCGCCTCGACGATCGCGGTGGCGGCCTCGAGGTCGACGCCCACGAGGGCGGCCATCGACGACGGTCGCCGGGCCGCGGCCTCGGCCATCGCACGGCCCCGCTCGGCGACGAGGCGGAGCCCGTCCTCGTAGGTGACGGCCCCGGCGGCCGCCAGGGCCGTGTACTCCCCGAGGGAATGCCCGGCCGCCGCGGCGGGCGGGTGAGGTACGGCGGCGGCGAACTCCTCCCACAGCGCGTAGGAGACCGCGTAGAGGGCGGGCTGGGCCCGGTCGGTGGCGGTGAGCTCCTCCTCGGGTCCCTCGGCGAGGAGCCGCTCGAGCGACCAGCCGAGGATCTCGTCGGCCCGTCGGCCGAGCAGATCGGGTCGGGCGGCCCGCACCTCGGCTCCCATGCCGACGGCCTGGCTCCCCTGACCCGGGAAGAGGACGGCGTAGGGTTCGGCCATCGGAGCTCCTCGCGTCGACGTACCGGCCGGGAGGCTAGCCGCCCCACCGGGCGTGGCCGGGGATCGTCACGCCCGCTGGAGGACCTGACGGATGCCGCGCACCCCCTGGGCGATCCGTTGGTCGTTCTCGACGAGGGCGAACCGAACGAAGCCCTCCCCGGAGGGCCCGAAGCCGATCCCCGGACTCACCGCCACCTTCGCCTCGTCGAGCAGGAAGAGGGCGAACTCGAGGGAGTCCATGTGGGAGAAGGGGCCGGGGATCTCCGCCCAGACGAACATCGTGCCTCGAGGCCGCGGCACGTCCCAGCCCGCCCGGGCCAGCCCGTCGACGAGGACGTCCCGACGACGCCGGTAGACGTCGGCGATCTTCGGAACGTCGTCATCGCACTCGTTGAGCGCGATGATCGAGGCGATCTGGATCGGTTGGAACGTGCCGTAGTCGAGGTACGACTTGAGCTGGGCGAGGGCCTCGATCATCTCCGGGTTGCCCACCACGAACCCGACCCGCCAACCGGCCATCGAGTGGCTCTTCGACAGGGTGTAGAGCTCCACCCCGACGTCCTTCGCGCCGGGAACCTGGAGGAGGCTCGGCGGCTCGTAGCCGTCGAAGGCGATGTCGGCGTAGGCGAAGTCGTGGACGAGCATCACCTCGTTGGCCTTGGCGAAGGCGACGAGCTGCTCGAAGAACTCGAGCTCGACGACCGCCGTGGTCGGATTGTGCGGAAAGGACGTGACGATCACCCGCGGCCGGGGCCAGGACCGGGCGAAGGCGTCGGCGAGGCGGGCGAAGAAGTCGGCGTCGGTGGACATCTGGACGCGCCGCACCTCGGCGCCGGCGAGGATCGGGGCGTAGATGTGGATCGGGTACGACGGCTCCGGGACGAGGGCGACGTCACCGGGCTGGACGAGGACCCACATGAGGTGGGAGAGCCCCTCCTTCGCCCCGATCGTCGCGATCACCTCGGTGTCGGGGTCGAGCTCGACGCCGAAGCGCCGGCGGTAACGGTCGGCGACGGCCCTGCGGAGGTTGGGGAGCCCTCGAGAGGAGGAGTACCGGTGGTTCCTCGGGTTCCGAGCCGCCTCGGCGAGCTTGTCGACGACCCGATCCGGGGTGGGGAGATCGGGGTTCCCGAAGCCGAGGTCGATGACGTCGACGCCCGCCCGGCGCGCCTCGAGCTTGCGACGGTTGACCTCGGCGAAGACGTACGGCGGCAGGTTGTCGACCCGGCGGAACTGCATCGGTCGAAGCGTAGGGCGGTCGGGCGGCGAGTTCACCCTTCGAGCCAACCCCGGAAGGGATCGGGGACGAGGTCGAGGGCCCATTCGGCGACGGCGAGGACGAGATCGAGGGCGTCCTCCGAGCCGGGCCAGAGCTCGAGGAGCTCCTCCCGGTCGAGGGCCGACCCCACGAGCGCGACCGTCGCCGCGGCGAGGATCACGTCGTCGAGCAGTCCGAAGCCGGGGACGAGCTCGGGGATCACGTCCACCGGCGACACGAGGTAGGCGACGACCCCGGCGGCGACGATCTTCCGACGCAAGGGCACGCGCCGGTCGCGCAGGAGTCTCGTCACGAGCACGGCGAGGTTGGGGAGCACCATGACGAGTTCCCGGAGCACGTCCCGGGGGCTGCGGCGGGCCAGGGGCGTGGGGCCGGGGGCCGGGGGGAGGACCTCGGGGGTCGCGTGGTCGTCGACGGGCCGCTCGGTCATCGCCTCGCCTCGGAGACGCCCTCGACGTGGTCGGCGGCGAGGAGCGCGGCACCGATCGCACCGGCGTCGGGCCCGAGGGCCGCGACGAGGATCGGCGGGAGCATCCGGTGGGCCGAGCCGTGGAGACAATCCGCGGCGACGCGGCGCGCCGGGGCGACGACCGACTCGCCGACCGACCCGAGGCCGCCGCCGACGACGACCACCTCGGGATCGAGGATGGCGATGAGCGAGCAGATGCCGCGGCCGAGGTGAGCCCCCACCTGGGCGACGAGCCCTCGGGCGATCTCGTCCCCGGCGTCGGCGGCCGCGGTGATCGCCTCCCCGGTCACCGGGGTGTCGGCGAACCGCACCGCGAAGCTCGAGTCGGGATTGAGCTCGATGACCTCCCGGGCGAGTCGAACGAGGGCCGGACCCGACGCCACGGTCTCCCAGCAGCCGCGCTTGCCGCAGTCGCAGAGGATCCCGTGGGGGTCGTAGAGCATGTGGCCCCACTCCCCGGCGAAGGACTCTCCCCGGTAGATGCGACCGTCGACGACGATCCCCCCGCCGATGCCGGTGCCGAGGGTGACCATGATCACGTTCCGGTAGCCGACGGCGGCGCCGAGGCGATGCTCGGCGAGGGCCGCGACGTTCGCGTCGTTGTCGACGACCACGGGGACGCCGAGGGTCCCTTCGAGCTCGATACGAAGCGGGAGGTCGCTGCCGGCGACGTGGGGGCCCCAGGCGAAGCTGCCTTCGGGCCAGCGGACGAGCCCGGCGATGCCGACGCCGACGGCCTCGACCCCCTCGAGGCCGAGGGCTCGCGCGGCCTCATGGATCGCCGCCACGGTGCCGTCGGGCGTCCGGGGCGTGGTCGTGCGGTGACGGGCGACCACGGTCCCGTCCTCGCATCGGAGGGCGAGGATCTTCGTGCCACCGAGGTCGACGCCGATCGTCGCCATCGTCAGCCGGGACTCCCGAAGCCGATCCGGAGCTCCCCCTCGGCGAGCACCGCCTTGCGGATCTCCCGTCGCCGGAGGGAGTCGGGGAGGAGGAAGGAGCGCCGGTAGGGACCGATGGTGACGAAGAGCTCGTCGTCGTGGCGGGCGACGTCGACGTCGCCCCGTTCGGCGAGGGGCACCGAGAGGACGAGGACCACGTCGGATCCGTCGTCGGACTCCTCGATCCGGAAGGGCCGCGAGGTGGTGAAGCGCCCGGCCGGGTCGTCGTCGCCGTAGAGCTCCTCCCCGACCCGCCGCAGGCGCTCGATGCCCACCATCTCCTCGTCGAAGAGGCGGACGAGCCGGACCTCGACGTCGGCGAAGCTCTCCTCGACGGCCTCGAGGTGCGCCTGCTGGATCTCCCTCCACCGTTTGAAGTAGGGGTCGGTGACGTCGTCGGGGAGGACCCGGTTGACGATCGCCGCGTCGACGGCGTAGCCGAACAGGCCCAGGTAGGTGTAGGTCCGGCGAGCCTCGGAGATCACCATCTTCTCGGGGTTCATGACGAGACGCGCCGTGGTGACGTCGGGGTCGGAGAGGATCTCGCGAATGCCGTCGAGGCGCTCGTAGAACCGCGCGACGGAGGCGAAGACCTCGTCGTCGGCCACCGGGAGGCTCGAGACCCGGCTGATCACGGGCCGGACGACCTTGGCCACCCGCCGCCCCATCGGGAACATCTTCTCCATGTACCAGGCCATGACCTCGGGAAGGCTGAGGAGCCGGAGGGTCTCGGCGGTCGGTGCGCAGTCGACGAAGATCACGTCGTAGCGTCCCGACCGGACGTGCTCCCGCACCGCGGCGAGGCTGAAGAGCTCGTCCATGCCGGGGAACACGGTGAGCTCTTCGGCTTCGATGCCGCTGAGGCCCGACCAGTCGAACAGCTCGGTGAGGTGGTCGCGCACGGCTCCCCAGGACTCCTCGAGCCGCTTCTGGGCGTCGATCTGCTGGGCCTCGAGCCCGGGGAGGACCGGAGTCGGCTCGTCGCCGAGGTCGACCTGGAAGGCGTCGCCGAGAGAGTGGGCGGGGTCGGTGGACATCACGAGGGTTCGATGGCCGATCTCCGCGGCCCGGAGGGCGCTCGCCGCGGAGATCGTGGTCTTGCCTACCCCTCCCTTGCCGGTGACGAGGACGACCCGCATCAGGTGGCGGCCGCCTCCGCCTGCTTCTTCAAGCCTCTGAGGGCGGTGCCGATGATCTGCTTCTCGGCCTGTCGGCGGAGGAAGCCGGGTACCTTGAAGGCGGGTTCGACCCGAAGGGCGTAGACGACCTCGGTGCCCCCATCGTCGGTCTCGTGGAACTCGTAGCTGCCCTCGAGGGCCTCGAGGTCCTCGTTCGGGATCGCCGTCCACGAGAAGCCCGACTCGTGCTCGTGGTCGTAGACGAGGGTGTAGGAGAGCTCCTTGATCATCGCGTCGACCTCGAACTCGGCCTTCGCCGGCCTCCCCGCTTCGTCGACTTCGAGGACCCGGACGGACTTGACGCCGCCGGCCCACTCCGGGTAGCGCTCGACGTCGAGCGCCACCCGACGGACGACCTCGGGCGGGGCGTCCACCACGATGCTCTGCACGGTCCCTTCCACGACCAGCCTCCGTTGCGACGTCGTGGACCAAGGCTATCAGGGCGCCGCGACGAGCCTCTCGAAGACGAGGGTGGACGAGACGAGCGCGTCGGGGGGTCGGCGTCGGAGCTCGGCGAGGCCGGCGTCGAGCTCGGCGGGGTCGAGGGCCTGGAGGGTGGAGACGAACCGGGCCTCGATCCCGGCGATCCACGCCGCGACGGTCCGGGTGACGGGTTCGACGACCCGTCGGCGGGTCACCGAGAGCCCGGCGGCGGCGAGGCGGGCGGCCACGTCGTCGACGGGCGGGAAGCGCCGCCGGTCGAGGTCGGCGACGCTCGGGAAGAGGCGTCCGAGGAAGCTCGTGGCGTGGTGGGCCTCCCCGAAGGTCCAGATCTCGATGCGTCCTCGGGGATCGCGGACCCGGAGTGCCTCGTCGAGGGCGGCCGTCCAGCGGGTGTGGTGGAGGGAGAGGTGGAACCACACGAGCCCGAAGGCGGCGTCGGCGAGGGGCATCTCCTCGGCCCGTCCCCGAACCGGGTGGAGGCGGGGGTGGCGGGGCGCCCGGGAGAGCATCCCCGACGCCGGGTCGAGGAGGACGACGCGGCGACCGGCGGCGACGAACACCGCGGCGTGGTCGCCCCGTCCGCCCCCGACGTCGACGATCGGGAGCCCGGCGGGGCTCGACGTCGCGGCGAGCCGCGCTCGATCGAGGCTCGCGGAGGTCGGCGGCCGCACGTCGTAGGCGACCGCGAGGGCCTCGAGGTCGACGGCGGCGGGGCGATCATCCGCCGTGACGCACCGCCCTTCCCGTGGCCCGGAAGTAGCCGACGTTGACGCATCGGGTCCCGCCGACCCTCCAGGTCGTGGCCTGCGGCTGGTGGATGTCGCCGAAGTAGTGGTAGGCGGGCCGGGCGTCGACGAGGTAGTCGGCGAGGGGCTCGGAGCCCTTCTGGCGTCCGCCGATGACGTCCCGGGCGAGGGCCGGCACCGCGGGGGGTACGTGGGTGCCGAGGATCTCGACGGGACCGATCCGCCGGAGCTTGTCGGCCATCTCGTCGTCGGAGATCTCGCCGGGCGACCCGATCGACGGGAGGCCGCCGCCGACGATCCCCACCGTGTGGCCCTCGAGCTCGAGCACCTCGGCGTCGACGAACCTGGCCGTGGCGGGGAGCCGTTCGGCGAGCCGGGCGGGATGGTCGACGTTGCCGTAGGTGACGTAGGCCTCGGCTCCGACGAGGGCCGCGCAGATCTCCTCGTAGGCGAGTTCGATGGCCGCGTCGTAGCGTCGGCGGAGCTCCTCCTCCCGGCCCCGGGCGTGGGCCCGCCACAGCTCCGAGGCGGCGTCGAAGCGCCCTTCGGACCGGAGGGCCACGAACCGGGCGACGAGGTCCCGTCCGGAGACTTCGGCGGCGATGCCGTCGAGGGTCCGGTAGTCGACGAGGTTGATGAGATCACCGAGGACGACGAGGGGCCCGTCGAGACGGTCGACGAGGCGGCGCATCGCCTGGGCGGCGCCGTGGACGTCGGCGACGAACCACATCAGGGGGACTCCTGGTCCTCCGCACCGAGGAATCGGGCGACGGCGGCCATCGCCGCAGCCCCGCCGAGCGCTCCGGCGAGGTGGATCGGATCCGGCCAGCCGGCGAAGGCCGCGGAGAGTCCGCCCATGCCGAAGCCCACCGCGGCGGCGAGGAGCGTCCGGGCCCCGGTCTCGACTCGGGGGTCGAGACGCAGCCGTCGGTCGCCGACCTCGCCGAGGGCGACCGCGAGGATCCACCCGGCGATGCCGACGACCCCGACGACGAGGAGGGCTCCGTAGACGAGGCGCACCGCGTCAGGGTAGACCGATCGCCGGTGGGGACGAGGCCTCGGAGGGGGCGTCGAGCTCGGCGAGGACGTCCCGGTCCCGCTCCCGGCGTCGGGCCTCGGCGAGGGCGGCTTCGGCGATCGGGCCGCCGAGCCGGGCCGTCGCCCAGGCGGCGTGGATCCTCAGCAGCGGGTCGGGATGCCCGAGGAACCCGGCGACGACGGGGACGAGGGTCTCGTCGCCGAGGTTGCCGGCCACCACGAGGGCGTTGCGCCGCAGATACCGGGGTCGGCGACCCGGGAGGTAGAGGTGGCCGTAGCGGTCGAGGAGGTCCCGGTCGCAGGTGCCGAGCAGTTCGACGAGGTCGAGGGGCCGGGTCGGGGTCTCGCGGCGTCGCGGCCGCTCCCCGGGGGGACAGGCGACGAGGCAATCGTCGCAGCCGTAGAGGCGACTCCCCACGAGGGGGCGGACCCATCGCGGCACGACGCCCGGGCGTTGGAGGATCGCGGCGAGGCAGCGGCGGGCGTCGACGACCCCGTCGGCGACGATCGCCCCGGTGGGACACGCCGGGATGCAGGCGGTGCAGGTGCCGCAGGTCCGGGCCGTGGGGCGGTCGGTGGGGAGTGGAGCGTCGGTGGCCACGCTGCCGAGGACCGTCCAGGGACCGGCCCCGGGGACGAGCACCATCGAGGACCGCCCCCACCACCCCACCCCGGCGCGGACGGCGACGGCCCGGTCGACGAGGGAAGCGTCGTCGTAGACCGGCTCGGCCCGGAACCCGGCGTCGACGAGGAGGGCGGCGAGTCGGTCGAGGAGGTCGGCGAGCCGCCGGTAGGCGTCGGGGGCGGCGTATCGAGCGATCCGGGGTCCGTGATCGGGTGCCTCGGCCTGGGGTACGTAGGGGACGGCCACGGCGACGAGTCGCGTCGCCCAAGGCCGGGTCCGTCCCGGGTCCGCCGCCCGGTCCGGGTCCCGGAAGGTGAAGCCGAGCCCGCCGTGATGGCCGGCGGCGACCCGAGCCCGGAGCGACTCGGCGACCTCGGGGAAGGGGTCTGCAGCGGCGACGCCGAAGGCGGCGCCCGCCTCGGCCGCGACCGCGGCGAGGGCTTCCCGGAGGTCGGCTGCGGTCACGTCGTCCACCCCCGGAGGGTACGTCGCCCCCGCCCCGGGGGCGGCGGATCAGCCCGTCGCCGCGCCCCGACGACGGACGGGGACGAGACGGAGCGGTGCCACGAGACCTTCCTCGGCGAGGTGCGCGAGGGCCTCCGCCTCCTCCTCGGCGAGCCGGAGGGGCCCCGCCGCCCCCTCGAGGAGCGCGGTGACGACGCAGTCGTCGCAGACCGGGGTGTGCTCCATCGCGCAGCTTCCGCAGTCGATGATCATCTCGTTCACCTCCTCGGTGTCGCGGCCACCGTATCGGAGGGGTGTGACGAATCTCGGCGTCACTCCTCGACCCGGGGCAGCTCGAGGCGGAACACCGTCCACCCCTCCTTCCGCCGATAGACGAGCGCACCGCCCATGAGCTCGGCGAGCCGCACCGAGAGGGGGAGCCCGAGTCCCACCGACTGGGTCTGCGTCGTCCGGTCGTGCCCACGACCGAAGGGCTCGAAGGCCTCGGCCACCCGATCGGCCGGGATCCCCTCACCGTCGTCGGCGACCTCGACCGCCACGACGTGCCCGTCCGGGAGGATCCGGACCACGAGGTCCGGCCCGCCGTAGCGGACGGCGTTCGTCAGGAGGTTCCGGAGGATCTGGCGCACCCGACCGGGGTCGGCCCAGGCCTTGACGACCGCGGTCTCCACGGTGAGGCTCCGATCGTCGGGGACGAGCCGCTGTCGGAGCACCTCGGCCACGAGCTCGTCGAGGGCCACCACCTCGGGTACGACGACGAGCTCCCCGTGGGCGTCGGCGGCCTTCGCGAGGAGGTCCTCGACGAGGTCGGCCATCTCCTCGCTGTGGGTCGCGATGAGCTCGACGAACTGGGCCCGCTCCTCGGGCCCGAACTCGTCGCCGCGGTCCCGCAGCTCGCTCGCGAGGCCCACGATCACGCTGAGGGGCGTGCGGAGCTCGTGACTCACCGAGGCGATGAGCTCGTCCTTCGCCTCCACGAGCTCCTCGAGGCGCTCCCGATCCTGGGCCCGCTCGTAGTAGGAACCGAACATGTCCGCGGCCGTCCCCAGGAGCTCGACGTCCCGGGGCGTCCAGTCCCGACGTTCGTCGAAGACCCCCAGCCCGAGGGAACCGTGCCAGCGGCCTCCGACGACGATGGGCACGTTGAGCTCCGAACGCACCCCACTCTCCTCGTAGAGCCGTCGTTCCGGCCCCGGAGGGAGCTCGTCGGTCTGGACGATCGCCGGCCGGAGGCGCCGGAGCCCCGCATAGGAGGTCGGGAGGACGTGGTAGGGCAGCATGCCCTCGAGCCGCTCCCCGTCGGCGGTCACGTAGAGGTCGAAGGTCTCCCGCTCCTCGAAGGCGGGATCGAGGAGCTCGTGGACCACCCGGGCGCACAGCCCCTCGGTGGGATGGTTGACGTTGACGTCCACGAACACCTGGTGGGCGCCGGTGGCCCGCCGCAGGGCCTCGAGGGCCTCGTCGATCGCCACGTCGCCGCCCCGCAGCAGCGCCCGAGAACAGAGTACGAGGGCCTGCTGGTGCCGGGACCGGGCGTCGAGGACCCCGAGCGCCGCCCGATCACGTCGCACGAGGGTCTCCATGGCGTCGCCGAGATAGACGATGACGACGAGGGCGAGGACCCCGGCGATGATCGCCATGGCCGCATCGAAGCCCGGGGCCGCCGCCGGACCCCACACCCTCCTCGCCACCACCGGCGCCACCACCCACGCCGCCCCGACGGGGACGAGCCGGGCGGCGTCCCGCAGCGGCATGAGGCCGACGGCGAGGACGGCGAGGTAGACGATCCAGGCCACCACGGTGGGTGGACTCGACCGGAGGACCGTCAGCGCCACGCCGGTGACGGCGGCGTCGAGGAGGAGGGAGCGGAGCACCGAGGGTCGGTGGCCGCGGAGCGACAGCGTCGCGTCGGTGAACCCGACGAGACCGCCGAGGCCGAGCCAGGCGGTGTCGCCGAGCGGTCCGGGCACCACCGCGGCGGCGACGCCGAGCAGACCGACGACCTGCCGCATGCGATGCCACCGCCGCACGACCGGATCGAGGACGTGCCACGCATCGGCGGGCTCACGGAGGAACGGCATCTCGAGGTACGAATCGACAGCCCGGCCGGTTCGATTGAGTCGAACGCCTCACCGCCCCTCGAGCCAGGCGACGAGCGCGTCGGCCCACAGCACGAGGGCGCCCCGTTCCTCGGCCCGCTCCCGAAGGTCCCGGTCGTTCGAGATCACCACGTCGCCCGGTCCGGCCTCGGCGGCGATGACGTCGTCGGCGGAGGCGTCCGCGGGGGAGAACCGCACCTCGACGGGCCCCGGCCCGACGGTGGCGTCGCGCCCGTCGATCGACGAGTCGAAGACGACGAGGACGGGACGGTCGTAGCGCCGGGCGAGCCGGCCGAGACGGACGACGAGCCGCTCCCGGGCCTCGGGGACCGTGAGTTCCCGCTCACCGCCGGCGCCGAGGACGTTGTGACCGTCGACGAGTACCCGGTCGGGCGGCGCGGCGGCGAGGGCCTCGACGGCCTCGGGTCGATCCGGGGCCACGCCCGGCGGCAGACTCGGCGATGCAGGAGCCGCCGCGACGTCCGTGGTCAGGGGCTCGTCGACCCGGTACGGGGCCGCGACGGTGGCGAGCCGGTCGAGGAGTCGGGCGAGCTCCCGGGGGGCCTTCGGGATCGGGACGGTGGCCGGTGCCGACGCCTGGACGGGACGCGTCCGTCGCTGCGCTCGGGCCGCCCGGAGGTCGGCCTCGAGGCGCTCCATGCGCCGTGCCTGCTCGTCGGCCTCGGCGCGCAGGGCCTCGCGCTCCGCCTCGAGCCTCGACACCTGCTCCTCGAGGTGCTCGGCCCGGCGGCGCTGCGCGACGCTCGCGCTCCGGGTCTCGGCGGTGGCCTGCCGCACCTCCTCGCGGTGTGCCTCCTCCATCTCCTGGAGTCGTCGGCGTGCCTCGGCGAGTCGTCGCTTGCCCTCCTCCACCTGCTCCTCGAGCCGTTCGATCCGCCGTCCGGCCTCGTCGAGCGCCTCCCGGTGCGCCTCCCCTCGCCGTTCCGCGACGGCCTCGGCGACCACCGACCACCACCCCGCCTCCCGGTGGAGGAAGGCCCGGCCGACGGGATCCGTCTCGCCTCGCCGGTCCCAGGCCTCCGCGACCCGGGCACGAAGCTCCGCGTCCTCGTCGAGGACGTCGAGGAGGAGGCGAACGAGGGGCGGGGGAAGACGACGACTGGCGTCGCGGGCCACCTTCGCCAGTCGCGTCGGGACTTCGTCGTCGTCCATCGACCGCAGCTCCTCCCGGGCGGCGGCGACGACGCCGGCGAGGACCGCTGCGAGTTCACGGCTGATTCCGCGGATTCCGCTCACGTCGACCGACCTCCGCGCCGAAGGTACCAGGGAACCCGTCGGGCTTGACACGATCCCACGGGGTGGCATACTCGACGGGCCAGCGACGAACACCACGATGACGACCCACGGCCTCGTACTCATCCTCAGGTAGGCGCACACGAGCCCATCGTGTGCGCCCGACCCTCCGTATCCACGGAGGGTTTTCTACATCTCGAGCACCCGACCAGCGACCACGGAGCCGACCATGGCAGAGACCCTCACCGGAGCCCAAGCCCTCATCCGATCCCTCGAACACGAAGGGGTCGAGGTCGTCTTCGGCGTGCCCGGCGGGGCGATCCTGCCCGCCTACGACCCCCTCCTCGACAGCCCCATCCGCCACGTCCTGGCCCGACACGAACAGGGTGCCGGCCACATGGCCTCCGGGTACGCCCACGCCACCGGCCGGGTGGGCGTGTGCATGGCGACCTCCGGCCCGGGGGCGACGAACCTCATCACCCCCCTCCAGGACGCCTACATGGACTCGGTCCCGGTGGTGGCGATCACCGGCCAGGTGGCGACGAAGTCGATCGGGATGGACGCCTTCCAGGAGGCCCACACCTGGGGCATCTCCATGCCGTGTACGAAGCACAACTACCTCGTCACCACCGTCGAGGAGCTCCCCGACGTCATCGCCGAGGCCTTCCACCTCGCCGCCACGGGTCGTCCCGGTCCCGTCCTCGTCGACATCCCGAAGAACGTCCTCAACGCCGAGATGCAGTGGCATCGACCCGGCGCCATCGACCTGCCCGGCTACAAGCCGTCGGTGAAGGGCCACCCCCGTCAGGTGAAGGCCGCGGTGCGGCTCATCCACGAATCCGAGCGTCCCGTCCTCTACGCCGGCGGCGGCATCATCAAGGCGAACGCCGCCGACCGGCTCCGTCGCTTCGCCGAGCAGGCGAACCTCCCGGTCGTGACGACGCTGATGGCTCGCGGCGCCTTCCCCGACACCCACCCCCTCGCCCTCGGCATGCCCGGCATGCACGGGAACTACACGGCGATCACCGCGATGCAGCGCTCCGACCTCCTCGTGGCGATCGGTGCCCGGTTCGACGACCGGGTGACCGGGGACGTGTCGACCTTCGCCCCGGAGGCGAAGGTGATCCACGTCGACGTCGACCCCGCGGAGATCGGCAAGGTACGGACCGCCGACGTCCCCATCGTCGGCGACGCCGGGGTCGTCCTCGAGCAGCTCATCGAGGCGATGGACCGGCTCCTCGACGGCGAGGAGCCCCCGGCCCGGGAGGCGTGGTTCGCCCAGCTCCGGACCTGGCAGGAGGAGCATCCCCTCACCTACGAACAGGACCCGAACGGGCCCATCCAGCAGCAGTACGTCATCGAGAAACTCCACGAGCTCACCGGCGGCGACGCGATCGTCGTCGCCGGGGTCGGCCAGCATCAGATGTGGGCCTCCCAGTTCTGGCGTTTCACCCGACCCCGGAGCTGGATCAACTCCGGCGGACTCGGCACGATGGGCTTCGCGGTCCCCGCCGCGATCGGCGCCAAGGTGGGACGTCCCGACGACCTCGTCTTCGCCATCGACGGCGACGGCTGCTTCCAGATGACCTCCCAGGAGCTCATCACCGCCGCCACCGAGGGGATCCCGATCAAGGTCGCCGTGATGAACAACGGTTCCCTCGGGATGGTGAAACAGTGGCAGCGGCTCTTCTACGGCGGCCGGTATTCGGCGATCGACCTGACGACCCAGGTCCCCGACTACGTGAAGCTCGCCGAGGCGATGGGCTGCGTCGGCCTCAGAGCCGAGTCGCCCGGCGAGGTCGTCCCCACCCTGGAGAAGGCCCTCGCCGTCGAGGACCGGCCGGTGGTCGTGGAGTTCCGCGTCGACCCGGACGCCATGGTGTTCCCCATGGTGCCGGCGGGCGCGTCGAACGACGACGTCGTCCTCGGTCCGGAGGACCTCGCATGAAGCACGTGATCTCGGTGACCGTCGAGAACAAGCCGGGGGTCCTCGCCCGGATCTCGTCGATGTTCGCCCGCCGCGGCTTCAACATCCACTCCCTCACCGTCGGGCCCACCGAAGACCCGCGCCTGTCGCGGATGACCGTGGTCGTCGACGGCCCCGAGATGGAGCAGATCGTCAAACAGCTCTACAAGCTCGTCCACACCGTCAAGGTCACCGAGCTCGAGCCGGGAGAGACGATCGAACGGGAGATCATGCTCGTCCGGGTGAACGCCGATCCGACCCGCCGCGGCGAGCTCCTCGACGCGGCGAACCTCTTCTCCGCGAAGGTCGTCGACGTCGGGGCCACGACCGTCACCTTCGAGGTCGCCGGGGAGCCCTCGACGCTCAACGATTTCCTCGAACTCCTGCGAACCTATGGGATCGTGACGCTCGTGAAGTCGGGGCGGATCGCCCTGGCGAAGGACCAGAAGTCGACGACGAGACGAGGCCGTCTACGGACGGCGTGAAGCACCGGAGGGCCGATGACGAACATCTACTACGACGCCGACGCCGACCCCACCCTCGTCGCCCGCCGCAAGGTGGCGGTCATCGGGTTCGGATCCCAGGGCCATGCCCACGCCATGAACCTCAAGGACTCGGGCGTCGACGTCGTCGTCGGCCTCCGTGAGGGATCGCGCCGAGCGCGGATGGCCGCCGACGCCGGCCTCAAGGTCGTCGATCCGGCGACGGCCGCGGAGTGGGCCGACCTCGTCATGGTCCTCGTCCCCGACCAGGTACAGCCCGAGCTCTACGACTCGGTGCTCCGGGAGCGGCTCGAGCCCGGGGACGCCCTCTTCGTCGCCCATGGGTTCTCGATCCACTTCGGGTACGTCGTCCCTCCCGACGACGTCGACGTCGTCATGGTCGCCCCGAAGGGACCGGGTCATCTCGTCCGGCGCCAGTACGTCGAGGGCTCGGGGGTACCGAGCCTCCTCGCGGTCCATCAGGACGCCACCGGAGAGGCCAAGGCCCTTGGCCTCTCCTACGCGTACGCCATCGGCGGCACTCGGGCGGGGGTGATCGAGACGACCTTCGAGGACGAGACCGAGACCGACCTGTTCGGTGAGCAGGTGATCCTCTGCGGTGGCGTCGACGCGATGATCCAGGCCGCCTACGAGACCCTCGTCGAGGCCGGCTATCCCGCCGAGATGGCCTACTTCGAGGTCCTCCACGAGCTCAAGCTCATCGTCGACCTCCTCTACGAGGGAGGGATCTCGTGGATGCGCCACTCGGTCTCGGACACCGCCGAGTACGGCGACGTCACCCGTGGCCCCCGGCTCGTCACCGACGAGACCCGGGCGGAGATGCGCCGCATCCTCGCGGAGATCCAGTCCGGCGAGTTCGCCCGAGAGTGGATGGAGGAGTATCGCAGCGGCGCCCCCACCCTCGCCGCCGCCAGGGCCGAGATCGCCGGCCACGACATCGAGGCGGTGGGCCGCCGGCTTCGGGCGATGATGCCGTTCCTCGTGGACAAGACCCCGGAGGACGACGTATGACCCCCTCGACGCTCCTCGTCCTTACCTAGCCGGACGGTCCCCCGGGGCCGTCCGGCGACCCCAGCGCTGTCCGAATCCCGATCTCGACGAGGAGCTGCCATGACCGACCGACTCATCATCTTCGACACCACCCTCCGCGACGGCGAGCAGGCGCCGGGCATCGCCCTGTCTCCGGAGGACAAGCTCGCGATCGCCACCCAGCTCGCCCGCCTGCGGGTCGACGTCATCGAAGCGGGCTTCGCGGCGTCGTCGCCCGGCGACTTCGAAGCCGTCCGGCGCATCGCCAACGAGGTACGGGGACCGGTGATCGCGAGCCTCGCCCGCACCCACCCCGACGACATCGACGCCGCCGCCGAGGCCCTGAAGGGAGCCGAGCGGGCCCGGATCCACGTCTTCATGTCCACGTCCCCGATCCACATGGAGCAGATGCTCCGGATGACCCCCGAGGAGGTCCTCCGGTCGATCGAGGAGGGGGTGCGACGGGCCCGGCGCTACACCGACGACGTCGAGTTCTCCCCCCAGGACGCCACCCGCTCCGACCCGGATTTCGTGATCGAAGCGTGTCGACTCGCCGTCGAGGCGGGAGCGACGACGATCAACATCCCCGACACCGTCGGCTACGCGCTCCCCGACGACTTCGTGGCGCTCATGGAGCGGGTCTACGCCGAGGTACGCGGGGACAACGAGGACGTGATCGTCTCCACCCACTGCCACAACGATCTGGGGCTCGCCGTGGCGAACTCCCTGTCGGCGATCAAGGCGGGGGCCCGACAGATCGAAGGGGCGATCAACGGGATCGGGGAGCGGGCCGGGAACACCTCCACCGAGGAGATCATCATGGCGGTGAAGACCCGCCAGGACTACTTCGAGGTGGAGATCGGGGCCGACACCACCCAGATCTTCGAGACCTCCCGGCTCGTCTCCCGGCTCACCGGCTACCCCATCCAGTACAACAAGGCCGTGGTCGGCCGGAACGCCTTCGCCCACGAGTCCGGCATCCACCAGCACGGCGTGCTCCGGGCCCGGGAGACCTACGAGATCATGGACCCCGAGTCGATCGGACACCGGTCGATGATCGTCCTCGGGAAGCACTCGGGTCGGGCGGCCTTCGGCGACGCGCTCTCGAAGATGGGCATCGTCCTCGAGGACGAGGACTTCGAGCGGGCCTTCCGCCGCTTCAAGGAGCTCGCCGACCGCAAGGGCGAGATCGGCGAGGAAGGGCTCCGGGCCATCGTCGCCGAGGAGACGACGACCCACGCCGACGTGGCCGAGCTCGTGTCGATCCACGTCGAGGGCGGCTCCGACGAGACCCCGACGGCGACGGTGACGATCCGCCGCAACGGGGAGGAGACGAGCTGGGTGGCCGAGGGCGACGGGATGGTGAACGCCGCGTTCGTCGCCCTCCAGGACGCCTTCGACCTGCCGGCCCGACTCGTCGACTACCGGGTGAGCCCCCTCACCTCGGGCGCCGACGCCATGGCCGAGGTGAACGTCGTCATCCAGGTGGGGGCCGAGACCTACGCCGGACGGGGCGTATCCACCGACGTCGTCGAGGGCTCCGCCCGAGCCTTCGTCGCCGCCTTCAACCGGGTGCTCGCCACCCGAGCCGGCGCCCTCGAGGAGGGATGATGGAGGCCCGGATCGTCCTGCTGCCCGGGGACGGCATCGGCCCGGAGGTGATCCGGGAGGCCCGACGGGTGCTCGAGGCGGTCGCGGAGCGTGGTGCCCACCGGTTCCACTTCGAAGAGCACCTCATCGGCGGCATCGCGATCGACCGGACGGGTGATCCCCTCCCGGCCTCCACCCTCGAGGCGTGCCGGGCCGCCGACGTCGTGCTCCTCGGCGCGGTGGGTGGACCGAAGTGGGACGACCCGGCGGCGAAGATCAGACCCGAAGACGGGCTCCTCGGCATCCGCAGGGAGCTGGGCCTCTACGCGAACCTCCGCCCCATCAAGGTCCTCGACGCCTTCCTCGACGCCTCCCCCCTCCGTCCCGAGCGGGTACGGGGCGTCGACATCCTCTTCGTCCGGGAGCTCACCGGCGGGATCTACTTCGGCGCCAAGCACGTCTCCGACGACGGCACGGAGGCCTCCGACGTCATGGCCTACACGGCGGGGGAAGTGGCCCGCGTGGTCCGCGTCGCGGCCCGGGCGGCCCGGGAACGGCGCGGCAAGCTCACCTCGGTCGACAAGGCGAACGTCCTCGAGGTCTCCCGGCTGTGGCGCCGAGTCGCCCGAGAAACCGTGACCGCCGAGTTCGACGATCTCGACTACGAGGAGATCCTCGTCGACGCGATGGCGATGTACGTCGTCGGTCGTCCCCGCGACTTCGACGTCGTCGTCACCGGCAACCTCTTCGGCGACATCCTCACCGACGAGGCGTCGATGCTGCCCGGCTCCCTCGGGTTGTTGCCGTCGGCCTCCCTCGGCGACGAGCCTCCGGGGCTCTACGAGCCGGTCCACGGCTCGGCACCCGACCTCGCCGGCCGCGACGTCGCCAACCCGATCGCGGCGATCCTGTCGGCGGCGATGGCGCTCCGCTACTCCCTCGGGCTCCCCGAGGAGGCCGACCTCGTCGAGGGCGCGGTCGACCGGGTGCTCGCCGAGGGCCTCCGCACCGCGGACCTCGCCGGAGGGGGGCCGTCGGTGGGGACCCGGGCGATGGGCACGGCGATCGCCGCGGCCGTCGCCGCGGGTTGACCCGCCGCGGCCGTGCCGAGCCACCCCCTCCGGCGCCTCGTGGCCCTGCTCGCCCTGGTCGCGATCGGCTGTGGCGACCCCGCTCCCCCGCCGATGGTCTCCCCGTCGTCCACGTCCACCGCACCGACGATCCCCGAGGACCTCGGCTCCCTCGACGACCCCCTCTTCCCCGGCCTCGGCAACGCCGGCTACGACGTCGCCCGCTACGACCTCGACCTCGACCTCACCGGCGCCGAGCTCGTCGGCACCGCCACGATCACCGCCACGGCGACGGCCGGGCTCCGACGCTTCCACCTCGACTTCGGAGGCCCGACGGTGTCGGGCGTCCGGGTCGATGGGGCGCCGGCGCCCTTCGCCCACCGCGGCGAGGAGCTCGTCGTCGAGCCCGCGACGCCGATCCCCGAGGGTGCCGAGTTCGAGGTGGTGGTCGACTACCGGGGAACGCCCGACCCGGTCCCGACGGAGGCGCTCCCCTTCCCGATCGGCTGGTTCGAGGGGCCGTCGGGCACCCGGTTCGTGGCGGCCGAACCCGACGCCGCCCACTCCTGGTTCCCGGGCAACGACCATCCCTCCGACAAGGCGACGTTCTCGTTCACGATCCGAGTGCCCGACGGCTGGATCGCCGCGGCGAACGGAAGCCTCTTGGATCGTCGCGACGACGCAGGGACCACCGTGTTCCGCTGGGAGGAGGACGACCCCATGGCGACCTACCTCGCCACCGTCGTCGTCTCCGCCCGCCGTGAGCTCGTCGACCTCGGGACGGGCCCGGACGGGATCGCCCTCAGACACGTCCTCCCCCCGAAGCTCGCCTCCTCCCCACCCCCGGAGCTGACCGGGATCGGCGAGCAGCTCGCCTTCTTCGCCGAGCGGTTCGGTCCGTATCCCTTCGACGAATACGGCATCGCGGTGGTCGACGGCTTCGGCCACGCCCTCGAGACCCAGACGCTGTCGATCTTCGACGAGGCGATCGTCGAGGCGCCGGTCTTCGAGTCCGTCATGGCCCACGAGGTCGTCCACCAGTGGTTCGGGAACCACGTCACCCCGGCCCGCTGGTCCGACCTCTGGCTCAGCGAGGGCTTCGCCACCTTCGGGGAGCTCCTGTGGCTCGAGCACACCCGGGGCCGGACCGCCTACGAGGACGAGCTCCGGGAGCGGGCTCGTCTCGTCGCCGAGCTGGCCCCTCCCCCGCCGGCCGTCCCCACGGTCGAGGACCTCTTCGGCCTCTCCGTCTACGAGCGGGGCGCGCTCGCCCTCGCCGCCCTCCGCGACGAGCTCGGCGACGATCGGTTCTTCGCCGTGCTGCGGCGCCACGTCGAGCGCCACGGCGGTGCGAACGCGACGACCGACGACTTCGTCGCCGTCGCCTCCGAGATCGCCGGCCGCGACCTCGCCTCGTTCCTCGAGCCGTGGCTCTACGGAGCGACGCTCCCCGAGCCGGCCGGGTGAGGAGAGGCGCTAGGTTCCCCACCATGACCGCTGCGGATCTCGGCATCGTCGGCCTCGGGGTGATGGGCGCGAACCTCGCCCTCAACTTCGCCGACCACGGCTACCGGGTGGCGGTGTGGAACCGGACGTCGGAGCGGACCCGGGAGTTCCTCGCCGGTCCCGCCGCCGGCACCACGATCGTCGGGACCGACACGCTCCCCGAGCTCGTCGGCGTCCTCCGAACCCCCCGGGTCGTCCTCCTCATGGTCCCCGCGGGCCGGCCCGTCGATGCCCAGCTCGACGCCCTGACGCCCCTCCTCGATCCCGGCGACGTGATCATCGACGGCGGCAACTCGCACCATCGAGACACCGCCCGCCGTTGCGACCGCCTCGCCGAGGCCGGCCTTCGATTCGTGGGGATGGGGGTGTCGGGCGGTGCCGACGGCGCCCGTCACGGGCCCTCCCTCATGCCCGGCGGCCATCCCGAGGCCTGGCCGCTCGTCGAGACCATGCTCGAGGACGTCGCGGCGAAGGCCGACGACGGGACGCCCTGCTGCGAGTGGCTCGGACCCGGGGGCGTGGGCCACTACGTGAAGATGGTCCACAACGGCATCGAGTACGGCGACATGCAGGTGATCGCCGAGGCCTACGACCTGCTCCGGCGAGGGGTCGGGATGACCGTCGACGAGGCGCGGGCGGTCTTCGGGCGCTGGCGCACCGGGAAGCTCGCGTCGTTCCTCGTCGACCTCACCGTGACGGTGCTCGGGGTCACCGACGACGACGGGACGCCGCTCGTCGACCGGATCCTCGACGTGGCCGAGCAGAAGGGGACGGGCCGATGGACGGTCGTGGCGTCGATGGAGGAGGCCGAGCCGGTCTCCCTCATCGCCGAGGCGGTGTACGCCCGGTTCGTGTCGGCCCGCCGAGAGGATCGCCTCGTCGCCGCCGAGCGACTCGCCGGCCCGGAGGGTTCGACGGTGCCCGCCTCGGTCGTCGACGACCTCCACGACGCCCTCCACGCCGCCCGGATCGTCTCCTACGCCCAGGGCTTCATGCTCTTGGCCTCGGCCTCCGACGCCTACGGCTGGGACCTCGACCTCGCCACGGTCGCCTCCTTGTGGCGGGCGGGCTGCATCATCCGCTCCCGCCTCCTCGGCGACATCATGGCGGCCTTCGCCGACGACCCCGAGCTCCCCAGCCTCGTCCTCGATCCCGGCGTCGCCGACGAGCTCCGCCGCGCCGGTCCGGGCTGGCGTCGGGTCGTCGCCGCCGCCGTGGCCGCGGGGATCCCGGTGCCCGCCATGGCCTCCGCCCTCGGCTTCTACGACGCCTACCGATCCGCCCGGCTCCCCGCGAACCTCATCCAGGCCCAGCGGGACGCCTTCGGAGCCCACACCTACGAGCGGATCGATCGGCCGCGCGGCGAGGCCTTCCACACCGACTGGCTCGCCGATGCCCCCTGAGCCCGGCGACGCCGCACGCGCCCGGACCGGTGGTGCCCCGGAGGGATTCGACTACGACGTCGCCGTCGTCGGCTCCGGCTTCGGGGGGAGCGTCACCGCCCTCCGCCTGGCGGAGAAGGGCTATCGGGTCTGCGTCCTCGAGGCCGGCCGACGCTGGTCCGACGCGGAGCTGCCCCGATCGTCGTGGCAGCTCCGCCGGTTCCTGTGGATGCCCCGCCTCGGACTGCGCGGCATCCAACGGTTGAGCTTCCTCGGTCGGGTGATGGCCCTGTCGGGGGTCGGGGTCGGAGGCGGCTCCCTCGTGTGGGCGAACGTCGCCTACGAACCCCACGAGGCGGCCTTCGAGGATCCCCAGTGGTCGGGGATCACGAAC
>DRQR01000218.1 GCA_011371355.1 Actinomycetota bacterium
CGCCCGATACCGGACCTCGGCGAGCTCGTCGGTGACGAGGTCGCGGTCGTAGGCGAACAGGTCCAGGAGGCCGCGCATCGCCTCCACCGAGGGCTCGTATCCCCACACCCGATCGAGTCCCTCGGTGAGGGGGAACGACAAGCCGACCGAGCCCATGAGGACGAGCCGATCGACCCGGTCGGGGTGGGACGACGCCACGGCGAGGGCCACGGCGCCGCCGAAGCTGTTGCCCACGAGGGAGGCCCGCTCGAGCCCGAGCGCGTCGAGGAAGCCGACGAGCTGACGTACCCACAGCGACAGGTCGTAGCCGCCCGGCTTGTCGCTGAATCCGAAGCCGGCCATGTCGGGGGCGTAGGCGTGGAGGTGGTCGGCCACCGCCGGGAGGGTGAGCCGCCAGTTCGCGTAGGCCGAGACGCCGGGACCCGATCCGTGGATGAACACCACCGGGGGTCCCGCCGTGCCCGCCTCGAGGTAGTTCGTGCCGATCCCGGCCGCCTCGACGCGGCGCCCGATCTCGGGTCGTGACGCCATCCTCCCTCTCCACGCCCGCGAGGCGTCCCAGCCTACCCGCGGACCGGCGACGGCCGAGATCCTCCTCCGACGTGCGACAATGCCGCCATGGGTGGCGGACGGACGAGCACCTGGCGGCTGCGGGTGCGATGGGGGGAGACGGATCCCTTCGGCATCGTCTTCTACCCCTCCTTCTACACCTGGATGGACCAGGCGACCCACGAGCTCTTCCGGTCGCCGTCGGGGACCTTCGCCGATCTCTTCGAGACCCGAGGCTACGGGTTCCCGATCGCCGAGGCGACCTGCCGGTTCCTGCTCCCCGCCCGCTACGACGACGAGCTCGTCGTCGTCTCCACGGTGGCCCGAATCGGGGGCCGGAGTTTCACGATCGAACACCGCTTCTCCCGGGACGACGACGAGATCGCCGTGGGCTCCGAGGTCCGGGTCTTCGCCCGGCCCGATCCCGACGACCCCGGCCGGCTCCGCACCGAGGAGCTGCCCGACGACCTCCGCGCCTTCCTCGCCGGCGAGACCGCCGAGCTCCCCTGACCCCCGACGCGCGTCGGGCGAGCGCTCGACGCTAGGATTCGTTTTTCCCAATATGAAGGAGCCCCCGTGGGACGACCCGCCATCGTCGAGCCCCGACCGAGACCCCTCCCCGACGACGAGCTCGTCGCTCGGATCTTCCGGGGACTCGGCGACGCGACGCGGATCCGGATCCTCCGGGTCCTCCTCGAGGGCCCACTGACCCAGAAGGAGATCGTCGCGCACGTCGGCATCTCCCAGGGCCGGGTATCGCAGCACCTCTCCTGCCTCGTGTGGTGCGGGTTCCTCCACCGCGAGCGGCGAGGCCGAAGCGTGGAGTACTCGATCGCCAACGCCCGGGTGGCGGCGCTGCTCGACCTCGGCAGGGGATTCCTCGAGTCGACGCAGGGCGACATCGGTTCCTGCCGGATCGTCTCGGGCGACTCGGACGAGGCCGGATGATCCCCTTTCTCGGATACTCGAAGCCCAGAACACCCCGACACGATCGGAGCGAACGATGCACACCAGGATCACCATCGACGTCACGGGCATGACCTGCGAGGGCTGCGCACGCCACGTCGGCGAGGCCCTCGCCGACGCCGGCCTCGAGGATCTCCGTGTCGACTGGCGACGCGGCGTCGCCGTCGGCACCGACGCCGGAGCGTTCGACGTCGCCGAGGCGGAGGCGGCACTAGAGGGGACCGACTACGAGATCGTCTCGGTGTCCTCCGAACCGACGGGCGCGCCCTCGGAGCGGAGCGAGGAAGGCGACGCCGACTACGACCTGCTCATCATCGGTTCCGGATCGGCCGCCTTCGCCGCCGCGATCGAGGCCAGGGATCTCGGAGCGACGGTGGCGATCGTCGAGAAGGGAACCATCGGCGGCACCTGCGTGAACATCGGCTGCGTGCCGTCCAAGGCCCTCCTCGCTCCCGCCGAGCTCTACCACCGGGCCGGCCACTCGCCCTTCGACGGCGTGGAAACCGCCGCCGGCAACGTCGACCTCGCGGCGCTCGTCGCCTCCAAGGACGAGCTCGTCGCCGCGCTTCGGGAGAGGAAGTACGTCGACCTCCTCGACGTCTACGGCATCGACCTCGTCGAAGGCACCGCTCGCTTCACCGGGCCGACGACGGTCGAGGTCGACGGCCGGCCGATCACCGCACGGCGGTACCTCATCGCCACGGGCGCGTCCACCTGGGTGCCGCCCATCGACGGGATCGAGGACACGCCGTACCTGACGTCGACGACCGCCCTCGAGCTCACCGAGCTCCCCGGCGAGCTCATCGTCGTCGGTGCCAACGCCATCGGGCTCGAGCTCGGACAGCTCTTCGCCCACCTCGGATCGAGTGTCACCTGGGTCGAGGCCCTCGACCGGATCGCACCCTTCGAGGAGCCCGAGCTGTCGGGGATCTTCAAGGGCCGCCTCGAAGCCGAGGGCGCCACGGTCCTCGAGGGCGCCACCGCCAAGCGGGCCGGCCGGAACGGCGACCGCGTCTGGCTCGAGGTGGAACACCGCGGAACGACCGTGCGCCTCGAGGCCGACCGGCTGCTGATGGCGACCGGGCGAAGGGCGAACACCGCCGAGCTCGGCCTCGAGATCGCCGGCGTCGAGACCGACCGCCGCGGCCACGTCGTCGTCGACGACACGCTGGCGACGTCGAACCCGTTGGTGTGGGCGGCCGGCGACGTGGCCACGCTCCCCCAGTTCGTCTACGTCGCCGCCGCCTCGGGCACCATCGCCGCCGAGAACGCCCTCCGCGGCGCCGGACGAAAGCTCGACCTGCGGACGATGCCGCGGGTCATCTTCACGAC
>DRQR01000219.1 GCA_011371355.1 Actinomycetota bacterium
AGGGCGACGGCGGAGGCGACGACGGTTCGGATGAGCACCGCCCGAGGTCGTCCCACCGCCAGGCGTGACCAGGCGAAGGCGATGAGGAGGCCCGCCGCCATGCCGCCGGCGTGGGCTCGCCAGTCGATCCTCGGGATCACGAACGCGAGGGCGACGTTGAGGGCGAGCAGGACGAGGAGCTGGTTGAGCATCACCCTGCCGGCCGGGGAACCGCGGAGCTTCCACGAGACGAACAGCCAGGCGCCGAAGAGCCCGAAGATCGCCCCGGAGGCGCCGATGCTCACCTGGGTCGGCTGGCCGGTGAGGGTGGAGACGGCGCCGCCGACCCCGGCGCAGGCCAGGTAGAGGGCGGCGAAGGCGGGGCTCCCCACCTGGCGTTCGAGGGCGGGTCCGAAGACGTAGAGGGCGTACATGTTGAACCCGACGTGGGTGATCCCGGCATGGAGGAGCGCCGCGGTGAAGATCCGCCACCACTCCCCGGCGAGGACGAGGACGTTCACCTGGGCGAGGGCTCGCAGCAGGGACTCCGACACCGGGCCCGGGAGGTAGCTGGCGAGGAACACCGCCAAGGTGATCCCGATGATCGAGTAGCTCACCGGCGCCGCGGCGAAGGACGACCGGCGGGCGACGGGTACGACCCGATGGCGGTCCCCGCGGCGGGGGGCGGCGCAGTCCGGACAGAGCTGGCCGACGGCGGCATCGACCATGCACTCGGCGCAGATCGGCGCTCCGCATCGGGAGCACGACAGCATCGTGACCCGGTCCGGGTGGCGGAGGCAGGTCGGCGGGTCGGACATCACCGAGCCGATCCCACTCGGCGGGGGATGGCTGCTCGCCACCGCGTCGCCGCCTCGGCGAGGTCGAGGGAGCCGAGGTCGCCGAAGACCAGCCGGTCACCCCCGACGGTGCCGAGACGCCGCGTCGGGAGGTCGTCGACCTCGAGATCGAGGTCGGGGTCGGCGACGACGAGGAAGCGGTGGGGTGCCTCGTCGAAGAGGAGCCGCCAGTCGTCGGCGACGACGTCGGCGCCGACGCCCGAGAGGATGCAGATCTCGGCGAGGGCCACGGCCACCCCGCCGGCGGAGCAGTCGTGGAGGACCGGGGCCAGGTGGGCGAGGCGAGCCGCGTGGCTCACCGCCCTGCGACCGACGTCGCCGTCGACGTCTCGGGGACGACCCCGTCGATGGTCGAGGACGACCCGGGCGAAGGCCGACCCGGCGAAGTCGTCGCCGCGTTCGGGACCCACGAGCCAGATGGCCATCCCCGGGCGGGCACGGTCGAGACGAGGGGGGAGCTCGGGCATCGGGTCGCAGAGACCCAGCATTCCGACCACCGGTGTGGGGTAGATGTCGACGCCGTCGGTCTCGTTGTAGAAGGACACGTTGCCGCCCACCACGGGCACGCCGAGTTCCTCGCAGGCGGCGGCGAGTCCCTCGAGGGTCTCGACGAACTGCCACATCACCTCGGGTTTCTCCGGATTGCCGAAGTTGAGGTTGTCGACCACGGCCAGGGGTCTCGCCCCGGTGACCGCGACGTTGAGGGCGGCTTCGTGGACGATGCGCGCCGCGCCCCGTCGGGGATCGAGGAAGCAGCGGAGGGCATCCCCGTCGGTGGAGACGGCGAGCCCCTTTCGGGTGCCTTCGACGCGCAACAGCGAACCGTCGTTGCCCGGCCCGACGACGGTGCCGAGGTAGAGCATGTGGTCGTACTGCTCGTAGATCCACGCCTTCGAAGCCAGCGCCGGGTCGTCGAGGAGGAGCCGGAGGGCCTCGCCGACGTCGACGGCGTCGGGGAGGACGGGACCGTCGTCCTGGATCTCGTCGAGGTCCGCGGGACGGCGACGGGGTCGTCGATACGCCGGGGCGTCCTCGCTGAGGGACGCCGCCGGAATCCGGGCGACCTCCTCGCCGCGGTGGCGGACGACGAGGTCCCGGTCGGTGGTGACCACGCCGATCCGGCGGGCGTCGATCTCCCACTTGTCGGCGACGGCGAGGACCTCGTCGACGTCCTCGGGTGCGACGATCGCGAGCATGCGCTCTTGGGACTCCGACATGAGCACCTCGGCGGGCGTCATGTCGGGCTCGCGGAGGTGGACGGCGTCGAGCTCGACGACCATGCCCATGCCCCCGGCGGCGGCACACTCGGAGGCGGCGCAGGAGATCCCTGCCGCACCGAGATCCTGGATGGCGACGACGAGGCCCCGGTCGTAGAGCTCGAGACAGGCTTCGATGAGCTTCTTCTCCTCGAAGGGGTCGCCGATCTGGACCGAGGGTCGCTTCTCCGCCGAGGCCTCGTCGAAGGACGCCGAGGCGAGGATCGAGGCGCCGCCGATGCCGTCGCGACCGGTGGCGGCCCCGAGGAGGATCGCCACGTTCCCCGCTCCGGCGGCGGCTCGGGTGACGAGCCGGTCCCGTTGGAGGAGTCCGAGGGCCATGACGTTGACGAGGGGGTTCTTCGAGAACCGGTCGTGGAACTCCACCTCGCCGCCGAGGGTCGGCACGCCCACGGCGTTCCCGTACCCGGCGATGCCGCGGACGACCCCGGAGAACAGATACCGGTTGCGGGGCTCGTCGAGGGGGCCGAATCGGAGCGCGTCCCACAGCGCCACCGGCCGTGCCCCCACCGTGAAGATGTCGCGGAGGATGCCGCCGACGCCGGTCGCCGCGCCCTGGTAGGGCTCGACGAAGGAGGGATGGTTGTGCGACTCGATGCGGAGGGCGACGAGCCACCCGTCGCCGATGTCGACGACCCCGGCGTTCTCCCCGGGCCCGAGGACCACCCACGGTGCCTCGGTGGGGAGCCGTCCGAGCCACGGCCGAGAGGACTTGTAGGAGCAGTGCTCGGACCACATCACCGAGTACATGGCGAGCTCGGCCGCCTCGGGCTCCCGGCCGAGGAGTTCGACGACCCTCCGGTACTCGTCGTCGGTCATGCCGAGGCGCCGGTGGAGGGGCTCGGTCACGGCGCCTCCTCGGCGGCCTCGAGGAAGGACTCGAGGAGGACGCGCCCGTCGGCCGAGCCGAGGATCTCCTCGACGGCCCGCTCGGGGTGGGGCATGATCCCGACGACGTTGCCGTGGACGCCGCCGGCGATCGCGGCGATGTTCCGGGCCGAGCCGTTCGGGTTCGCCTCGTCGGTGACGTTCCCGTCGGGATCGCAGTAGCGGAGCACGACCCGCCCTCGAGCCTCGAGGGCGTCGAGGGTGGCCTCGTCGGCGACGAAGTTGCCCTCGTAGGAGTTGAGGGGGATCCGCAGCACCATGCCGACCTCCGCCCGGCGGGTCAGGACGCTGTCGGTGGTCTCGACCCGCACGTGGACCGGCTTGCAGATGAAGTCGAGGTCTCGATTCGCGATGAGTGCGCCGGGGAGGAGGTCGGCCTCGCAGAGGATCTGGAAGCCGTTGCAGATCCCGAGGACCGGGCGCCCTTCCTTCGCGAGGCGGGCCACCTCGTCCATGATCGGGGAGAACCGGGCGATCGCACCGGTCCGCAGGTAGTCGCCGTGGGCGAAGCCGCCCGGGAGCACGACGCCTGCGAAGTCCGAGAGGTCGCCTTCCCGGTGCCAGACGATCTCGACGTCCGCGCCGAGGAGCCCGAGGGCGTACTCGACGTCGTGCTCGCAGTTCGTGCCCGGGAACAGCGCGACGGCGATCCTCACAGGCGCTCCACGTCGTAGTCCTCGATGATCGGGTTGGCGAGGAGCCGCTCGCACATCTCGTGGACCGCCGCCTCGGCCTCGTCGGCGTCGCCCGGTGGGAGCTCGACGAGGATCTCCCGGCCGAAGCGGACCTCGACGACGTCGTAACCGAGATCGCGCAGCGCCCGCGCGGTGGTGGCGCCCTCGGGGTCGGCGATCTCGGGTTTCCGCAGGATCCGGACCCGAAAGCGGAGGGGCTCGCTCACCGCACCCCCATTCGGGTGAGGTACGCCTCGAAGGGCTCGCCGACGAGGCGTTCGTAGGCTTCGACGTAGCGGCGTCGGGTGTCGGCGACGACCTCGTCGGGGAGGCGGGGGGCGGGGGGACGGCGGTCCCAGTCCCGGGCGGCGAGCCAGTCCCGTACCGGCTGCTTGTCGAAGGACGGGACCGTGCCGCCGGGCTTCCACGCCTCGGCGGGCCAGTACCGGGACGAGTCGGGGGTGAGGACCTCGTCGACGAGGACGAGCTCCCCGTCGACGACGCCGAACTCGAACTTCGTGTCGGCGAGGAGGATGCCCCGGTCGGCGGCGTAGGCCCGCCCTCGCAGGTACAGGTCGATGGACCGTCGGCGCAGCTCCTCGTAGCGCTCGTCGCCGACGAGGGCCCGTGCCTGGGCCTCGGTGAGGTTCTCGTCGTGGCCGTCGGCGGCCTTCGTGGCCGGGGTGAAGATCGGCTCGGGCAGCTCGCTCGCCTCCTCGAGGCCGGGCGGCAGGTGCTCGGTCGTGGGCCCACCCCCGGCGGCGTACTCCCGCCAGGAGGAGCCGTAGAGGTAGCCCCGCACCACGCACTCCATCGGGATCACCTCGGCCCGTCGGACGACCATCGCCCTCCCCGCCCACGCCCGGCGCGTCGCGTCGTCGAGCCCCGGGATCTCGGCGACGTCGGCGGTGAGGAGGTGGTGAGGGGTCTCGAGGACGTCGAACCAGTGGAGGGAGAGACCGGTGAGGACCCGGCCCTTGTCGGGGATCGCCGGCTCCAAGACGACGTCGAAGGCGGAGATCCGGTCGGTGGCGACGATGACGAGCCGGTCGTCGTCGAGTCGATAGAGCTCGCGGACCTTCCCCGAGGCGACGTGTTCGAGGCCGTGCACGGCCCGGAGGATAGGGGGACGGGGCCTCCCATCCGGCCGGCGACGAGTTCCCGGCCGCCGAGGACCCCTCCCGCCGACGATCCCGGCCTCGGGACGGCCCCTCCGTCGACGGCGATCGAGGAGTCGGGGCGGTCCCGAGCCGGCATCGGCCCCCTAGCCTGGGGCGGGCGCCCACGGGAGGTGGATCGTCGGGGATCTCGTCGACGTCGTCGTCTCCGCATATCGCACCTGGCGGCGGCTCCGGGTGCTCCGCCTCGGCGCGGCGCTCGCCTACTACGGGCTCACCGCGCTCGTCCCGACCCTCACCCTCGTCGCCGGGATCATCGCCATCGTTGTCGACGCCGAGCGGCTGAGGGATTTCCTCCGGGGGGTCTTCGGTCCCGTGCTCGGTGCCGAGGCCGACCGGCTCGCCGACGCCGTCGTCGAGGCCCTGCCCTCCGGGCTCGGTGCCCTCGGGCCCCTCGGCGTCGCCGCCCTCGCCCTCGGGGGAACGGTCTTCGTCGTGGCCCTCATGGACGTCGCCGACGAGATCTGGGAGCTTCCGCCCCGGGGTGGCCCACTCGGAGCACTGCGGCGCCGGTTCGCCGCCTTCGGGGGCATCCTCGGCCTCGCCGTCGGGTTGCTCGTGCTCCTCGCCCTCGGGGCCTTCGTCGATCTCGTGGCCCCGGTGGTACCGGGGATCGGATCCCTCACCGGCGTCGCCGGGAGACTCGGCGCCCTCGCGGCCGTCGCGACCGTCCTCGTCGCCGTCTACCTCCTCGCGCCCTCCGTTCCGGTGCCGCCGCGTCCCGCGGTCGTCGCCGCCGCCGTCGCGGCCCCCATGGCCGTTCTCGGGACCCTGGGCGTCGGCGTCTACCTCGACCGGGTCGCGGCGACCTCGGCGGCGACGGTGGCCGGTGCGGCGTTCCTCCTCCTCGTGTGGTTCTACGTCGAAGCCCAGATCCTCCTCGCCGGGCTCGTGCTCAGCCGGACCCTCGCCGAGCGGTGGGGGACGTCGAAGGAGCCGGGGACGACGTCGAGGGTCCCGTGACCTCCGCATCGACAAGCGCCCACCGTCGGTAGCGTTCCGTGGGTGATCGTCGCCGCGCTCGTCGTCGCGCTCCCGCTGCTCGGCACGCTCGGGCCGGGGCAGGAGGGTCCGCTGCCCGACGGCGGGGCGCGACCCGTCGTGGTCCGTGCCGAGCTCGCGGCACCGTCGGCCGGGGATCGACTCCTCGAGGCCCGGCTCGTCGTCGACGCCCACGACGCCGACGGAATCGTCGCCTACGAATACCGGTGGAACCGTGCCACCCTCGGGCCGATCCGGCGGACCGACGCTCGACATCCGACGGTGTCGTTCCTCGGCCTCGAGCCCGCCACCCGCTACGCCCTCGAGGTCCGGGCCGTCGACGGGCGAGGCTGGCGTTCGCCATGGGTCCCGGCCTTCGCCGGGGAGACCCCGCCGCCTCCGGTGGTCGTCGTCGCCGGGGACTCGGTGGCCTCGGGGTACCACAAGGCGGCGTTCCTCCTCCCGGGGACCTGCCGCGACGAGTCCTGGTCCTACGGTCGGGCCCTCGTCGACGAGCTCGCCGGGCGACTCGGGGAGGCCTGGCGTCCGCGGCTGCGCCTCGTCGCCTGGCCGGGCGCCGGCGTGGAGCACCTCCTCGCCGGGGGAGCGGACTCCTGCGGCACGTCCCATCCCCCGCAGCTCGACGAGATCGAGGACCTCGTGGATCCGGCCACCTGGAACGTGGTGGTGGTGACCGCCGGGGTGAACTCCACGAACTGGGTCGACGTGGTGACCGTCCTCACCCGCGACACCGCGCTCGCCCTCGACGAGCGGGCCGACGCCGAGGCGTGCCGCCGCGCCGTCGCGGAGCGATGGGATCTCCCCGCCCGACGGGACGCCCTGGCCGACGAGGTCGCCCGAGCCGTCGCCGCCCTCGAAGCCACCGGCTCCCGAGTGGTCTGGACGGGGTACTACGGGATCGACGGGACGCGGCTCGTCCCGGGATGGACGCCGATCGGCGAGGAGTGCGCGGCGCTCATGGCCCTCGCCCTCGACGACCTGCACCGGGTCATCCGCCGCGGCCTCGCCGGGCGGGCGACCTGGGTCGAGCTCGGCCACGTGCCGGTCAGCACCCAGTGGTGGGCGGGCTGGCCGCACCCCGACGCCGAGGGGCACCGCAGGATCGGCACCGAGGTCGCCGCGGCGATCCCCGTCGCCGGGTGACGCTCAGGCGGCGGCGCGGTCGGTGACCTCCCGGTAGATCGAGTAGAGCACCGTCGCCTGGACCACCCCGACGACCGCGGCGACGACCACGTCGGCGGTGAACCGCGCCACGCCGGTCAGGGTCGCCACCGGGAGCACGACGACCGAGTTGAAGATGGCCACCACGAGCACGACGATGAAGGTCCGCCACCACGAGCCCCGGATCCGCCGGAACGACTCGCCGAGGGCGTCGCCCACGCCGCGATCCTCGAGCAGGAGGATCGGGAGGGAGGGGACGAGGGCGACCGCCACCCAGACGCCGGGTAGGACGAGGAGGAGGAACCCGGCGAAGATCAGGAGGAAGGCGACGACGACGAGTCCGAGGATCGCGCCGAGGCGGCGGAGGACGAGGTCGAGGGCATCGTTG
>DRQR01000220.1 GCA_011371355.1 Actinomycetota bacterium
CCGCGGCCCCGCGGGGTGAGGACGCCGTCCGTCCGCTCGGGAGGGGCGGTGATCCGGTGGACCACGGTCACCTCGAGGGCCGCGAGGAGGAGCATCACGCCGGCGAGGCCCACGAGGAACCACACGATCGGGGACCGGTCGGCGGCGACGTACCTCACGCCCCGATCCCCAGGTCCACGGGACGGATGAGGGGGAGGTAGGGGATGCCCCGGTCGGCGAGGAGCGCGGCGACGGTCTCCCCGCTCCGATCCACGAGGGCCACCGCCTGGACCACCGGCACCCCGGCGGCCTCGAGGGCGTCGACGGCCTCGACGAGGGCCGCCCCCGTCGTCGTCGTGTCCTCGAGGACGCAGGCCCGGTCCCCCGGGGTCACCGGACCCACGAGGCGGCCGCCCGTCCCGTGGTCCTTCGGCTCCTTGCGGACCGAGAAGGCCCGGAGAGGGCGCCCGTCACCGGTGGCGACGATCGCGGTGGCCACGGCGATCGGGTCGGCCCCCATGGTCATCCCCCCGACGACGTCCACGTCGTCGTGGAGGACGCTCGCCACCGCCTCACCGACGAGCCGGGCTCCCTCGCCGTCGAAGGTCGTCCGCCGGGCGTCGAGATACCAGTCCGAGACCGCTCCCGAGGCGAGGACGAAGGGCCCGTCGGTGCGGAGCGCGTGACGACGGAGATGGTCGACGAGCGGGGCCAAGACCGCCGGCGACGGGGTGGGAGGCGTCGGCACGAGAGATTCTCCCTCAAGGTTCTCGCTTCGGATGCCGATACGTTACCCAGACAGGATGCCTTCCAACCTCCCGTCTAAGCCCGAACCGTGAGGCCGCCCGAGGGCGGCCTCCGGTTCGTCCGGGACCGGGTCGGCGGCTCCCGACGGGATGCACCCGCCGATGGGGACCCGGGATCCGGCCCCACGCCGACTTCCTCCCGGGCCGGTCGGAACCCCGACCCCGCCCCCGCCCGGTCAGGAGCGCTCGGCCGCGTCGACGATCTTGCGCAGGATCCTCGCGAAGGCCTCGAGCTCGTCGGCGTCGAGGTCGGCGAGGAACACGGCGCCGTCGTAGAGCCGTTCCCGAGCCTCGGCCCGGAAACGACGACCCTCCTCCGTGAGGGCGAGCTGCTTGACCCGCCGATCGGTCGGATCGACCCGACGTTCGGCGAGACCGAGCTCCTCGAGCCGGTCGGCGAGCCCGGTGACGTAGGACGCGTCGCAGGAGAGACGCTCGGCGAGGACGCCCATGGCGATGGGCTCGTCGAGGTGGTGGAGGGCGATCGCCAGCGGGGGGGTGAGGCCGAGGTCGGCGAGGCGCCGGGTGGCATTCCGCCGCAGGACGAGCGACAGCCGCCGAAACAGCTCCATCACCTCGGCCTGGATCTCGTCCACCGGCGCCATCCTAGCCTCCTCCGGCAGGTTGCATGATGCTATCAACGGTTTAGACTCTCAAGCATTTCCGCCACCGCGGGAGGATCCGTGAGCGAACGACCCGCCGTCGTCGCCGAAGCCATCACGAAACGCTTCGGCGACCTCGTCGCCCTCGACGACGTCGACCTCTGCGTCGAACCCGGAACCATCTACGGGCTCCTCGGTCCCAACGGCGCCGGGAAGACGACCCTCATCCGCGTCCTCACCACGCTCCTGCGACCCGAGGCGGGCCGGGCCGAGGTGGCCGGCGTCGACGTCCTCGCCGAGCCCCACGAGGCCCGACGCCACCTCGGACTGGCCGGTCAGTTCGCCGCCGTCGACGACTACCTCACCGGCCGCGAGAACGTCGAGATGATCGGGCGCCTCTACGGCCTCGACCGCGCCGAGGCCCGGCGTCGCACCGGCGAGCTCCTCGAACGGATCGGCCTCGACGACGCCGCCGACCGCACGGTCCGCACCTACTCGGGCGGCATGCGGCGCCGCCTCGACCTCGCGGCGTCGATGGTCGGCGAACCCGAGGTGCTCTTCCTCGACGAGCCGACCACCGGCATCGACCCGAAGAGTCGGATCGACATCTGGCTCCTCATCCAGGACCTCGTCGCCCGAGGAACCACGATCCTCCTCACCACCCAGTACCTCGACGAGGCGGACCGGCTCGCCGACCGCCTCGCCGTCGTCGACCACGGCAAGGTCATCTCCGAAGGAACCCCCGACGAGCTGAAGGCCCGCCTCGGCGGCTCGGTCATCGAGATCTCGGTACGCGACGACGACCGGGCCCGACTCCTCGAGCTCCTCGCCTCGATGGGCCCCGACGAGCCGAAGATCGACCCCGTCGGCGGCTCGATCACCATCCCCGCGCCCGAAGGGTCCCGCAGCCTCACCGAGGTGGTCCTCGCCCTCGACGAGGCCGGCATCGTCCCCGACGACATCGGCCTGAGGAAACCCACCCTCGACGACGTGTTCCTGGCCCTCACCGGCCACGTCGCCGAGGAAGTCACCGTCGCCACCGAGCTCGGTCCCCCGGCCCGACGTGGCATCTTCGGAAGGAGGACCCGATGACTCCCACGGCAGCTCCCTTCCGAGCCGCGCGAGACACCGCGGTCATCGTCCGACGCAACCTCCTCCGAAACGTCCGACTCCCCCAGCTCCTCCTCTTCGCCACCGTACAGCCGGTGATGTTCCTCCTGCTCTTCAACTACGTCTTCGGGGGCGCCATCGGTCGCGCCCTCCCTCCGGCCGCCGACGGCGAGTACCTCAACTGGCTCATCCCCGGGCTCCTCGTCCAGGTCGCCGCCTTCGGCTCCGGACAGACCGCCCTCGGACTCACCGAGGACCTCTCGAAGGGCGTCATCGACCGATTCCGCTCCCTGCCGATGGCACGGGCCGCGGTGCTGGCGGGCAGGACCGTCGCCGACGTGATCCGAAACGGGGCGGTGATCACCCTCATGCTCGTCGTGGGGCTCCTCATCGGGTTCCGCTGGCAGACGAACGTCTTCGGCATGCTCGGCGGCGTCGCGGTGGCGCTGGCCTTCAGCTTCTCGATGTCGTGGGTCATGGCCCTCGTCGGGCTCACCGTGAAGAATCCCGAGGCGGTCCAGTCGGCGGTGTTCATCCCGGTGTTCCCCCTCGTGTTCGCCAGCTCGGTCTTCGTGCCCACCGCCACGATGCCGTCGTGGCTCCGGGCCTTCGCCGATCACCAGCCGGTGACGGCGACGACGAACGCCATCCGGGGCCTCGTCCTCGGCCGAGGGGCGCTGCCCGCCGGCCACACCGTCGCCGGCGACGTCCTCACGGCCCTGGCGTGGGCGATCGCGATCCTCGTGGTCTTCGTCCCGCCGGCGGTCCGGGCCTATCGCCGGATCACCTGATCAGCGGCCGTAGCGGCGCTCCCGACGGGTGTAGTCCCGCAGCGAACGGAGGAAATCGACCCGCCGGAAGGCGGGCCAGTAGACGTCGACGAAGGAGTACTCGGCGTAGGCCGACTGCCAGAGCAGGAACCCGGAGAGCCGAGCCTCCCCGCTCGTCCGGATGACGAGGTCGGGGTCGGGCAGGTCGGCCGTGTAGAGGTTCGCCGCGATCCCCTCGGCGTCGATCCGATCGACGAGCTCGTGCGCGGCGACGCCCTCGTCGACGAGGCGGCGGACGAGGTCGCGTACCGCGTCGACGATCTCCTGGCGTCCCCCGTAGGCGAGGGCGATGGTCAGCCGACGCCGCCCTGCCCGCCGGGCGTCCTCGAGCTCCTTCGCCGCCTCCACGAGGCCGCTCGGCAACAGGTCGAGGCTGCCGATGAACCGAACCGACACGTCGCGGCCATCGAGCTCGGCGGGGAGTCGCCGAAAGAGTCCCTCGAGGACGGCGTAGTACGGTTCGAGTTCCTCGGCGGGCCTGGCGAGGTTCTCCTTCGACAGCAGCCAGCAGGTGACCGCCTCGATCTCGAGCTCGTCGGTCCACCCGAGGAACTCCACGAACTTCTCCATCCCGGCCCGATACGAGGCGGCGTAGTTCGGCAGTCCCTCGGCGCGGGCGTAGCGGCGATGACCGTCGTGGATGACCCCGATGTGACGGGGAAGGGCGTCCCGGTCGAGGGAGGCGACGAGCCGGTCCTCGTAGAGACGATAGAGCGGACGGGAGAACGCCGAGCGCCCGGGCATGTCGTCATCCTAGGACGCCCCCGGAGATCGCCGAGTCACGCCGTCGGGATCGAAGGAATCCGCACGCCGCTAGGGTGGCCGAAAACCATCGTCCCACGGCCCAGCAAGCCGAGAGAGGAGTGATCCATGGCGATGTCGAAAGCCCACAAGGAGGCGCTCGCCGAAGGGCGGAGAGCGGCCCGGGCCATCAAGGCCTATTTGCAGGCCCTCGCCACCCCGAAGCGCCGCGGCCGTCCCGTCGACCCGGCCCGACTCCAGGAGAAGATCGCCCAGCTCGACGAGCGGATCCGAGGGGAGGCCGACCCCCTCCGGCGCGTCGAGCTCATCCAGGCCCGGCTCGACGCCATGGCCGCCCTCGACGCCGCCCAGGCCTCCGACGACCTCGCCGAACTCGAGAAGGGCTTCGTCGAGTACGCCGCCGGCTACTCGGAGCGGAAGGGCATCACCTATGCGGCCTGGCGGGAGGCGGGAGTGCCCGCCTCGGTGCTCAAGGCCGCCGGGATCAAGCGCACCCGCCGCGCCTGAACCGTCCCGACCGACGGGGAGCGCCGCGGCGCTCCCCGTCGTCGCGCTCGAGGATCCCGGCGTCGTGCCGACGGGACGACCATGAACACCGACTCCGGGTACGCTGCCGACGTGCAACCCCCACGCTGGACCCTCGGGAAGATGCAGCACCCCGTGCGGGGGTTCCTCCATGGGGCCGCGGCGCTCGCCAGCGTCGTCGTCGCCGTGCTCTTGTTCCGACACGCCCCCTCCCTCCCGGCGAAGATCGGTGTGCTCGTCTTCGGCATCGCCCTCGTCGGGCTCTATGCGACGAGCTCCCTCTACCACTCGGTGCCGTGGTCGCAACGGGCGAAACGACGGATGCAGCGGCTCGACCATTCGATGATCTACGTCCTCATCGCCGGCACCTACACCCCCTTCGCCCTCGTCGCCTTCACCCCGCCGCTCCGGTGGATCGTCCTCGGGCTCGTCTGGGGAATCGCGGCCGCCGGCATCGTGCAGAAGGCCTTCTTCCCCTCCTTCCCCGGTGGATTCTCCGTGGCGCTGTCGACGGCCTTGGGATGGACCGGCGCGTTCTTCGCCTGGCCGCTCCTCCAGGTCCTCGATCCCACCGGGCTCCTCGTCGTCGCCGCGGGCGGCATCCTCTACACCGTCGGGATGGTCTTCCTCGTCACGAACCGGCCTCGCCTGTGGCCGCGCGTCTTCTCCTACCACGAGGCCTTCCACGTCCTCGTCGTCGTCGCCAGCGCCCTCCACGTGTTCGCCGTCTGGCGCTACGTCTTGCCCCTCGCCGCTTGAGTTCAGTCGGCCCGGGAACGGGCCGATACCATGACCGAATCCCGCCGGAGGGAGGAGGAAACGATGCAGATCCGCCACGCCGTCGCCGCGGTCGCCGCGGCCTTCGCCGCCGCCGTGCTCTTCGCCGGTCCGGCCTTCGCCGCCGACGGCGTCGGGGTCGTCGACGAGCGGACGGGCGAGTGGTACCTCCGCGATCCGGCGACCGGCGAGACGACCAGGTTCTACTACGGCAATCCCGGCGACCTGCCCTTCGTGGGGGACTGGGACTGCGACGGGGTGGAGACCCCCGGCCTGTATCGCCGCTCGGACGGGTACGTGTACCTCCGCAACTCGAACACCCAGGGCGTCGCCGACGTCCGCTTCTTCTTCGGGAATCCCGGCGACGTACCCCTCGTGGGAGACTTCGACGGTGACGGCTGCGACACCGTGTCGGTGTGGCGCCCGTCGGAGAACCGGGTCTACGTCATCGACCGTCTCGGCAGCGACGGCCGAGGGCTCGGCGCGGCGGACTTCTCCTTCCTCCTCGGCAACCCCGGCGACGTGCCCTTCGTCGGGGACTTCGACGGCGACGGCGTCGACACCGTGGGCCTCTACCGGCCCGGCACCGGCACCGCGTACCTCTTCGATCGTCTCGGGCCCGGCGTGGCGACTCGTAGCCTCGAGCTCGGGACTCGCGACGACCGGGTGATCGCCCTTCGGGTCGCCGGCGCCGACCTGCCGGTGGCGTTCCGCCCCGGCACCGGCACCTTCGGGCTCCCCGACGGCGAGCTCCAGTACGGTTCGGCGAGGACCATCCCCATCGCCGGGGAGTTCGGACCACTTCCCGGCGGCGACGAGCCGCCGCCGCCCCCGCCTCCCTATCCCGACGTCGGCTCGGGCAAGCGGATCATCTACTCGAACGGTCAGCAGCGGGTCTGGCTCATCGACGAAAACGAGCGGCTCGTCGACACCTACCTCGTCTCGGGCCGGAAGGGCATCCCCCTCCTCGGCACCTACCGGGTGTTCTCGAAGTCGGTGAACGCCCGGGCACCGTATGGGGGGATCACCATGAAGCACATGGTGCGGTTCGTCCGTCCCGGCACCTTCGGGAACCGCTGGTCGTACGGGTTCCACTCCCTGCCCCGGTGGCCCGACGGCCGGCCCCTCCAGACCGAGGCGGAGCTCGGGACCTTCCGCTCCGGCGGCTGCGTCCGCCAGGCCGACCACAAGGCCGAGGCCCTCTACGAATGGGCCGACCTCGGCACGGTCGTCCACGTCATTCCCTGACGACGTAGGCTGGTGACGTTCCCGACCCGGGAGTCGTCGTGATCCGACGGGTCCTCCTCGTCGTCGCCGTCGTCGCCGCGGTAAGCCCCGGCGGGCCCGCGGTCGCCGCCGGTGAGGCGATCGTCCCCGGCGAGATCCGGGTCGACGCGACCTTCGAGCACCTCGGGGTCGTCTGGTTCGTGACGGGCGACGCCGACCTCGATTCGACGATGACCCTCGAGTTCCGTCCCCTCGGCGCCACGACCTGGCGGGCGGGAGCCCCGGCGATCCGGGCCTATCCGTGGCTCTACGTCCACGACGGTCCCCTCGGCATCGACTCCTGGGGCGCATCCGCCCTCTTCCTCGAACCTGGCACCACCTATGAGCTGCGCCTCACCCTCACCGACCCCGACGGGGGCGGCACGACTCGGACCGTCGTCGCCGCCACCCGCCCGGAGCCCGACCTCGACCCCACCGGCACCCTCCGGTACGTCGTCCCCGGCACCGGCGGAGGCCGCGGGACCGAGGCCGACCCCTTCCGAGGACTCCAGGCCGCCGCCGACGCGGCCCGGCCCGGCGACGTCTTCCTCCTCGCCCCCGGAACGTACGCGCCGTTCCAGATCACGACGTCGGGGACCCCGGGTCGCCCGATCGTCTTCGACGGCCGAGG
>DRQR01000221.1 GCA_011371355.1 Actinomycetota bacterium
CCGAGGCGAACCGGAAGATCGCCGAGCTCGAGGAGCTCGTCGCCGAGTTCAAGGAACGGGAGGAGGCGATCCATCTCACCCTCGTCGCCGCGACGAAGACGAAGGAACAGATGATCGCCGCAGCACAGGAGAAGCTCGACGAGGCAACCGCCGAGGCCGACAAGATCCGCTCCCAGGCCCAGTTCGAGGCCTTCCGGCTCGTCACCGAGGCCCGTCAGGACGCCGACCAGCTCATCGCCGACGCCCAGGCGGAAGCCGACAAGCTCCGAGCCTCGCTCGGCGACGCCGACGCGGTGGAGGCCCTCGAGGCGGCGAGGGCGAGGATCGCCGAGCTCGAGACCCAGCTCGCGGACGCCGAGGCCACCGCCGGCCCCGACCTCACCGAGGAACTCGAACAGGCCCGAGCCGAGATCGAACGCCTCCGCAACGAACTCGCCGACGCCAAAGCCGCCGCCCTCGACACCCCCGACCTCACCGAGGAACTCGAACACGCCCGAACCGAGATCGAACGCCTCCGCAACGAACTCGCCGACGCCAAAGCCGCCGCCCTCGACACCTCGTCGCTCCTCGCCGACGCCGAGGAGGAGGCCGCGAGCATCCTCGCCGCCGCCCGGGCCGAGGCCCTCGAGATCCTCCGCGCCGCCCAGCAGGAGGTCGAGGACGCCGCCGACCGCTCCGCGGAGACCCGAGAGCTCGAGGCCCACATCGAGGGCCTCCGGATGCACGTCGCCGACCTCCAGCGGCAGGCAGACGAGCTCACGCTCGTCATCGAGCAGCGTCGTGCCGAACTCGCCGAACCCACCGACTACGAGCCCAAGCACGTCGCGCCGCCGAGCCCCGAACCGAAGAAGTCCCGGTTCGCCGCCACGAACCCCGAACCCCTCGACGTTCCGGTCGTCGTCACCCCGCCGGCGGCCGAGACCGCGGAGCTCACCTCTCCCGTCGAGGCCGAACCGGCGGCTCCCGAACCCACCCCGGAGCTCGAGGAGGTCGGCCCCGTCCCGGCCGCCGACCCCGAGGCCCTCTCCGAGGACGAGGCTGCCGAGGAACCCACGGCGGAGCCCACGGGCGGCAAGCGGGGCTCCTTCTACTCCCGCCGCTCCGCCAAGCTCCCCCGCATCGGGGAAGACGCCGGCAAAGAGGCGCTCGCCGCCGCCTCGGCGATGCGCAAGGCCCTCCAGCACGACAAGTAGCGAGGTACCCACCGACGACGCGAGAACAGCGAGAATCGATGGGGCGGATGCCCTCCACGCCGCTGCGCACGGCTGCCCGAACCCGGCCGATCCCAGGATCGGCTCGCCTGGTCCGTCCCATCGCCGAGAGGAGAGGACCGCCCCCTACCCGGTCCTCTCCTCGCGTTCAGACGTAGTAGGGGTTCGCGCCAAGCGAATGGTCGGTGACGTCCACGACCTCGGTGATCTCGGGGATCGCCTCGACGATCGCGGCCTCGATCCCCTGCCGGAGGGTGATCGCCGCCAGCCCACACCCCTGGCATCCGCCTCCGAGCTCGAGGAGCGCCTTCGAGCCCTCCACCGCCACGAGGTTGGCGATCCCGCCGTGGGCGGCGATCGCGGGGTTGATGCGCTCGTGGAGGAGCCGGCGGATGCGCTCCTCCACCGTCCCCTCGAGGTCGAGGGGCGGCTGGTCGCCGACGATGCTCGGCGTCCGCGGCACGTTCGGGTTGCGGATCACGAGGCCCCCCTCGACGAGGTCGAGGACCGCGCCCCGGAGATCCTCGACCGACTCGGGCGGGATCGCCACCGGGAGCTCCCCGTGCCACTCGACGTGGTCGTCGGCGCCCACGTCTTCGGGACGGAGGAAGGCCGTCTCGTAGGCGAAACCCTGGGGCGAGGTCCCCACGATGCGCAGCCCGAGGTGGAGATCCTCGAAGTCCTCGGCGGCCCGCAACTCGAGGATCTGACCCAGGGCCGCGTCGGTGATCGTGATCACGGTGTCGCCCATCGCCCCGATGGTACCGGAGCGATCCGACCTACCCCGGCCCCGGATAGAGCTCGGCGATCTCGGCCGCGTACCGCTCGGCGATGACCGATCTCCGCAGCTTCAGGGTCGGGGTGAGCTCCCCCGCCTCGACGCTGAAGGGGCGGTCGAGCACCCGGTAGCGGCGGATCCGCTCGGGCACCGCGACCCGCCGGTTCACCTCGTCGACGGCCCGACGGATCGCCGCGTCGAGGTCGCCGCCCGCCTCCCGGGGATCGGGCACGACGAGCGCGGCGAGGTAGTCACGACCGTCGCCGACGACCATGGCCTCGGCGATGACCGGATGGCGCTGCAAGAGGGTCTCGATGGCCTTCGGCGAGACGTTCTTGCCTCCCGAGGTCACGATGATCTCCTTCTTCCGACCGGTGACCACGAGGTACCCCTCCTCGTCGAAGGCCCCGAGATCCCCCGAATGGAGCCAGCCGTCCGCCAAGGTGCTCCGCGTCGCCTCGGCGTCGTGGAGGTAGCCGGCGAAGACGTTCCGGCCCCGGCTGAGGATCTCCCCGTCGTCGGCGACGACCACCTCGGTTCCCGGCCAGGGTCTCCCCACCGTGCCGAACCGCGTCGCCCCGGGGACGTTCGCCGTCGTCGGGCCCGTGGACTCCGACTGGCCGTACACCTCGTGGACGACGACGTCGAACTCGGCGAGGAACTCGAGGACCTCGGGGCTGATCGGCGCCGCCGAGGTGATCGCGAGCCGGAGGCGATCGAATCCCAGACGGGCCTTGAGCCGATCGAAGACCAGCCGCTTCGCCAGCTCGTACTCCGCCCCGAGGCGCCGACCGAGCTCCGCCCCCGCGTTGCGGCGGGCCGCCACCCGGCGACCCACCTCCCGAGCCCAGCCGACGAGTCTCGTCCTACGGGCATCGAGGGATCGCAGCTCCCTGCGGATGCCCCGTTCGATGTTCTCCCACACTCGCGGGACGCCGAAGAAGACCGTCGGCCGGACCTCGACGAGGTCGGCCCGGAGCCGCTCGATCGAGCGAGCGAAGGCCACCGGGAACCCGACGAAGGCGGGAACGTGGATCGTGAAGAGCTGCTCGGCGATGTGGGAGAGGGGCAGGTACGAGACGGTGAGGTCGGTGGTGCGGATCCCGTAGAGCTCCACCGCCGAGGTCGCGGTGAAGGCGAGGTTGTCGTGGGTGAGGACGACGGCCTTCGGAGCCCCCGTCGTCCCCGAGGTGTAGATGAGCGTCGCCGGGTCCGACGGGCCGAGGGCCGCCAGGCGCTCCGAGAGGCTCCCCGCGGGCGCCGAGTCGTGCCGCGCCGTGAAGGCCTCCCAGGGGACGAAGCCCGGATCGTCGACGGCGAGACCCCGCATCCCGACGACGACGAGCTCCTGGTCGAGCTCGGCGCGGATCCGAGCCACCTTCTCCCACTGTCGTCGATCGTCGACGACCACGACCCGAGCTCCCGAATGGTCGAGGACGTAGGCGACCTCCTCGGCGGAGTTCGTCGGGTAGATGCCGGCCGGGAGCGCCCCCACGGCCATCGCGGCCACGTCGGCGACCACCCAGTCGGGCCGGTTGCGGGCGAGGATCGCCACGACGTCGCCTCGATGCACCCCGGTGGCGACGAGGGCTCGGGCGAACCGCTCGACGGCCCGACCGTAGGCCCCCCACGTCGAGGGCACCCACCGCCCGCCCTCTCGGGTCGAGAAGGCGGGCGCGTCGGGGATCCGCCGGGCGTTCTCCAACACTCGCTGGGGTACGGTCTGCACGGGGCCTCCGCGTCGGGAGGGATCAGGATACGGCCGGATCCCGATCCCTCAGTCGAGGGCGAGCCAGGTCTCGTGGACGAGCAGCCAGCGGTAGCCGTGCGGGGTTCCGGGCCCCACCGGGCAGGGATCGAACACCGCGGTCGTGACCCGCCCGGTCCACGGTCCCCCGGGCTCCCGATGCCACTCCTCGTAGGTGCCGACGAGGGGCGGGCCGGCCGCCACGAGTCGCGGGTCGTGGATCTCGATGTCGACGGGCCGCCGGCCGACGAGGCCGGCCACCGCCTCGATCGTCGCCGCTCGGTCGCGAACGATCCCGTCGGGACCGATCATGCGGAACTCGGGAGCGAGGGCCGCCTCGAGCCGGGCGAGGTCGTCGTGGTCGCCCCGGAAGAGCGCCGCGAACTCGCGATGGAGGTCGACGACCTCCCGCGCCCAGGCCTCCACCGCTCAGTCGATCTCGACGAGGGTGCGGGTGCGCAGGTCGAGGACCCGCTCCCTGGGACTCGCGCTGTCGGCGATCCACCGGGCGAGGTCCTCGCCTTCCCCGCGAACCACCCACCAGGCGACGTCCTTCGAGCCCGACGCCCGGAACTCCCGCCACAGCTCGCGGCCCACCGCGACCGCCTCGGCCTCGGTGTCGTAGACGCCGACGAGGGTCTCCTGCGTACCCGGGAACGGGACCCCGGGCTCCACCGCCGGCTCCCGGTACGCCCGGAGCTCGAACCGCCCCGGGGCCTCGGGCGCCGGGTCCTTGCCGAACCAGCCCATGTCGAACCCCCTGGATGCCTTCCGCTCGTCAGTGTAGGTGGTGACGGCCGATTCGCGACGACCTACCATCGACGCCATGGAACTCGAACCTCGCTTCTCCCGAGACGAGATCGCCGAGGCCGTCGCCCGCATCGCCGAGGACATCTCCCGGGACCATCCCGAAGGCGACCTCCTCCTCGTGGGGATCCTGCGGGGCTCCTTCGTCTTCCTCGCCGATCTCGTCCGCGCCCTCACCGTCGAGGCCGAGGTCGACTTCCTCCGGGCCCGGTCCTACGGAGCCGGCATGACCACCTCGGGGGCCGTCGAGATCACCAAGGACATCGAGACCGACGTCACCGGCCGGGACGTGATCATCGTCGAGGACATCCTCGACACCGGCCTGACCCTCGAGGTGGTCCGCAAACGCATCGAGGCGGGTCACGCCGCCCGGGTCCAGACCTGCGCGCTCCTCGTCAGGGAGGGCAGCGCCCCGCCGGACTACATGGGACTGTGGGCGCCGCCGGGGTTCGTCGTGGGCTACGGGATCGACTACGCCGAACGGTATCGGGGCCTCCCCGAGATCTGGAGCATCAAGGGCACCGAGCACCTCTGAGGGACGCCCTCGTCATCCGAAGGGTGCCTCGTCCCCGTCCTGGAAGAAGACCCGCCTCGCCTTCCCCACCTCCTGCCGGGGCAGGGTCCCCGGCTCCCGGAGATCCACCTCGATGCGGATCCGGATCCGTTCGGCGAGGACCCTGGCGAGACGCTCGGCGATCTCGTCGAGGCGGGGGACGAGCTCGGCGTCGGCGAGCTCGGCGACGACGCGC
>DRQR01000222.1 GCA_011371355.1 Actinomycetota bacterium
AGGCCGCCGACGGCGACGAGGGGTGAGGTGCGCCTCGTCGTCGGGCTCCGCAATCCGGGGGCCCGCTACGAGGGCACCCGTCACAACGTCGGCGCCGAGGCGGTCGAGCGGCTCGCCGCAGAGCTCGGCTGGTCCTTCCGCCGGGCCCCCGGCCGGATCCGGGCCGAGGTCGCCGAGGGCCGCGTCGACGAGGTCCGGGCGGTCCTCGCGCTCCCCGGCACCTTCATGAACGAGTCGGGCGGGGCCGTCTCCGGGCTCGTCCGCTACTACCGGGTGGGATGCGCCGACCTCCTCGTCGTCCACGACGACATCGACCTGCCCTTCGGGAAGCTCCGGGTGCGGTTCGGGGGGTCGTCGGGCGGCAACAACGGGGTGCGTTCCATCATCGGCGCCGTGGGCACCGACGAGTTCTGGCGCCTGAAGATCGGCGTGGGGCGCCCCCCCGCCCGCATGGACCCGGCCGACTACGTCCTCTCCCGGTTCTCGAAGGCCGAACGACGGGTGGTCGACCTCGTCGTCGACGACGCCGCCGAGGTGGCCGCGGTCTTCGTCGTCGACGGCGGTGAGGCGGCGAGGCGGCGGGCCGGGGAGCTCAACGCCCGGAGGGAGGAGGCGGTTCCATGAGGTACGTCGGGGCCATCGACCAGGGGACGACGAGCACCCGGTTCGTCGTCGTGGACGAGACCGGCGCGGTCGTGGCGATGGCCCGGCGGGAACACCGCCAGATCTTCCCCCGGCCCGGTTGGGTCGAACACGACGCCGCCGAGATCTGGGCCCACACCGTCGCGGTGATCGAGGAGGCCCTCGCCGCGGCCCGGCTCGCCCCCCGGGACCTCGCCGCGGTCGGGATCACGAACCAGCGAGAGACCGTCGTGGCCTGGTCCCGGGAGACCGGCGACCCCTTCGGCAACGCGATCGTCTGGCAGGACACCCGCACCGCGGAGCGGGTCCGGATCCTGGCGGCCGCCCACGGGGAGCGCATCCGGGAGATCTCGGGCCTGCCGGTGGCCACCTACTTCTCCGGTCCGAAGATCCGGCACCTGCTCGACGAACACGACGAACTCGCCGACCTCCCCGGCCTCGCCTTCGGGACCATCGACGCCTGGCTGGCGTGGAAGCTCACGGGCCGGTTCGTCACCGACGTCACGAACGCCTCGAGGACCCTGCTCATGAACCTCGAGACCCTGGCGTGGGACCCCGAGGTCGCCGCGATCCTCCAGGTTCCCCTCCACCGCCTCCCCGAGATCGTCCCCTCCGTCGGGGTGGTGGCCGAGTGCGGGCCTCCCCTCGAGGGCGTCCCCCTCGCCGGGATCCTCGGCGACCAGCAGGCGGCCCTCTTCGGCCAGGCCGGCTTCGAGGCCGGCGCGGCGAAGAACACCTACGGGACCGGGTGCTTCCTCCTCCTCAACACCGGCGAACGGATCGTCCCCTCCGACCACGGGCTCCTCACCACCGTCGCCTACCAGGTCGCCGGGGAACCCGCCCGGTACGCCCTCGAAGGCTCCGTGGCGATCGCCGGCGCCGCGGTGCAGTGGCTGCGCGACAACCTCGGCCTCATCGACGACGCCCCCGAGATCGAAGCCCTCGCCCGGGCGGTCGACGACAACGGCGGCGTCTACTTCGTGCCCGCCTTCTCGGGCCTCTTCGCGCCCTGGTGGCGCGACGACGCCCGGGGCGTCATCGTCGGGCTCACCCGGTACGCGAACCGCCACCATCTCGCCCGGGCCGTGCTCGAGGCCACCGCCTACCAGACCCGCGACGTCCTCGAGGCGATGGTGGAGGACGCCGGGTTCCGCCTCGAGGAGCTCCGGGTGGACGGCGGGATGGTCCGCAACGACCTGCTCATGGCCTTCCAGGCCGACGTCCTCGACCTGCCCGTCGTCGTCCCCGAGGTCACCGAGACCACGGTCCTCGGCGCGGCCCACGCCGCCGGCCTCGCCGTGGGCGTCTGGGAGGGATTCGACGACCTCCGAGCCCGCTGGCGCCCGGCGCGCCGCTACGAGCCCCGGATGGATCCCGCCCGACGTGCGGCCCTGCTTCGGGACTGGCATCGGGCCGTCGAGCGAGCGATGGGCTGGGCCTGAGGTTCGGTCCTAGCATCGCTCGGGAATGTCGATCCCGAACCTCCTCGCCGTCGTCCGTCTCCTCCTCACCCCCGTGACGATGGGGCTCGTCCTCGCCACCGTCGCCGAACCGACCCTCCGGGGGACCGCGGTCGGGGTGTTCGTCGTCGCCGCCCTCACCGACTTCGCCGACGGCTACCTCGCCCGTCGCTGGCGGATCACGACCTCGGTCGGCGCCTTCCTCGACACCGTCGCCGACAAGATCCTCGTCGCCGGCTGCCTCGTCGCCCTCGTCGAGATCGGAACGACGAGCGCCTGGGTGGCGGTGGCCCTCATCGGACGGGAGTTCGCGGTCATGGGCCTCCGGAGCGTCGCCGCCCTCGACCAGTCGACGGTGCCGCCGAGCTGGTGGGGGAAGTCGAAGGCCACCTTCCAGTTCGTCGCCATCGCCTTGGCGATCCTCCGCCTCGACGTCGAGCTCGCCCGGTGGCGTCTCGACCAGTGGGCGATGGCCTTCGCCGTGGCCGTCACCTGGATCTCCGCGGGCGACTACTTCGCGAAGTTCCGGGCCGTCTTCTCCGCCCGGCGTCCCCTCGACTGATGGCGGTCCTCGTCACCGGCGCCTCGGGATTCGTGGGCGGTGCGGTGTGCCGGGCGCTCGTCGCCTCCGGGGAAGGGGTGCGGGCCCTCGCCCGCTCCGACGCGGCCGCCGAGACGGTGGCGGCCCTCGGCGCCCGGCCGGTCCGCGGCTCCCTCGAGGATCCCGGATCCCTCGTGGAGGCGGCACGGGGCGTCGAGGTCGTCTACCACGTCGCCGGTCGGAACGAGCCCTGCCCCCGGGACCTCGCCGGGCTCTACCGGGCCAACGTGGCCGGCGCCGTGGCCGTCGTCGAGGCGGCGGCCCGGGCCGGGGCGCGTCGGGTCGTGCTCACCTCCTCGGCGGCGGCGATCGGAGAGCCGCGGGGGTCGGTGGCCACCGAGGAGACGGTCCCGGTCGGCTTCCCCTCCCACTACGCCCGGTCGAAGTACCTCGGGGAGCGGGCCGCGTTCGAGACGGCCGCCCGGTTCGGCATCGAGCTCGTCGCCGTCCTCCCCTCCTCGGTGCAAGGACCCGGGCGGGCGACCGGCTCGGCCCGGCTCTTCCGTCTCGCGGCGAGCCGTCGTCGCCTCGTCGTCCCCGACACCGCCTTCGGCATCGTCGACGTCGACGACTGCGCGCGGGGTCACCTCCTCGCCGCCCGACGGGGCGGAGCGGGGCGACGGTACCTCCTGTCGGGTGCCACCGTCACGGCGGCCGAGGCGGTGCGACTCGTCGCCGAGGCCCTCGGCCGCACCGTGGAGGTGCGGGCCGTCGGTCGGCGACTCCTCCGGCTCGCCGTCCCCGTCGCCGCCGTGCTCCCCGGCGATCTCGTCTGTCCCGACACCCTCCGCACCCTCGCCCACGGGCATCGGTTCGACGCCCGCCGTTCCCGCGAGGAGCTCGGCCTCGACTACACCCCCGTCGCCGAGACCGTCGCCCGCACGGTGCGTTGGCTCCGGTCGACGGGCGCCCTCTGAGGTCGGCGCTTCCGGGAAGGCCCCCGGTACGCTCCCTCCCCGTGGCCGCGCCGCTCTCCGCCCTCGTCGCTCGCTGGGGACGCGACCGGCTCCCGGATCCCACCGGGCGGCTCGTCGTGCCCCCCGCCGCCCGCGCCCTCCTCCTCGCCGGGCTCCTCCGCCGCGTCGACGGGCCCGTCCTCGCCGTCGTCGCCGGTGAACGGGAGGCCGAGGAGCTCGTCGACGATCTCGAGCTCTTCACCGACGACGTCGTCCACCTGCCGGCGTGGGAGACCCTCCCCTTCGAGCACGTCTCCCCGAACCGGGCCACGATGGCTCGCCGGGCCCGAGCTCGCCACGTCCTCGCCTCGGGCCGCCCCGTCGTCGTCGTGGCCTCCGCCCGTGCCGCCGCGCAGCGACTCGCTCCCCAGCCGCCTCCACCGATCGAGCTCACCGCCGGGGAGCGGTTCCCCCTCGACCTCCTCGTCGAACGCCTCGCCGCCGCCGGGTACGAGCGCACCCATCGGGTCGAAGGACGCGGGGAGTTCGCCGTCCGAGGCGGCATCGTCGACGTCTTCCCCGGCACCGACGACGAGCCCGTCCGGGTCGACTTCTGGGACGACGAGATCGAGGAGCTCCGGCGCTTCGCCGTGGCGAGCCAGCGGAGCGGCGAGCGCCTCGCACGGGTCGAGATCCACGCCGTCCGGGAACTCGTGGTCGACGAGGCGATCCGCCGCCGCGCCGAATCGCTCCTCGCCGCCGAGCCCTGGGCCGCCGACACCTGGGAGCGGATCTCCCAGGGGCAGACGTTCCCCGGCATCGAGTCGTGGCTGCCCTGGCTCGTGCCGGAACGCAGGATCGTCGACGACGCCCCGTTCCTCGTCGTCTTCGACCGTGCCCGCATCGAGGGCCGGATCGCCGAGCTGGCCAAGGAGGAAGCCGACCTCGCCGCGGCGCTCGCCACGACCTGGGGCGAGCGCGCGCCGGTCGCCGACCAGCCCCGACTCTTCCTCGACCTCGAGCTCGACGACCTCGTCCACCTCGACGCGCCGGCGGTTCCCTCCCACCCCGGCGAAGAACGGCTCGAGATCCGGGGGCTCGACGCGGTCCCCGGCGATCCCGGGTCCGTCGCCGCCGCCGTCAACCGGTGGCGGAAGCGGGGCGTCGCCGTCGTCGTGGCCATGGACGGCCGACCGGCCGCGGAGCGGGTGAGCCGCCTCCTCGCCGAGCACGGCGCCGACCTGCCCATCGTCGAGGAGGTCGTCGACCCCGTCCCCCAGATCCTCGGCCGAGGCATCCACCGGGGCTTCGTGGCGCCCGAGCTGGGCTTCGGCGTCGTCGGCGAGCGGGAGGTGGCCGGGCGTCGGCGGGCCCATCGGCGGCCGCGACGGCGGCGCGACGCCGAGGGGACCGCCTATCGGGATCTCCGTCCCGGGGACTACGTCGTGCACGAACACCACGGGATCGGACGGTTCGAAGGACTCGTTCGTCGGGCGATGGGCGGCGCCGATCGGGAATACCTCCTCATCGAGTACGCGGGCGGGGATCGCCTCTACGTGCCCACCGACCAGCTCGCCGCGGTCCGCCGCTACACCGGCGGCGAGGCGCCTCGGCTGTCGAGGATGGGCGGCGGCGACTGGGCGCAGACCCGGGCGAAGGTCCGCAAGGCCGTCGCCGTCGTCGCCGAGGAGGTCGTCGCCCTCCATCGGCGGCGCGCCGCGGCGAGGGGCCACGCCTTCTCACCCGACACCCCCTGGCAGCGGGAGTTCGAGGCCGCCTTCCCGTACGAGGAGACCCCGGACCAGCTCGCGGCCATCGCGGCGGTGAAGGCCGACATGGAGCGCCCCGAGCCCATGGACCGCCTCGTCTTCGGGGACGTCGGCTTCGGGAAGACCGAGGTGGCGATGCGCGCCGCGTTCAAGGCCGTCCAGGACGGCAAGCAGGTGGCGGTTCTCGTCCCCACCACGCTCCTCGCCCAGCAGCATCACGCCACCTTCACCGAGCGTTTCGATCCCTACCCGGTCCGGATCGAGATGCTCAGCCGGTTCCTCACCGCCAAGGAGCAGCGGGAGGTCGTCGCCGGCATCGCCGAGGGTGCCGTCGACATCGTCATCGGCACCCATCGGCTCCTCGCCGACGACGTGCGCTTCGCCGACCTCGGGCTCCTCGTCGTCGACGAGGAGCAGCGCTTCGGTGTCGCGGCGAAGGACCGCCTCAAGGAGCTCCAGGCCTCCGTCGACGTCCTCACCCTCACCGCCACCCCGATCCCGAGGACCCTGGAGATGGCCCTCACCGGCATCCGCGACGTCTCCCACATCCGAACCCCACCCGAGGATCGCCATCCCATCCTCACCTACGTCGGGCCCTACGACGAGCGGACCGTGTCCGCGGCGATCCGGCGCGAGCTCCTCCGAGAAGGACAGGTCTTCTACGTCCACAACCGGGTGCAGTCGATCGACCACGCCGTCGCCCGGCTCCGTGACCTCGTCCCCGACGCCCGGTATGCCGTGGCCCACGGCCGCATGTCCGAGGGACAGCTCGAACAGGTGATGTTCGACTTCTGGGCGGGGGAGTACGACGTGCTCGTCGCCACGACGATCATCGAGTCGGGCCTCGACCTGCCCTCCGTCAACACGTTGATCGTCGAGCGGGCCGACCGTCTCGGTCTCGGGCAGCTCTACCAGCTCCGAGGCCGGGTCGGTCGCGGTGACCGGCGTGCCTACGCGTACCTCTTCCATCCACCCACCGAACGGCTCGGCGAGGACGCCTACCGGCGGCTCGAGGCGATCGGGGAGTTCGGCGATCTCGGTTCCGGCTTCGAGCTCGCCCGGCGGGATCTCGAGATCCGGGGTGCCGGGTCGATCCTCTCCCAGACCCAGTCGGGCCACATCGCCGCCGTGGGCTTCGACCTCTACACCCGCCTCGTCGCCGACGCCGTCGCCGAGCTCGACGGCGCCGAACCGGCCCCCGAACCCGCCGAGGTCCGCATCGACCTGCCCGGCGAGGCCAGGCTCCCCGAGGACTACGTCGCCGACCCCGACGGGCGGCTCGAGGCCTATCGACGGCTCGCCGCCGCGGCGGACGACGCCGCCGTCGACGACGTCGTCGCCGAGTGGACCGACCGCTACGGGGAACTCCCCGTCCCGGCCCGGCGCCTCGTCGAGGTGGCGCGCCTGAGGGTGGAGGCGCTGCGGCTCGGGATCGAGGAGATCGTCGAGGCCCGCGGGGAGCTGCGGATCCGGCCGGTGACCCTCCGCGCCTCGGAGGAGGTGCGTCTCCAACGACTCCGCCGCGGCTCGGTGGTACGCGGTGACACGATGTTCGTGCCGGTGGATCCCGACACCGGGCCGGACGACGTGCGCGCCTTCCTCCGTACACTGTGGCCCCCCGAACCGTCGTGAGGTGACGTCGATGCCCGACATCCCCCGCCGCATCCTCCTCCCCGTCGTCCTCGTCGGCGTGCTCGCCGCCGGGTGCGGGGGCGGTCCCCCCATCGCCGCCACGGTCGAGGGCACGCCGATCCCCGACGCCGCCGTCCTCGAGCTCCGACGCTCCTACGCCGACGGCCCCACCGTCGACGGCGAGACCTTCCGGGAGGACCTGACCCGCCTCGTGCTCCTCGAGGCCCAGAAGCACTTCGCCGCCGTCGACTTCGACCTCGAGCTCGACGACCCCGCCGCCGTCGACGCGAAGCTCGCCGCTCCGAATCCCGACGAGCAGCGGCTCCTCGACCAGGTTCGTGCCCAGCCGGACTTCACCGAGGCGATGGTCCGCCGGCTCGCCGAGCAGCTCGTCGTTCGGGAACGGGTCGCCGCCGCGGTGCTCCGGGACGACGCCGCCTTCCTCGAGGACGTCTACACGAACCGACCCGAGCTCGCCACCCAGGTCTGCGTCCGCCACATCCTCACCGCCACGCGTCCGGAGGCCGAGGCGGTCCTCGAGCGACTCGAGGCCGGCGAGGACTTCGGGGCGGTCGCCGACGAGGTCAGCCTCGACACCCAGAGCGTCGGCGGGGTCCTGCCGTGTCCGGCCTCCGCCGGACGGTACGTGGAGCCCTTCGGCTCCACCGCCGCGACCGCACCGCTGGGGGTCGTCACCGGTCCCATCGAGACCGAGTTCGGCTGGCACGTCCTCGTGGTCGACGAGCGCGATGCCCCCGGGTCCCTCGACGAGCTCGTCGCCGATCCCCTCGCCTACCTCGATCCGACGACGGTGTCGGAGCGGTGGGTGGCGTGGCTCGACGCCGCCGTCCGGCGGGCCGACATCGAGGTGCGGTCCGACGTCGGGACGTGGCTGCCCGCCGCCGACGGCATCGCCCCGCCCCCGACCGGATGAGCGCGCCGCTGGCGATCGTCGGTCTCGGGCCGGCGGGCCTCGATCACGTCGCCGCCGGTGCGAGGGCGGTCCTCGACGACCCCGACCGGGTCGTCGTCGTCCGGACCCTCCGTCATCCCGCCGCCGCCGAGCTCGCTCGCCTCCGGGAGGTCGTCCCCTGCGACGACCTCTACGACGAGGCCGAGGACCTCGACGCCGTCTACGACGCGATCGCCGATCGGGTGCTCGGGCTCCTCGACGAGGGCCCCGTCGTCTACGCGGTGCCGGGTTCGGTGGGGTTCGGGGAACGGGCCGCGGCGGCGATCGTCGCCCGCGCCGCGACCCGAGGCGTCGAGGTCGCCTCGTTCCCCGGCGTCTCCTTCCTCGACCTCGCCCTCCCCCTCGTCGGCGTCGACGCCGTCGCCGACGGCGTCCAGGTCGTCGACGGGCGAGACCTGCCCGATCCCCTACCGCTCCACGTCCCGACCTTCGTCACCCAGGTCGACTCCGCCCTCGTGGTCGCCGACGTCGCCGTCGCCCTCGGTCGCCGCCTCGACGACGGCGACGAGGTGGTCGTCCTCTCCCGGCTGGGCTCGGCCGACGAGGAGATCCGCCGCGTGACCCTCGGGGAGCTCCCCCGCATCGACGTCGACGAACGCACCACCCTCTACGTGGCCCCTCGACCCGTCGGGCTCCTCGGGCTCGTGGCGGTGAACCGGCGTCTCCGGCGGGAATGCCCCTGGGATGCACGCCAGACCCACCACTCCCTCGCCACCCACCTCCTCGAGGAGGCCTACGAGACCCTCCACGCCCTCGCCGCCCTCCCCCCCGACGCCCCCGCCGGCGAGGCGGACTTCGGGGCCTACGCGGCCGTGGAGGAGGAGCTCGGCGACCTCCTCCTCCAGGTGGTCTTCCACGCCACCCTCGCCGCCGAGGCGGGCGCCTTCGACGTCGACGACGTCGCCGAGCAGATCCGACGTAAGCTCGTTCGCCGCCACCCCCACGTCTTCGGCGACCTCGAGGTCGCCGACGCCGCCGAGGTGAAGGCGAACTGGGAGCAGATCAAGGCCGAGGAGAAGGACCGGGCGTCCCTGATGGACGACGTTCCCCAGACCCTGCCCGGGATCCTCCGGGCGGACAAGCTCCAGCGGCGGGCGGCGGCGGTGGGCTTCGACTGGGAGGACGCCGAGCCGATCCTCGAGGTGCTCGCCACCGAGATCGACGAGCTCGCCGCGGCGCGGGGCGATCCCGACGCAGAGCTCGACGAGCTCGGGGACGTCCTCTTCACCGTCGTCAACCTCGCACGCCACCTCGGGGTCGATCCGGAGATCGCCCTCGTCCGGGCCGCCGAGCGGTTCTCGAGTCGCTTCCGGGCGATGGAACGACTGGCCCGGGATCGGGGCGTCGAGCTTCGCGACCTCGGGGGCGACGACCTCGAGGAGCTCTGGGAGACGGCGAAGGCGGCCGGGTCGTAGGGCTTGGCGACGAGGCCGAGTAGCCTCCCTCTCCGTGACCTCCGCAACCGTCATCCGGCACGTCGACGCCCGCGAGGTCCTCGACTCCCGGGGCAACCCGACCGTCGAGGCCGAGGTGCTCCTCCACGGCGGCGCCTACGGCCGAGCCCTCGTCCCTTCGGGCGCCTCGACCGGCGCTCGGGAGGCGGTGGAGCTGCGTGACGGCGACGAGCGATTCCACGGCAAGGGGGTGCTCGGCGCCGTCCTCAACGTCACCGACAAGATCGGACCGGTCCTCGTCGGGCTCGACGCCACCGACCAAGAACGCATCGACCAGGTGATGCTCGACCTCGACGGCACCCCGACGAAGGCTTCCCTGGGCGCCAACGCGATCCTCGCCGTCTCCCTCGCGGTCGCCCGCGCCGCCGCGGCCCAGATCGAGCTGCCCCTCTACCGATACCTCGGCGGGACCGCCGCCCGCGTCCTCCCCGTCCCCTGCCTCAACGTCTTCAACGGCGGCGCCCACGCGGCGAACTCGGTCGACGTCCAGGAGTTCATGCTCGTGC
>DRQR01000223.1 GCA_011371355.1 Actinomycetota bacterium
CCTCGGCCTCCCGGCAGATCGCGTCCATCACCTCCACCGCCCGAACCGGATGGCGGCCGATCGCCGTCTCGGCGGAGAGCATCACCGCGTCGGAGCCGTCGACCACCGACCGGAAGACGTCGGTGACCTCGGCCCGGGTGGGTCGAGGTGCCTGGGTCATCGACTCGAGCATCTCGGTGGCGGTGATCGAGATCCGCCCCGCCGCGTTCGTCTTCCGGAGGATGTCGAGCTGGGCCCGGGGCACCCGCTCGAGGGAGAGCTCCACCCCGAGGTCCCCGCGGGCCACCATGACGCCGTCGGCCTCGGCGAGGACGTCGTCGAGGTTCCGGTACCCGGCCGCCGACTCGATCTTCGCCACGAGGGGGGTGTCGCCGACGATCTCCCGCACCGCCCGGAGATCGTCGGCGGAGGAGACGAAGGAAACGGCGATGTAGTCGAAGCCGAGCTCGAGACCGAAGACGAGGTCCTCGCGGTCCTTGTCGGTGAGGGGAGGGGTCGACAGCCGGGCGCCGGGGAAGGCGGCGCCCTTGTGGTCGCCGAGGAAGCCGCCGGTGACGACCTCGGCGACGACCCGATCGTCGTGGACCTCCACCGCCCGAAGGACGATGAGGCCGTCGGCGAGGAGGATCGTCGCGCCCGCCTCGAGGGCGACCCGGTCGAGGTGGGCGACCGGGATCCGACGGGCGTCCCCGACACCGTCGCCCGGGACGAGCTCGACCTCCTGCCCGTCGACGAGGGTCACCCCACCGCCGGGGAAGGTACCGACCCGGATCTTCGGCCCCTGGATGTCCTGCATGGCGGCGACGGCGACGCCCGAGGAGGCCGCGACGTCGCGGAGGGCTTCGAGGCGACGGCGATGGTCCTCGCGGGTGCCGTGGGAGAAGTTGAACCGACCGACGTTCATCCCCGCCTCGACGAGCGCGGCGATCGTCGCGGGGTCGTCGGTGGCCGGCCCGAGGGTGGCGATGATCTTCGTCTTCCGATGCATCGGGCGCAGCCTATACCGCCCCACCGGGACCCTCCGGTCACCCGCGAGGCGGCCCGGACGAGTAGCCTTCGGGTCCTCGGCCCCGCGGCCGAGTTCACCGAGGAGGAGAAACCATGAAGCAACGACTGTTCGTGCTCGTCGGCGTGCTCGCCCTCGTCGCCGCGGCCTGCGGCGGCGGGAACGGCGGCGACGCCGGCGGCGACACCGGCGATTCCATGGACCTCGGCGGCCGGGTCGTCAAGGTCGCCGTCGAGAACGCCTACCCGCCCTACAACTTCATCCCCGAGGGCTCGAACGAGGGCCAGGGATGGGACTACGACGTCTGGCGGGAGATCTGCAAGCGCCTCAACTGCAAGGCCGAGTTCGTCGAGGCCGGCTGGCCGGCGGTGATCGAGGAGACGGCCCAGGGCCAGTACGACGTCGCCGCCGACGGCATCTCGATCACCGACGAGCGGAAGGAGATCGTCGACTTCTCCGATCCCTACATGGTGATCGAGCAGAAGCTCATGGTCCGGCTCGACGAGGACCGCTTCTCCACCGTCCAGGAGTTCGTCGACGGGGACTATCGCCTCGGCACCCAGGTGGGGACGACGAACTACGAGCTCGGCAAGGACCTCGTCGGCGAGGACCGGATCGACGCCTTCGACCAGTTCGGGCTCGCCGTCCAGGCCCTCATCAACGGCGACGTCGACGCGGTGATCATCGACGACACCGCCGGACAGGGCTACAAGGGAGCGAACGCCGACAAGGTCAAGCTCCTCGACGAGCCGCTCCAGTCCGACCCCCTCGGGTTCATCTTCCCGAAGGGCTCCGACCTCGTCGAGCCGGTGAACAAGGTGCTCGCCGAGATGAAGGCGGACGGCACCCTCGACGAGCTCAACCGCAAGTGGTTCGTCGAGTTCGAAGGCGCCTGAGCGCCACGGAACACCGTTCACGAGGGGGCCGGGCCATCTGCCCGGCCCCCTCGAACGTGCATCCGTCGTCCGGGTCTGGCATCCTGCGGCCACCGCAGAGGAGGAGCGACCGTGGGAGCAGCACAGGGCACCGCCGCCGCCGAGTTCGTCGAACCCGGACCGCCGGGGAGCAGCGGCTATTCCTGGGGGGAGTTCCCCTGGTGGCTCGTGGCGATCGGCGTCGGGATCGGCGCGATCGCCTGGCGGATCGCCACCCACCCCCGCTGGTGGGAGGGGTTCCTCTTCATCCGCCAAGGCCTGTCGATCACGCTCCTCGTCACCGCGGCGAGCTTCGTCTTCGCCACCCTCCTCGGCCTCGTCGTCGCCCTCGGCCGCCTCTCGAAACGGGCTCCCCTCCGCCAGGCGGCGATGCTCTTCATCGAGGTGATCCGGGGCGTTCCGGTGATCGTGACGATCTTCGCCGTCGCCTTCGTCTTCGTCCCGATGATCTGGAACCCCCTCGGGCTCAAGCAGCCCTCGAACCTCATCCGGGCGATCATCGCCCTGTCGATCATCTACGCCGCCTTCATCGCCGAGGTCTTCCGCGCCGGCATCGAGGCGGTCCCCAGGGGCCAGCTCGAGGCCGGCCGGTCGGTGGGCCTCACCGAGGGGCAGATCACCCGCCTCGTCGTCCTCCCCCAGGCGATCCGGAACATCATGCCGGCCCTCGGCAACGACCTCATCGCCCTCCTCAAGGACTCCTCCCTCGCCTCGATCCTCGCCGTCCGGGAGCTCACCCAGATGACCCGCCTCTGGACGGGCTCGACCTTCCAGTTCCGGGCCGGCTACGGCACCCTCGTCGCCTTCTACCTCGTCCTCACCGTGGGATTGAGCCTCCTCCTCCGCTGGTACGAGCGTCGCATCCGGATCCCGGGAACGTGACCGACCTCGCCGCCCTCCCCGTCGAGCGCCTCGACCACGTCTCGGTGGCCGTCTGGGACCTGCGCACCGCGGCCCGGCTCCCCGAGCTCCTCGGCGGGCGGCTCCTCGACGGAGGCCGCAGCGGCGACTTCTGGTGGGCCCAGTGGGAGCTCCACGGCGGCAAGCTCGAGATGATCCAACCCGTCGACCCCGACGACGCCGACCACTTCCTCGTCCGCTTCCTCCGGCGGCGAGGCGAAGGGCTCCACCACCTCACCTTCAAGGTCACCGACCTCACCCTCGCCGTCGAGCGAGCCGAGGCCGCCGGCTTCCGGGTCGTCGACGTCGACCGCTCCTCCCCCACCTGGAAGGAGGCCTTCATCCACCCGAAGACCGCCTCGGGCGTCCTCATCCAGCTCGCCGAGTTCGAGGACGCGCCTCCTCGGTACCCGGCGAGCCTCGACGAGGTGCTCGGTTGATCTGCGGCGTCCCGATCCGGTCCTTCGCCGGGTTCCGCCGCCTCGGCCTCGACGTCGAGACCCGTCGTCGCCTCGCCCGACGTCTCGCCGGACGCGTGGTGACGGCGGGGCGGGACGCCGGGTGCGTCGTGGTCGTGGTGACCGACGATCCCGACGTCGCCGCCTGGGCCCGTAGCTCGGACCTCGAGGTCCTCGATCCCGGTGCGCCGGGCCTCGACGCGGCCGCCCGTGCCCTCGTCGAGCGGGCCGGCGACGAACCCTGGCTCGTCCTCCACGCCGACCTCCCCGCGATCGACGCCGCCGACGTCGCCGCCGTCGGCGAGGACCCGCCGGCGATCGCCCCGTCCCTCGACGGGGGCACGTCGGCGATCTCGGGCCGAGGACCCTTCCCCTTCGCCTACGGCGACGGCTCCTTCGCTCGCCATCTCGCCCGCCTCGGCGCGACGGCTCGAGTCGTCGTCCGTCCCGGCCTCGCCTTCGACCTCGACCGACCGCGGCACCTCGCAACGGCCCGACGGTTGGGGATGCTCCCATGAGCCCCCTCGTCGACCGGGTCCGAGGCGGCGACGACCGGGCACCGCTCCGGCCCCGGCGGGTCCTGGCGATCGGCGCCCATCCCGACGACGCCGAGTTCGGCGCCGGCGCCACCCTCGCCCGGTGGGCCGACGAGGGGGCGGAGCTGCGCCTCG
>DRQR01000224.1 GCA_011371355.1 Actinomycetota bacterium
AAGGTGGTGACGACCGTGTAGGGCTGGGCTCGGTCGAGGACCGCGGCGACCTCGAGGAGGGTCCGCTCGGACTCCGGGTCGAGGCCGTAGCCGGACTTCACCTCGATCGTCGTCGATCCCGACCAGGCCATCCGACCCAACCGGGGCTCGGCGACCTCCCAGAGCCCCTCGAAGCCGGCCTCCCGGGTGGCGGTCACCGTCGAGAGGATCCCCCCACCGGCGGCGAGGATCTCCTCGTAGGTGTCGCCGCGGAGACGCCGGGCGAACTCGTCGGCTCGGTCCCCGGCGAACACCGCGTGGGTGTGGGCGTCGACGAAGCCGGGGATCACCGCCCGACCGTCGACGTCGATGCCCGGCAGGTCCGCGTACTCGGCGGGGAGCTCGGCGTCGGGGCCGGCATAGGCGACGCGCCCGTCGACGACGGCCACGGCGGCGTCCTCGACGATGCCGAGGTCGCCGGGACGGTCCGAGGCGTTCGTGACGAGCTCGCCGATGCCCCGCAGGACGAGGGATCCGCTCACGGCTCGAGCATGGGGAGCCGTACGCCTCGCTGCCGGGCCACCTCGACGGCTTTGGGGTACCCGGCGTCGGCGTGACGCATCACCCCGGTGCCCGGATCGTTCGTCAACACCCGTCCGAGGCGGAGCCGGGCCTGCTCCGAGCCGTCGGCGACGACCTGGGCGCCGGCGTGGATGGACTTGCCCATCCCCACCCCTCCCCCGTGGTGGACCGCCACCCAGGCGGCACCCGAGGCGGTGTTCAAGAGCGCGTTGAGGATCGGCCAGTCGGCGATCGCGTCGGAACCGTCGGCCATCGCCTCGGTCTCTCGATAGGGAGAGGCCACCGATCCGGCGTCGAGGTGGTCGCGGCCGATGACGATCGGCGCCGAGACGACCCCCTCGGCGACGAGGTCGTTGAAGAGCAGCCCGGCCCGGTGCCGTTCGCCGTAGCCGAGCCAGCAGATCCTCGCCGGGAGCCCCTGGAAGGCGACGCGTTCGCCGGCGAGGTCGAGCCAACGGTGGAGGTGACGGTCGTCGGGGAAGAGGCGCTCGAGGGCCTCGTCGGTAGCGGCGATGTCCCGGGGGTCGCCCGAGAGCGCCACCCACCGGAAGGGTCCCTTGCCCTCACAGAACAGCTCCCGGATATAGGCGGGGACGAAACCCGGATAGGCGAAGGCGTCGTCGAAGCCCCCGAGGCGGGCCTCGGCCCGGAGGTTGTTCCCGTAGTCGAACACCTCGGCGCCGCGCCGGAGGAACCCGACCATCGCCTCGCAGTGGATCGCCATCGACGCCCGGGCCGCCTCGACGTAGGCCGTCGGGTCCTTGCGTCGGAGCTCGGCGGCCTCCTCGAGGCCGAAGCCCCGGGGAACGTAACCCTCGAGGGGATCGTGGGCCGCGGTCTGGTCGGTGACGATGTCGACGGGCACGTCGCGGCGCAGCAGCTCGGGGAAGACCTCGGCGGCGTTGCCGAGGAGCCCCACCGACCGCGGGCGCCGCTCGGCCTTGGCGGCGAGGACCCGGTCGAGGGCGTCGTCGAGGTCGGCGGTGGCCTCGTCGAGGTAACGGGTGTCGAGACGGCGGGCGATCCGCTCCGGATCCACCTCGACGACGAGCGCGACGCCCTCGTTCATCGTGATCGCCAGGGGCTGCGCCCCACCCATGCCGCCGAGCCCGGCGGTGAGGGTCAGGGTCCCGGCGAGGCTGCCGCCGAAGCGTTGGCGGGCGATGGCGCCGAAGGTCTCGTAGGTGCCCTGGAGGATGCCCTGGGTACCGATGTAGATCCACGACCCGGCGGTCATCTGACCGTACATCGTCAGGCCCATGGCCTCGTACTCCCAGAAGTGCTCCCAGTCGGCCCAGTCGGGAACCAAGAGGCTGTTCGCGATGAGGACCCGAGGGGCCATCTCGTGGGTCCGGAAGATCCCCACCGGCTTGCCCGACTGGACGAGGAGGGTCTCGTCGTTCTCGAGCTCGCGAAGGGAGGCGACGATGGCGTCGAAGGCCTCCCAACTCCGGGCCGCCTTGCCCCTGCCGCCGTAGACGACGAGCTCGTCGGGGTTCTCGGCGACCTCGGGATCGAGGTTGTTCATGAGACACCGAAGCGCCGCCTCCTGCAACCAGCCCTTCGTCGTCAGCTCCGGGCCTCGTGGGGCACGCACGATGCGGGCGGGGGCCATGGCCTCAGGGTACCGACGAGAAGACCCCGGCGGCGATGAGGTCGGCGATCGCCTCGATGTCGGGGCCCGGAGGCCGATCGGGCCCGAGGGGAGGAACCACCTCCCGGACCCGCTCGACGAGCCGGCCCGTGCCGGGGGCGGGGCGAAGCGGTGCCCGCTGGTCGATGCCGGCCACCGCACAGAGGATCTCCACCGCGAGGACCCGGCGGGTGTTGACGAGGACCTGGGAGAGCTTGCGGCCGGCACCCCACCCCATCGACACGTGGTCCTCCTGGAGGCCCGAGGTGGGGATCGACTCCACCGACGCCGGATGGGAGAGCACCCGGTTCTCGGCGACGAGGGCGGCGGCGGTGTACTGGGCGAGCATGTACCCCGAGTCCACGCCGGGACGACCGGCGAGGAAGGGCGTCAACCCCGAGGAGCGGTCCGGATCGAGGATCCGGTCGGTGCGCCGCTCGGAGATGGAGCCGAGCTCGGTGACCGCGATCGCGAGGAAGTCGAGGGCGAAGGCGAGGGGCTGGCCGTGGAAGTTGCCGCCGGAGACGACGTCGCCGTCCTCGGGGAAGACGAGGGGATTGTCGACGACCGAACCCAGCTCGACGGCGAGGACCTCCTCGACGTGGGCGATGGTGTCCCGCACGGCGCCGTGGACCTGCGGGGCGCAGCGGAGGGAGTAGGCGTCCTGGACGGCGTGGGTGAAGTCGTCGGCGTGGCTCGCGCCGATCTCGGATCCGGCGATCAAGGCGGCGATGCGGCGGGCCGAGACGAGCTGACCGGGATGGGGGCGGAGCCGGTGGATGCGCTCCTCGAAGGGCCGGGCCGAGCCCAAGAGCGCCTCGACGGAGAGCGCGCAGGCGGCGTCGGCGGCATCGGCGAGGGCCCGGGCGGCGTCGACGGCGAGGCAGCCCATCGCCGCCATGCCCTCGGTGCCGTTGAGGAGGCTGAGGCCCTCCTTCGGCTCGAGCTCGACGGGGACGAGGCCGTGGGCGCGGAGGACCTCGGCGGCGGGTCGGACCTCGCCGTCGACGGCGATCCATCCCTCCCCGATGACGGGGAGGGCGAGGTGGGCGAAGGGCGCGAGGTCGCCGGAGGCCCCGACCGAGCCCTGGGCGGGGACGACGGGGAGGAGGTCCCGACGGAGGAGCTCGAGGAGGAACTCGACGACGACCGGACGGACCCCCGAGTGACCCTGGGCGAGGGTGCGGGCCCGGAGGAGGAGCATGGCTCGGACGACCTCGGGAGGCAGCGGGTCGCCGACGCCGGCGGCGTGGCTGCGGAGGAGATCCACCTGGAGCTCCACGGCCTGGGCGGGGTCGATGCGGGTGTTCGCGAGGGCCCCGAAGCCCGTGGTGACCCCGTAGGCGGTGGCGCCCGAGGCGACGAGGCGATCGACGAGGTCCCGAGCGGGGGCCATCCTGCGGGCGAGGTCGGGGCCGGGGACGGCGGCGGCCTCACGACGGGCCACGGCCACGACGTCGTCGATCGCCAGGGGCGAGCCGTCGACGATGACCTCCCGCATCTCCACCTCCCCGGCGAGCCTACTCCGATAGGGCCCGGCGACCCTAGCGGGCGATCCCCGGCGGCAGATACGGTGTCGGCATGCGACGATCCGTGTGGTGGCCGGCACTCTGGTTCCTCGTCGCCTCCTGCACCGGAGGCGGCGCTCCGACGACCCTGCCGGCCAGCACGGCGCCTCCCTCGACGACCGTGGCGCCGGCGACCACCACGACCACCGCCATCACCACCACGACCACGACGAGCACCACCAGCACGCCGACGACCACCACGACCACCACGACCACGGCGAGCACCACCACCACCACGAGCCCCGACCGGGTCTACCTCGTCGGCACCCCCACCCTGGGGCTTCCCGAGAAGGTGCATCCCGAACCCGGGGTCCAGGGGTCCGGCTGCTCGCCGGGGACCGACGACCTCCCCGCCGGCATCTGGTTCGGGTACCTCGTCGCCAAGGACGACGACTCGGTCACCTTCGACCTCGCCTGCTACCTCACCGAGCCGGCGTCCCTCCCCTACCTGAGCGACGACGAGCTCGACTCCGGCATCACCTGGCACCTGAAGAACGACAACCCGAGACGCCGCGAGGTGCCGGTGGCCCCCGGCGCCGTCGTCTACCAGCTCGACCTCACCACCGACGAGTTCGTGACCGTGCCCTTCCCCGCCTGGCCCGAACCCGGCCGGCCCTACTCCGGCCTCTGTCCCGGGAACGGCTGCCCGGTGTGGCTGTTCGTCAACGACAGCGCCGTCACCGAGATCATGGAGGCGTACTTCCCCTGAGCCGAGCCCGGTAGCCTGGCGGCCGAGCCGAGGAGGTCGCCGTGGACGAACCGTTGCATCCAGACGTCGCCGAGCTCGGGTTCCTCATCGGGACCTGGCGGGGCCGCGGCACCGGGGTCTACCCCACCATCGAGCCCTTCACCTACGAAGAGGAGATCACCATCCGCCCGGCGTCGGGCAAGCCCTTCCTCGTCTACGAACAGCGCACGAGACGCCCCGCGACCGGTGAGCCCCTCCACGCCGAGGTCGGGTACTTCCGGGCGGTGGGGGGACCCACGGTCGAGCTCGTCGTCGCCCAACCCACCGGGATCGCCGAGGTCCACACGGGAACGGTCCGCGACGCCACCGTGCACCTCCGCAGCGTCGAGGTGGCCCGCACCCCCACGGCGAAGGAGGTCACCTCGGTGGAACGCACGCTCGTCGTCGAGGACGCGACGCTCCGCTACGAGCTCCACATGGGAGCGGTGGGCCAACCCCACCAGCTCCACCTCAAAGCGGTCCTCCACCGCGCCTGA
>DRQR01000225.1 GCA_011371355.1 Actinomycetota bacterium
CCGACGACGAGGAGGGGACCAAGGACCCTACGGAATCGGCGGAAGCCGGGCATCATCGGGCAGGCTACCGCTTCCCGGAGCCCACCCGGCGGAGGTGTCGATGAGCCGTCGCAGGATCCTCGGTGCCCTGGCGCCGGTGGTCGTCGTGCTCGCCGCGACGATCGCCTTCGCCGTCTTCGAGCCGATCCAGGTCCTTCCCCGGATCCGCGTCGCCCCCGGCTACCGCCTCGTCGACGCCGAGGGCCGACGGCTCACCTCCGAGGACCTCCGCGGCTCGATCACCCTCTACACCTTCGGCCACCCCGGCTGCGGCGACGCCTGCGCCCCCATCCTCGACACCGTCCGGGAGGTCCTGCGCCGCCTCGACGAGGTGGAACTCCCCGACGACGTCTCCTTCCGGGTGGTGACGATCTCCCTCGAGCCCCTCGACGAGCCGGAGCTCGCGGCCTTCGCCGCCGAGCTCGGCGCCGACGGCGACCGGTGGACCGTCGCCACCGGGGAGCCGGACCATCTCGTCAACGTGGTGCGGGGCGGGTTCCGGACCTGGTACGAGGCCACCGACGACGGGATCGTCTTCGATCCCACCCTCGTCTTGGTCGACGGTTGGGGCGTCGTCCGCGGCGACTACCGCTACCGGACCCAGGCCTCCGACGCCGACCGGATCGTCCGGCACCTCCAGGTCCTCACCGACGAGATCCGGAACGCTCGCGGCGCCGCCGCGATCGCCTACGAGGCCGCCCACCTGTTCCTGTGCTACCCGTGAGGAGGATCCCATGACCCGACTCGAGACCCCCGCTCCCGCCGACCCCGCCCCGCCGGCCCGGCGCCGCCGAGCGCTCCTCGCCGTCGGGATCGTCGTCGCCGTCGTCCTCGCCGCAGTCGTCGCCCGCTCGGTCGTGCTGCCTCGCCTCCGGCCCTACGCCTTCCACGGCACGGTGATCCGCTCCACCGAGCCGGTCCCGGCCATCACCTTGGAATCGGCGACGGGACCGGTGTCCCTCGACGCCTTCGCCGGGGAGCTCGTGGTCCTCTACTTCGGCTACACCTACTGCCCCGACGTCTGCCCGACGACCCTCGCCAAGCTCGCCCGCACGAAGGAGCTCCTCGGGGAACGGGCCGAGGAGGTGAACGTGGTGCTCGTGTCCGTCGATCCGGCGCGGGACACCCCCGAGTCCCTCGCCGAGTACGTGGCGCACTTCGATCCCGACTTCCTCGGCCTCACCGCCGATCCGGCGACGATCGACCGGATCGCCACGATCTTCGGCGTCTACTACGCCCGCAACGGCGAGGGCGACGACTACCTCGTCGACCACACGGCCACCACCCTCGTCGTCGACCGCGACGGCTACCTGAAGCTCGTCCTGCCCTACGAGGCGACGGCCGAGGAGATCGCCGCGGACCTCGAGTACCTCCTCGACCACTGACGCATCGAGGGGCTCATCCCGCCCAGGGGAGGGCCGGGTCCTCGAGTGCGGCCCGGCGGAAGACGCCGAGGAAGCGTCCCTGAGCGACCACCGGGAGCACGTCGACGGCGGCGTCGGCGAAGAGCTCCGAAGCCTCGTCGACGGTCTCGAGGGGGTCGACGAAGGGCACCGGACGTGCCAGCTCGCCGAGGGTACGCCGGGCCGAGTCGGGACCCAACGCGGCGGAGTCCACGACGCCGACGGGACGTCCGCCGACGGCCACGACGACGTCGCGGAGCCCGAGGGCGACGGCGTCGGCCACCCGCAGCTCGGTCCCGTAGGCCTCCGGGTCGTCCATGACCTGGTAGACCCGCCGGGGCGCCTGCTTGACGACCACCGTGCCGGCCGGAGCCCGGTGGAGGATCTTCGCACCGGGCCCGAAGAACCGCCGCTGCAGCCAGGACCCGCCGGGCGCGCCGAGGACGAAGAGGCATCCCGCCGGGAGCGATCCGACGAGGTCGGCCGGTTCGGCGGCGGGTACGGCGTCGATGGGCAGCGAGGGGAACCGCTCGCTGATCTCGGGGAGCACCCGCCCGGCGGGCGGCACGGGACCGGGCTCGGCGTGGGCGTAGACCCCCCTGGCGGGGACGCCGAGGCGATGGGCGATCCGGAGCGCCACCGCGGCGGCGAGGGGCGAGTGCGGACCCCGACCCACGAAGGCGGCCACCTCCCGGACGCCGTCGGGGTCGAAGTGGGAGGGCACCGCGGTGGAGCAGGCGTCGAAGCCGGTGACCCTGCGGGCGACGTAGAGGAGCGCCCGGGTGCGAACGCAGCTCCGGACCGGATCGCCGTCGACCTGGACGGCGTTCCCGGTGAGGAGCGCGGCGAGCTCCCGGCAGCCCGGCCCCCGGCTCCAGACGACCGGGATGTCGCTGCGTGGATCCCGACCCGCCGGCACCCGAACCTCCTTCGTCGGTGGGTGACCGTACGGTACACGAGGATCCGGGATGCGGGCTCGACACCCCAGTTCTTTTTGACTATGTTGGAATCATGGAAACACAGACGGCGGTGACGCTCCTCGCCGGCCTCGCCCATCCGACCCGCCTCGAGGTGTTCCGCCTCCTCGTCCGGGCCGGCGACGAGGGGCTCCCCGCCGGCGAGCTCGCTCGCCACCTCGACCTGCCACCCCCGACGCTCTCCTTCCACCTCAAGGAGCTCCGAACCGCCGGCCTCGTCGCCGCCCACCGCCGGGGCCGCCACGTCGTCTACCAGGTGGAGTTCACCGCCATCAGGACCCTCGTGGCCTTCCTCACCGAGGAATGCTGCGCCGGACTCGAACCGTCGACCTGCACGAGCGAGGAGGCACGATGAACGACGACATCCTCGACACCGTCACCCGCCGCTACGGCGAGGTGGCCCGCTCGGTCCTCGAAGGCCGGGGCCGCGGCACGGACGACCCGATCACCCGAGACCTCTACACCCGCGACGAGGCCGAGGAGCTCCCCGAGGCCGCCCTCGTCGCCTCCCTCGGCTGCGGGAACCCGACCGCCCTCACCCACCTCGCCCCGGGGGAGATCGTCCTCGATCTCGGCTCGGGAGGCGGCATCGACGTCCTCCTCTCCGCCCGGCGGGTGGGCCCGAACGGCTTCGCCTACGGCCTCGACGCCAGCCCCGAGATGCTCGAGCTCGCCCGACGGAACCAGGCCGAGGCCGGCGTCGACAACGTCGAGTTCCTCGAGGGGACCATCGAGGACGTCCCCCTCCCCGACGACTCGGTCGACGTGGTGATCTCGAACTGCGTGATCAACCTCTCCGCCGACAAACCGCGGGTCTTCGCCGAGGCCTACCGGGTCCTCCGCCCCGGCGGCCGCTTCGCCGTCTCCGACGTCGTCGTCCGCGGCGAGGTGCCCCCCGAGATCAGGAGGAGCGTCGAGCTGTGGATCGGCTGCGTCGCCGGTGCCCTCGACGAGGACGACTACCGTCGCGGCCTCGAGGCGGCCGGGTTCGTCGACGTCGAGGTCGAACCGACCCGCATCTACGCCCTCGCCGATGCCGAGGACTTCCTCCGGGCGGCCGGCGTGGACCTCGAGACCGCCCGAGCCGCCGAGGGCCGCTTCATGGCCGCCTTCGTCCGGGCCCGCAAGCCCCACGAGCCCCCGGAGCGGCCGGGCACGCCCTAGGGTGGTGTCCCCGTGGACGAGGAGGAGAAGGATGGCGAAGGTGACGGTGATCGGCTCCCTCGAGGCGCGGGAGGGCCGAGCCGACGAGATGGCCCGGGTCCTCGCCGCGATGGTCGCCGCGGCCGGGGACGAGCCCGGCGTCGAGGTCTACTCCTACCACCGCGGCGAGGGGAACACCTTCTGGTTCTTCGCCCTCATGGCCGACCGCGACGCCCTCGAGGGCCACGGCCGAACCCCGGCGATGGCCGAGGCGATGGCCGCGTTCTCGGAGCTCGCCGCCGGCCCTCCCGAGATGCACGTCGCCGCCCCGGTCGCCGCCGTCGGCCTCGATCTCTGAGGGGATCACACCTCGATGAGCATCTTGTGGAATCCCGGCTCCCGTCGGGAGAAGGCCTCCGCGGCGGCCGGGACCTCCTCGAGGGACACCCGGTGGGAGATCACCGTCGTCGGATCGATCCTGCCCGACTCGACCGCGGCGAGGGCGGCGTCGAAACCCATCGCCGCGTTCGCGAAGCCGTTGAGACGGAGCTGGAGGTTGTTGAAGTAGGCCGCGAAGAGCGACGTCGGGTGGTCCTGTTCGAGGTAGACCCCACCACCGGCGAGGACCCCGCCGGGCCGCAGGATCGACAGGGCGAGATCGAAGGCCGCGCCCCGCCCGGCGAACTCGACCACCGCGTCGAGCCCGAGCCCGTCGGTGGCGGCCTCCACGACGGCCGCGACGTCCTCCTCGGCCACGTCCACCGGCCGACCTCCGAGCTCCGCCGCCCGGTCGAGGCGATGCCGAACCGAGTCGAACACGAGCGGCGGCTCGTCGACGACGTCGGCGAGGAGCTGGAGGGCGAGCAGGCCCGTCGGCCCGGCACCCACCACCCCGACCCGGTCACCCGGCGTCGCCGCGGCGGCCTCGACCGCGATCGTCGCCGCCGGGAGGTTGCACGACAGGAACACCGCCGTGGCGTCGTCGACCGAGTCGGGCAGATGCCGGAGGTGGCCGTCGGCGAGGGGCACCCGCACGTACTCGGCCTGGGAGCCTCCGAGATCCCCGAAGGCCACCCCGTAGCCGTAGATCGCCTTCCCCGAGGTCAGGCAGTGGGCGGTCTGACCGAGCCGGCAGGTGGGACACTCCCCGCAGCTCACCGAATAGGGGAAGGTCACCCGGTCCCCCACGGCGAAGCCGGTGACCTCGGGCCCCACCTCGACGACCTCCGCGGCGATCTCGTGCCCGAGGGTCGTGCGTCCGGGAGCGACCATCTCCTCCACCTCGCCCTGGTAGAGGTAGAGGTCGGAACCGCACATCGAGGCGGTGCGGGTTCGGACGATCACGTCCCGGGGATCCTCGATCGCCGGGTCGGGGACCTCCTCGACTCGCAGGTCGTGGGGTCCGTGGTAGACGACGGCACGCATGGCTCCTCCTTCCTCAGCCGAAGCTGTCGTAGGCGATCCGATCGAGTCCTACCCCGCCGTCGTCGAGGTGGGCGAGCACGGCATCGACCATCGGCGGCGGTCCGGCGACGTAGTACCGCAGGTCGGGGTCCGGCTCGAGGGCGTCGACCACGGTGCCCACGGGTCCCGACCACCCCGGGGGCGGGTCTTCGACGACGAGGGTGATCCGACCCCGCGGGAGCGCCGCGAGCCCCTCGACGAGGTCGTCGGCGCAGACGAGCTCCTCGACCCGGCGGGCGCCGTAGACGACGTGGACGGTTCCGGTGACGCCCCGGGCGGCGAGGTCGCCCACCATGGCGAGGATCGGGGAGACCCCCGTGCCCCCGGCGACGAGGACGACGCCCGTGGGCTCGTCGTCCCGGATCCACATCGCGCCGTAGGGCAGCTCGAGGGGAAGGGGGTCGCCGGGCCGCAGCGCCCAGAGGGCGGAGCTCCCGGGACGCCCCGGGTAACGCCGGTAGACGAAGGCGATCTCGGCGACCCCCGACCCCGGAGGCGTCGCCATCGAGTAACACCGGCGAAGCCCCGGGGCCGGCTCGACGATCGCGTACTGTCCGGCTCGGTATCGAACCGGCCGGTCGAGTTCGACCTCGAGGCGCCGGAGGCCCGGTCCCAGGTCGAGGTTCGCGACGACGGTCCCCACCCGATCCTCGACGGCGAGCGGCTCCGGCGGACTCGACGACACCGTCGTCGGCTTCAGCACGACGTCGGTGATCGGCGTCGTCTGGCAGGTGAGGATCCTCCGCCGCCGGGCGTCGCGCGGCTTGATCGCCGGGGCCTCGGGGAAGAGGAGCTCCACCTCTCCCTCGACGAGGGTCGCCTTGCAGGTGCCGCAGCTCCCCCAGCCACACTCGAAGGGCAGCCACACGCCGGCCCGACGGGCGGCGGCGAGGATCCGCTCCCCCGGGGCGACGGAGAACTCCTCCCCCGACGGCAGCGCCACCCGGTGGGTGGCCACGGCTCAGCCCAGTCCCGCCGCCCCGGCGAGCTCCTCCTGCGCGGTACGGGCGAGGGCGACGACCTCCTCCGCCGCGAGGGGCTCGGGGGCGCCCTCGAAGAGCGGCGCCAGGCCCTCCACCGCGGCGAGCGCCTTCGGACCCCAGGAACCACGCCATCCCTCGAGGACCTCGGCGAGCCCGCCGTCGCGTTCGAGGGCGTAGCGGACGAGCGCCGCGGTCCAGGCGCGGTGCCGGGCCGCGTCCCGATCGAACTCCTCGCAGGCCAGGGCGATGAACTCGTCCTCGTTGCGCCGGGCGAGGTCCCGGAGGCCCACGTTCACCATCGCGTCGAAGGCGGGCTTCACCGCGAGGTTCAGCGCCGCGAAGGCCTCGCCCCAGTCGTAGGCGACGAGCATGGTCTCCAAGGTCTCCCGGAGGGGCTGCCAGGCCGCGTCGTCCTCCCACGGACCCCGCGCCGCCTCGGTGGTCGCGATCGCATCGTCGTGGGCGTTCGAGACCACCTTCGTCCAGTAGGCGATGCGCTGGAGCCGACGCATCTCGTCGGCGGCCTGGAAGTGGGCGCAGTTCGTGATGAAGGACGACGGCGCCATCTGCCCGACGTAGAGGCTCGCCATCTGGAGGACGTGCATGGGGAACCGGAGCGGAACCACGAGGCTGCGGAACGTGTCCACCCAGCCTGCGGGGTAGCCCTCGGCGTGACCGGCCTCCTCGAAGCGGTCGACGAGACCGTCGAGGTAGAGCTCCCGCTCGTGCTGCAAGGTCACGTAGTCCTTGTAGGTGAGCTTCGCCGGGTCCCGGAACCCCTCCCAGTCGTCGACGTTGAAGGGCGAGCCCTCACGATGGGTGAGGTACCACCGGTTCATGGGCATGTCCGGGTCGAGCTCCCAGGGGGCGGGCGAGCGCCGGAAGTGGTAGTGGAACTTCGCCGTCACCGCCTCGTACGCGGACGGCTTCCGACGCACGTCCCCGAGGAGACTCCAGGTACGGGGTCGCTTGCGGGCTCGGGTGGTCATGCTCAGTCCTTTCGCTCGAGATACCAGACGATCTCGTCGTCGGTCATCTGCATACGGCCGGCGAACGCCGAGAGCGCGGGCTCGACCTCGGCGATGTCGAGGTCGCGGTCGAGGACCTCCGCCAGGGTCTGCCGGGTGAGCCGACACCGTTCCGGGCAGCTCACCCGGATGTAGCCCCGCTGATCGTCGACGCGGACCTCCCGGTCCGGGTTGTCGATCTCGATCGCCTCGATGATCGCCTCGGCCATCTCGGCGTCCGCACCACGGAGCACCGGTCCGACCATCTTCGGTTGCGTCGTCGCCGTCATCTCGCCTCTCCCTCGTTCCTCACGTCCCCGGACACCGGTTGTAGTGCCGCTGCCCGTCCTGGGGCACCCCGACGTAGACCGTCTCGTCCTCGACCTTCACCGGGTACTCGTAGAGCGTGCACCCCGCCGGGTTGATGCCCTCCCCGGTCCGCAGGTCGAACTCCCACCGGTGTCCGCCGCACCACAGCACCGAGCTCTCCTCGTCCCAGTCGCCGTCGGCGAGCATCACCTCCTGATGCGGACAGACGCCCTGGTAGGCCTTCACCTCGCCCCCGAGGAGATGGACGACGAGGACCGGTTCTCCGGCGACCTCGACGTCGAGGAAGTCGCCCTCCCACAGCTCGTCGAGCCCGAAGACCGCGTGCCACTCGATGGTCGTCGCCGTCATGTGGCGACGACCTCGAGCACCCCCATCGGGGGCACCCCGGCGTCCACGACCGTCGCGTCGGGCGGGAGCAACTCGCCCTCGTAGCGGACCCGCAGCTCACCCTCGTGGGGCGGCACCCGAATGCCGGCCGCGTGGTGGGCGATCTTCTCGGCGACCACGGTCATCGGGTCCTCGGTGTCGATCGGCACGAGGAGCACGACGAAGTCGTCCTGGTAGATGCCCTGGATCGGAAACAGCGCCATGGCTCAGCCTCCCTTCCTCACGACGCGGCCGCGCCGGGGGCCTCTCGACCCTCGTGAGCCCACGCGTAGTTCGTCGCGTCCTGTCCCATCTCCTCGGGGGACAGCCCCATCCAGGCGAGTGCGCCGGGAATCGTCGGCGGTTGGATCTCCCCGCCGAGGAACCGGTCGACGACGCTCGTGTGCCCGGCGAACCGAGCCGGGTTCTGCTCGAAGATCCACTTGCAGGGCTCCGAGCAGAAGACGTACTGACGCCCCTCGTGGACGAGGAGGTGCGGGAGCGGGCTGTCGAGCTTCCCGGCCCGATACCCCGCCGGGGTCACCACCGGGATCTGACACATGTTGCAGACGATCGGGAAGGTCTCGGGCAGGGTCTTCTCCTCTGCCCCGTTCCTGATGTTCTCGGCGATCGTGTCCCAGTAGACCCCGAAGGTGTCGTTCCACCCCGGGTACTTCTCCTCGAGCCACTCCCGCTCGGCCGGCGACACCCCGGCGTCGGGGTTCCACCACACCGTGGGCCGCCAGAACCACACCCCGAGATGGAGGGCGTGGTGGTACCAGTCGAGCTCGGGCACGAAGTGGCTGTCCCAGTACCACGAGGGCTCGAGCCCGAAGTCGCGGAACTGGTCGAGGAACTGCTTGATGATCCACTCCTCCATGAACTCCTTGAAGGAGTGGGACCGGTGCTCGAGGGGGGTGTAGTAGTCCATCGACAGCCCGGTGAGGAGGGCGAAGATGTGCCAGGAACGCCAGAACATGTGGTCGACGAGCTTCTGGGCGAGGTCGGCGCGCCCGTTCTCGACGAGGATCTTCACCGTCGGCTCTCCCTGCTGGGCGTGTCGGGACTCGTCGGTCTGGATCGACGAGATGAGCGCCCCGAAGTCGAGATCACCGACCTCCATGGCGTCCGCGGCCATGCCGAGGAACTGGAGGTTCGTGAACCCCGTCTCGAAGGTGAAGGTGAGCTGGATCGCCGTCGACACCGCGTCGTTCGCCGTGAACATGTCGTCGAAGAGATGGCGAGCAGCGATCGCCCCCCACTCGTTCGTGTGGAGCGCCTTGTGCGCCCAGTCCATCCGGGGTTCCTTGTCGAGCAGCGTGTAGGGGAAGTACGTCTGGATCTGCCCGTGGCGGGTCTCGTCGAGGGTCCCGAAGAGCGCCATGTTCCGCCAGGCGGCGGCCCGGCCGAACCGACCCATCCGCGACTCCCCGATGCCGGCGATGTACTCGGGGAGCGCGATCGCCCCGTAGTGGGCGATGATCGCCGACTTCCAGCCCGGATCGAGCTCCTCGAACATCCGGGACCGGGCCACCACCGAGTTCACCGAGTACACCGCGGCGTCCTTGCCGTGCTGGTTGTGGACGTACTCCCGGTAGGAGACCTTGTACGGCTCGTCCCAGCCCCACCACCGCTCGTTCGGGGTGATCCCGTAGTGGTTCGACATCTCCTCCGGGAACGCCTCCTCCTCCGTGACGTAGGACAGGTTCCAGTTCAGATCCCGGGCCAGGTCGTACCACTCGGACCGACGCAACTTCGGCATGGTCGCTCTCCTCCTCCTCCCGTGTTGCGTCCAACATACGGACCGCCGGTGCGCTGGCAAGGGCGTTGTACCGACCTGCGGAACGCACCTTCGCCGTCCCGTCGGCGCCGCCCGTACGGCGATCCTCCGAGCCGAAAACCGCGTCGGGAGACCTCCCTCCGGGTACGCTCCCGGCGCGATGACGAGCCTCGACGATCGCCGCTCGGTGGAGCCGAACCGCCCCGGCGGAACCCTCGCCCATGGACGCTGAAGATCGCCACGCCGAGGACGACCGGTGGGACCGATCCGGCGGGCGGGTCCTCATGGCCGCGGCCTTCGGGATCCTCGGGATCGGAACCGTCGCCTACCACTACCTCGAGGGCTGGGGGTGGATCGACGCCCTCTACTTCTCGACCGTGGCCCTGACCACCGTCGGCTTCGGGGACCTGGCGCCGACGAAGCCGATCACGAAGCTCTTCACCGTCGGCTACCTCCTCACCGGCATCGCGATCATCGGCCTCTACCTCGACCACCGGCTGCGACGGGCGAGGTATCGGCGGGCTCGCAGGCACCGGAAGTGACCGTCCCTCAGGGAGGGCCGACGCCGCCGTAGGGGACGCCCGCGAGGATCGCCAGGTCCCGGTCGAAGGTCGTCAGATCGTCGAGGCCGAAGTCGGCGAGGGAGCGGTGCCCGAGGGCCCGGGCGACGACCCGCATGAGCTCCACGGTGGCCTGGAGGAACCGGGCGAGCCGCTCGGCGGCCTCCTCCACCGGGAGCCGTTCCCGGAGGGCCGGGTCCTGGGTGGCGATGCCCACCGGGCAGCGGTTCGTGTGGCACGCCCGCATCCCGAGGCAGCCGATCGCCTGGAGCGCCGAGTTCGCCACCGCGATCCCGTCGGCACCCAGGGCGAGGGCCTTGACGAAGTCGGGGGCGGTACGCAACCCGCCGGTGACGATGAGCGTCACCCCGTCGGCGCCGCGCCGGTCGAGGTGTCGACGGGCCCGGGCCAGCGCCGGGATCGTCGGCACCGAGATGTGGTCGCGGAGGAGAGTCGGTGCCGCCCCCGTACCACCACCCCGACCGTCGAGGATCACGTAGTCGACTCCGACCTCCAACGCCGCGTCGAGATCGGCCTCGATGTGCTGGGCCGAGAGCTTGAACCCGATGGGGATCCCGCCGGTGCGCTCCCGCACCTCCGCGGCGAAACGGGCGAAGTCGGCCGGGGTCGTCCAGTCGGGGAAGCGGGCGGGGGAGACCGCCGAGGTCCCGGGCGGGATCCCCCGGACGGCGGCGATCTCCTCGGTCACCTTGTGACCGGGCAGGTGGCCGCCGGTGCCGGTCTTCGCCGCCTGACCCCCCTTGAAGTGGAAGGCTTCGACGCCGTCGAGGAGCTCCCAGGAGAACCCGAAGCGGGCCGAACCGAGCTCGTAGAGGTATCGGGAGCTCTCCCGATGCTCGTCGGGGAGGATCCCGCCTTCCCCGGAGCAGATCGCCGTGCCCGCCAGCTCGGCGCCCCGGGCGAGCGCCTGCTTCGCCTCCTTCGACAGCGCCCCGAAGCTCATGTCGGAGACGAGGATGGGGATGTCGAGCCGGAGGGGACGTTCGGCCCCGGGGCCGACGACGAGCTCGGTGGCGACGGGTTCGTCGTCGAGGAGCGGAGGCCGGGCGAGCTGCGCGGTGAGGAGCTGGATCGCGTCCCAGCTCGGCAGCTCGCTGCGGGGAACTCCCATCGCGGCGAGGGGCCCGTGGGCGCCTACGCCCTCGAGGCCTCGGCCGGCCAGCTCGCGGATCTCGCGAACGAAGGGCTCGAGGGGGGTTCCCCACGGGTCCTGGTAGGGACCCTGGTAGGCGTCGCGGTCGTAGGGCTGGGGATGGTCGATCGCCCAGGCGGCGATCTCGTCGGCGTCCACCCAGACCCCGCCGTCTTCGATCCAGGCGTCGAAGCGCTGGAGTCGCTCGTCGTTGTGGTAAGCGGAGACGCCGGTGCGGTAGCGGTAGTCCCAGCCGTGGAGCCCACAGACGAGGTCCTCCCCTCGGACGAACCCGTCCGCGAGGAGCGCCCCACGGTGGAGACAGCGGCCGTAGAGCACCGAGACGCGGTCCTCGTCGGCCCATCGAACGACGACGAGGTCGACGTCGGCGACGACCACGCCGGTCGGGCGCTCGGGTTCGAGCTCGTTCCAGTCGACGATACGGGTAGGACGCACCGGGCTGCTCCGGCCGTCAGGCTATCCGCCGCCCGTGGCCGAGGCAACGACCGTCCCGTCTCATCTCCCCCTCATGGGCCTCCGCCATCCTCGCCCCATGCGCACGCCCATCTCGTCGCGCCGGTTCCGCCGGGTCGTCTCGACCGTGAGGATCGCCCTGTGGTCCTTCGTCGGCTCGATCGTGCTCGTCATGATCTCCGAGCGGGTCTACTGGTACTGGGCGGGGATCGGCCCGGCGAGCCTCGTCGAGCTCCCCGCCTTCTACCTCGTGGCGGCCCTCCCCGCCTTGTGGCTCCTCCGATGGCTCCCGGCACGGGAACCCCACCAGGTGGTGCTCGCCGGAGCCCTCTACGGCTTCGTCGTCGAGGGCGTCCTCACCCCGGTGATCTACGCCGACGGTCCGCTCCCGATCCTCGCCGCGCTCTTCGTCGGCTGGCACGGGGTCCTCGCCTTCGTCGGCGGTTGGTATCTCGTCCACCGCTGGCTCGTCGAGCGGCGACGACGCGGCCTCGTCTGGCTCTCCATGGCTGCGGGAGCCGTCTGGGGCGGCTGGGCGGCGGTCGCCGCCCTCGGCGACCCCCCGGCGGAGTTCCCCGCCGCCCAGCCGCTGGTTCCCGGAGCCTTCGGCCGCTACGCCCTCGGCGTGGGCATCACCTTCCTCCTCGCCCATTGGCTCCTCGGATTCGTCTGGCCTCTCCGGCGTCGCCCGACGAGATGGTCGACGGCCCTCATCGTCGGCGTCGCCGTCGTCTACCTGGCGATCGCGGTGCTCCCGGCGGTCCCGTGGGCACCGGCGAAGCTCGCCGTGCTGGTGGGGGGCATCCTGTGGCCGGCTCGACGAAGCCGGAGCTCGGTGTCTCCGGTGGAACCCCCGGTCCTCGATCGCCTCGCCGGCCGGGTCCGCTTGCGGGACGCGGCGGTGCTCCTCGTCGCTCCGGCGACCGCGACCACGACCTACGGGCTCGCCACCTGGCACGTGCCCCCTGGCGGGCTCGTGGTCCTCTACTGGGTGGCGGTCGCCGCGCAGGTGCTCGGCGGCGGCGTCGCGGTCGTCTGGGCGACCCGACGGGCCCTGGCCCCGCCTCGGACGCCGGGAACCTCGAAGGCCCCGTCGACCGTCGGAGCGCCATGAAGACGACACGACTCCTCTCGGGGCTCCTCCTCGTCGCCCTCCTCGCCGCCTGCAACGTGGGGGGACCTTCGGCGACGCCGCCTGTCACCCTCGACGGCGAATGGCAGCTTCGTCGCGGCACCCTCGACGGTCGGGAGATCCCGCTCCTGCCCACCCATCCGATCACCCTCCGGATCTCCGGGAACGAGGTGTCGGGACGGGCCGCCTGCAACCACTACTCGGGAACGGTCGACATCCACGAGGGTCGCTGGAGTACGGGAACGATGGCCGTCACGCAGATGGCCTGCGAACCTCCCGAGGCCATGGAGCTCGAGCGGATCTTCCTCGAGGCCCTCGGCCGCGCCGAAGGCCACCGGGTCGACGGGGGAGTCCTCGTGCTCGAGGGAGCGGGGGTCGAGCTCGTCTTCGACCTGGTGGCGTCCCCCGAGGCCGCCGTCGTCGGCACCCCGTGGGTCCTCGAGGGCCTCGTCACCGGTGCCGCCATCTCCTCAGCGGTCGAGGGTGGGACCCTCGTCTTCGACACCGACGGCACCCTGCGGGTCTCGACCGGATGCCGGGAGCTGTCGGGCTCCTACGCGCTCGACGGCGAGCGACTCGACATCGACCTCGACCTCGACTCCGTCGACTGCCCACCGCAGGTCGCCGAACAGGACCGCCACATCGTCGAGGTCCTCGAAGCCGCCGCCCGCATCGAGCTCGACGGCACCCGCTTGACGATCACCGCTCCCGACGGGCGAGCGGTCGCCTGGCGAGCCGAGGGAGGCTGAGCGCGCCCCCCGCCCGACGTGGCTCAACCGCCGGACCCTCGGCGACACTCGGCACAGACTCCCCGGAAGATGATCTGGGCTTCGTCGACGTCGCCGACGTCCTCGGAGGGATCGAGACACGGCTTCGCCCCCACCACGCAGGGCACGTCGCGGATCGTCCCGCAGCGGCGGCAGACGAAGTGGTGATGCCAGCTCCGGGCGATCTCGTAGACGCCGCGGCCGGGACCCCGGTCGGCCATCGTCACGAGCCCGGCGGCGACGAGATCGCCGAGGACCTTGTAGAGGGTGGCCCGACCCAGGGGCGTGCCCGCCTCGGCGAGGGCCCCGGCGATCTCCTCGGCGGGTCGGTGCC
>DRQR01000226.1 GCA_011371355.1 Actinomycetota bacterium
CGGGTGCGGACCCTCTGCATCCTCGACCTCCGGTCCGTCGGGACCACGAGACCATACCCGCCGTGATGGGCGGCCACAATCCGCGGTCCCTCGCCGCACCCACGCGGCTCGATAGGCTCGGACCCATGCGCGTCCTCGTCGCCGTCGTCGCCGTCGTCGCCGTGGCCTGCTCGGGTGGGCGAACGCCCGCGCCGGCGACCACGACGAGCCGCCCCTCGACGACCACCACGACCGCGACTCCGACCACCACCACCACCACCACCACGACCGTGCCGACGACGACCACCCTCCCGACCGTCGTCGTTCCCCCGCCCGAGAACCCGGGCTGCGAGCCGGTCCCGGATCCCGACGGCTCCCACCTACGCTGCCGGACCCTCGGCCTCGAGATCGTCGCTTCCTCCGGGGTGGACCCCGACGTCCTCGTCGCCGCCGCCGAGCGCGTCGAACGGCTCCTCTCCCTCCCGGGCCTCGCCGAGGCCTTCGTCGGACGGGGGGTGGCGATCCGGATCCTCCGAGCCGACGAGTCGATCCTCGAGGTCCCGGGCTTCGAGGACCTCTACCGGCGCTATCCGGGCACGGACTGGCGTCGCGAGGGTCGGTGGTTCCCCGGTACCACCGACCTGCCCGTCGTCGTCGGGGCCGAGGAGAACCTCTCGTGCCTCGAGGGGGATCGGTTCGCCGGCGAAGACATGCTCGTCAAGGCCCTCGCCTTCGCCGTGCGCCGTTTCGGGCTCGTCGAGATCGCCCCGGAGCTCGATCGAGCGATCGAGGTCGCCTACGCCGCGGCCGTCGCCGCGGGCCGCTGGCGAGACACCCTCGCCGAGACGAACTCGGACCAGTGGTGGGGCGAGGGCACCCAGTCGTACTTCGGCGTGAATCGGGAGGCCGACCCTCCCGACTCCTCCCACAACGCCGTCGACACCCCCGAGGAGCTCCAACGCTACGACCCGGACCTCTTCGGGCTCGCCCGGCGGGTCTGGGGCGAGCCGACCCCCCTCCCCGCCTGCTCCTGAACTCCGGCGGCCTCGACGACTCCTGCACCGTCTGCTATCTTGTACGATAAGATATCTGACCGAACCCGCTACCGGCGAGGAGATCGGTGGACCGCAGCTCACAGCTCCTCAGGGGGGTGCTCGACATGTGCCTGTTGGCGCTCATCGCCGAAGAACCGAGCTACGGCTACGAGATGGCCACGAAACTGTCCGAACGAGGCCTCGAGCTCGTCGGCGAGGGCTCGATCTACCCCACCCTGAGCCGGATGCAGCGGGCCGGCCTCATCGAGGGATACCTCGTCGAAGTCCCCGGCGGGGGCCCACCGAGGAAGTACTATCGGATCACCCCAACCGGCCGACGGCGTCTGCGATCCTGGACCGAGGCCTGGGATCGACTCCAACGAGGCGTCGCCGGCATCTTGGAGGCCCACCGTGGCTGACGTCGATCGCATCGTCGAGGAGTGCGACCGGTACTGGCGCGGCAGCGGCGTTCCCGCCGATGCCGTCGCCGAGATGCGCGCCGAGCTCCATTCCCACCTCGTCGAGGCCGCCGCCGCGGGGAAGACGCCCGACGACGTCGTCGGGCCCGATCTCGCCGCGTTCGCCGAGACGTGGGCCCGCACCTACCGTGGGCCCGTGGACCTGCGACGATCCGAGACCTCCTCGAACCCGACGGGTCGACGGATGGCCGTCGCCCTCGGACTCATCGTGGCCGGCTTCGTCGCCCTCGCGGTGTGGGCACCCAAGGAGGAGACCATGGACTTCGAGAGCTGGCAGTGGATCTGGATCGGCGCGGCGGCGGTCCTCGCCATCGGCGAGATGCTCACCGCCGGCTTCTTCCTCCTCCCCTTCGCCGTGGGGGCCGCGGCCGCCGGCATCCTCGCCTTCTTGGGCGTCGGTCCCGTCGTCCAGCTCCTCACCTTCATCGTCGTGTCGGTGCTCTTCCTCGTCGTCCTCCAACGCTACGCCCGCAAGGACGACGCCCAGGTCCGCGTCGACGCCGGCGCCGGCCGGTACGTGGGCTCGATCGCCCTCGTCCTCGAGCCCGTGGATCGCCACCGGGGCGGGCTCGTGCGGCTCGGCACCGAGGAATGGCGCGCCACGACCGACCAACCGATCACGATCCCCGCCGACGCCGAGGTCCGCGTCGTCGAGGTGCGCGGCACGCGCCTCGTCGTCGAACCCATCCCACCCGAGACCGACTGAACGAAGGAGGAACCATGGAAGCCGCCGGTGCGATCGTCGTCCTGCTCATCGTCCTGCTCGTCGTCTACGTCGCCCTCGCCGTCAAGATCGTCCACCAGTACGAGAAGGGCCTCGTCGAGCGGTTCGGCCGCTACCAGCGCACCATCGAACCGGGCCTCCACCTCATCGTGCCCTTCATCGAGCGGATCCGGCGGGTCGACATGCGGGAACAGGTCGTCGACGTCCCGCCCCAGGAGGTCATCACGAAGGACAACGTCGTCGTCACCGTCGACGCCGTCGTCTACTACCAGGCCACCGACCCCGTCAAGCTCGCCTACAACGTCGCGAACTTCATCCTCGCCGCCACGAAGCTCGCCCAGACGAACCTGCGAAACCTCATCGGCGACATGGACCTCGACGACGCCCTCACCTCCCGGGAGACGATCAACGCCGAGCTCCGGAGCATCCTCGACGAAGCCACCGACGTCTGGGGCACCCGCGTCGTCCGGGTGGAGATCCAGCGCATCGACCCTCCCGCCGACGTCACCGCGGCCATGCATCGCCAGATGAAGGCCGAGCGGGATCGCCGGGCCATCGTCACCGAGGCCGAAGGCGAGAAGCGAGCCGCGATCCTCAAGGCCGAAGGCGTCAAGGAGGCCCGGGTCCTCGAGGCCCAGGGCCAGGCCGAGGCGATCCGGGAGGTGGCCGAGGCCGAGCGCTTCCAGCGGGAGACCGTCGCCGAGGGCGAAGCTCGGGCCATCGAGCGGGTCTTCGCCGCGATCCACACCGGTGATCCCACCCCCGACCTCATCGCCATCCGCTACCTCGAGGCCCTCCAGGGCATCGCCGACGGGCGGTCGACGAAGATCTTCCTCCCCCTCGAGACCTCGGGCGTCCTCGGCTCCCTCGGAGCCATCGCCGAGATCTTCGGCGGCCGCACCCCGACCGACGACGAGCCCACCTCCTGAACCCGACGGAGCGTCGGAAACTCCCGACACGGCGCGATCCCGGCGGCTAGCCTGGCGCCGTCCGTCCACGAGAGAGGGGAATCATGCTCAAGGACTTCAAGGACTTCCTCCTGCGCGGCAACCTCATCGAGCTCGCCGTGGCCTTCGTCATGGCCGCCGCCTTCGGAGCCGTGGTCACGTCGTTCACCGAGAACGTGATCATGCAGATCGTGGCGTTGATCTTCGGCCAGCCGAACTTCGACTCCCTCGCCATCGTCATCGGCGACACGCCGATCCTCTACGGTGCGTTCCTCACCGCCCTCGTGAACTTCGTGTTCATCGCCGCGGCGATCTTCTTCTTCGTCGTCAAGCCCTACGAGGCCTACAAGGCGAAGACCGAGGAGCCCGCGGAGGAAGCGCCGGCCGGTCCCTCGGAGATCGATCTCCTCATCGAGATCCGCGACTCCCTCCGGGCCCGCTGATCGCAGAAGCCGCCCGCCGACCCTCCCTCACCGGGAGGGTCGGTCGCGTCGGGAGACCCCGTCGGCCTCGGCGACCTCCGCGGGCTCGGCGGGGCCGACCTCCGTGGGCGCCCCCGGGGCGAAGAACCTCGGCTCGCCGACGAGGCGGCGCGGCGCTCCCCGGCGCTGGAGCCACCACAGGCCGACGAGGCCCCCGGCCACGGCGACGAGGGACACCCAGCCGTTCCGGGAGAGCCCGAGGAGCCGGAACGTCGTGTCGGTCCGGAGCAGCTCGAGGAGGAACCGGCCGGTGCCGTAGACGACGGCGTACACCGCGAAGGATGCCCCCTTCGCCAGCTTCCCCCGTCGCTCGAGCCAGAGGATCAGCCCGACGGTGACGAAGACGTTCCAGAGGGACTCGTAGAGGAACGTCGGGTGGAAGGTCTCGAAGGCCGCGTACTGCGGCGGACGGAACTCCGGTGCGATCTCGAGTCCCCAGGGCAGGTCGGTCGGTGTTCCGAAGAGCTCCTGGTTGAACCAGTTGCCCCAGCGCCCGATCGCCTGGGCGAGAGGGAGACCGACCGCCACCGCGTCGCCGATCGCCCAGAGGTCCTCACCCCACCGGCGGGCCAGGTAGACGACGACGAGGGTCCCGACGGTGAGGCCCCCGTAGAGGGCGAGGCCGCCCTCCCAGATGAAGAGGATCGCCCACGGGCGACCCTCGAACCGGTAGAGATGTGTCGAGACGTAGGCCATACGGGCCCCGAGGAACCCGAGCACCACCGCCCAGATCGCCAGCCGCTCGATCACCTCCGGGTTCCCGCCGAACCGGCCGTACCGGAGCTTCGCCACCGAGACGGCGACGATCACGCCGATGGCGATGAGGATCCCGTAGAAGTGGATCGTCAGCGGCCCGATCTCGATGACGTTCGTCGGCGGAGAGGGGATCGACGCCACGATCACGAGTACCGCTCCCGGAACTCGGAGAACGCCCGCCAGGCCTTCGGACCGTGGACGGTCGCCGGTCCGCCCTGCATCTGGATCGCCACCCCGATCATCTCGGCGACCTGCTCGGGGGTCGCTCCCTTGCGAGCCGCGCCCCGGGCGTGAGAGGCGATGCAGCCTTCGCAGCCCTCGACGATCGCGATCGCCATGGCGATGAGCTCCTTGACGACGCCCGGCAGCGCCCCGTCGGTGTAGGCGGCGTGGTGCATCTTCGCGAACCCCTCGTAGACCTCGGGGATCATCGCCCGGAGCTCCTGCGTCGTTGCTTGGAGCTCCCGGAGCTCCTCGTGGTAGTGACCCACGGCGTACCTCCCGTTCGCGGCCCGCGTTGCCACGGGGTCGTCGACCCCGTCGATGGGGGTCCACTTCCCCGATAGGATCGGACCACCCGACCCAGGAGCATACGACGATGCAGGCCAAGGACCTCGCCCGGGCACGATTCGACGACGTCGCCGCCGAGCTCTTCGCGCTCTCCCGGTGGATGTACGAGCATCCCGAGACCGCGTTCGAGGAGCGGGAGACCTCCGCCCGCATCGTCGCCCTCCTCGAGGACCACGGCTTCGCGGTCGACCATCCCGCCTACGGGCTCGACACCGCCTTCGCCGCCCGAGCCGGGCGCGAAGGGCCCGAGGTGATCGTCTGCTGCGAGATGGACGCGCTCCCCGAGGTCGGCCACGCCTGCGGGCACAACATCATCGCCGCGGCCGCGGCCGGTGCCGGCGTCGCCCTGGCTCCCCTCGCCGACGAACTCGGCTTCCGCGTCACGGTCCTCGGCACCCCCGCCGAGGAGATGTACGGCGGCAAGGTGGACCTCATCGCCGCCGGCGCGTTCTCCGAAGCCGCAGCGGCGATGATGATCCATCCCTCTCCCAAGGACGTCGTCGACCCCCGGTTCCTCGCCGTCGCCCACATCGACGTCGAGTTCCACGGGAAGGAATCCCACGCCGCCTTCGCCCCCCAGCTCGGCCGCAACGCCCTCGACGCCGCCGTCCAGGCCTACGTGAACATCTCCACCCTCCGCCAGGCCATCTACGCCACCGACAAGATCCACGGCGTCATCACCTACGGTGGCGGTGCCCCGAACGTCATCCCGGCCTACACGGCGATGTCGTGGTACGTCCGGGCGGCGACGAAGGACCGCCTCGACGAGCTCTACGCCCAGGTCGTCGCCTGCTTCGAGGCGGCCGCCCTCGCCACCGGCTGCACCTTCGAGGTCACCCCACGCGGCCACACCTACACCGATCTCGTCTCCGACCCCCTCATGGTCGAGCTCTTCGCCGCGAACGCCGAGGCCCTCGGCCGGCCCATGCGACGTGGCGCCGACGAGGACCCGACCCAGGCGGGCTCCACCGACATGGGCAACGTCTCCCACGAGGTCCCGACGATCCACCCGATGCTCGACATCCATTCGCTCCCCGCCGTCAACCATCAGAAGGAGTTCGCCGCCCACACCGTGACCCCCAGCGGCGAGCGGGCCATCCGCGACGGGGCCCTGGCGATGGCCTGGACGGTGATCGACCTCGCCGAAGGGGACCGCTGGGACGAGCTCACCCCGCCGACGTCCCGGGGCGGGTCGTCGTGAGCGGCATCCGGCGGCTCAACCACGCCGTCCTCTTCGTCTCCGACCTCGATCGAGCACGTCGGTTCTACGTCGACGTCCTCGACTTCGTCGTCGTCGGCGACGAGCCCCGCCTGAACGCGACGTTCCTGCGGGCCGCCGACTCCCGCAACCACCACGACCTCGGGCTCTTCGGCCTCGGCCCCGGCGCGCCCCGACCGCCCCGCGGCTCGGTCGGCCTCTACCACCTCGCCTGGCAGGTCGACACCGTCGACGACCTCGCCGAGCTCCGGCGACGTCTCGTGGCCGCCGGCGCGCTCACCGGCGAGTCGTCCCACGGCGCCACCTTGAGCCTCTATGGAGCCGACCCCGACGGCAACCAGTTCGAGGTGCAGTGGATGCTGCCCCGGCGGGCGTGGGGGGAGTACGCGACCCGGGCAGTGGTCGAACCCCTCGACCTCGACGCCGAGGTCGCCCGCTGGTCCGGAGTCGGAACCGCCGACGAGCTCGGTCCGGGCCGAGACGACCTCAGAGGATCTGGCTGAGGAACAGCTTCGTTCGCTCGTGCTGCGGGTTCGTGAAGAAGTGCTCCGGCGTGCCCTCCTCGACGATCGTGCCGTAGTCGAAGAAGAGCACCCGGTCGGCCACCTCTCGGGCGAATCCCATCTCGTGGGTGACGACGAGCATGGTCATGCCCGACGCGGCGAGCTCCTTCATCACGTCGAGCACTTCCTTGATCATCTCCGGGTCGAGGGCAGAGGTGGGCTCGTCGAACAACATGATCTTCGGCTTCATGGCCAGGGATCGGGCGATCGCCACCCGCTGCTGCTGACCACCCGAGAGCTGCCCCGGATACTTGTTCGCCTGCTCGGGGATGCCCACCCGCTCGAGGAGCTGCATGGCGAGGGCCTCGGCCTCGTCCTTGGGCATCTTCCGCACCCAGATCGGCGCGAGGGTGATGTTGTCGAGGACGGTGAGGTGGGGGAAGAGGTTGAACTGCTGGAACACCATCCCCACCTCGGAGCGGATCTTCTCGATGTTCTTCAGGTCGTTCGTCAGCTCGATCCCGTCGATGATGATCGTCCCTTCCTGGTGGGCCTCGAGGCGATTGAGGCACCGGATGAAGGTCGACTTCCCCGAGCCCGAGGGGCCGATGATCACGACGACCTCACGTTCCCGGACCCTCGTGCTCACGCCCTTGAGCGCCTGGAAGTCGCCGAACCACTTCTTGACGTTCTCGCAGATGATGATGTCCTCGCCGAGGACCCGCTCCTGCGGGGTGTCCTCCCTGGCCATCGGTTCGCTGGTCATCCGTGTCGCCTCCTCGCCCTCATCGTTCCCCGACGCCCAGCTTCTTCTCCAAGCGTAGGCTGATCCGGCTGAACGTGAACGTGAACATCCAGTAGACCACCGCCGCGAACAACAGCGGCTCACGGAAGGTCCCCAAGAAGTTGAAGGGCTGGCTCTGGCCGGGAATCACCGCCCGGGCGATGTGGAGGAAGTCGAAGAGCCCGACGATCGTCACCAGCGAGGTGTCCTTGAAGATCGCGATGACCTGGCCGACGAGCGCCGGGATCACCGCCCGCAGCGCCTGGGGGAGCACGATGAAGAGGGTCATCTGGGCCGTCGACATGCCCAGGGCCCGCGCTGCTTCGTACTGCCCCTTCGGGATGGCCTGGAGTCCCCCGCGGACGTTCTCGGCGAGGTACGCCGCCGAGAAGAAGGTCATCGCCCCGATGGCCCGCATCACGCCGCCGATCTCGACCCCCGGCGGGAGGGCGACCGGCAACATGATGAAGGCGACGAGGAGCCAGGTGATGAGCGGCACGCCCCGGACGAGCTCGATGTAGGTCGTCGACATGAGCCGGAAGATCGGCATCGAGGACGTGCGCCCCAGGGCGAGGAGCAGCCCGAGGGGGAAGGAGGCGACGATCGCGGTGACCGACAGCACGAGGGTGAGCCCGAGCCCCCCGAGCATGTAGGAGCCGGGCACCTCCACCGACGACGGAGCCGTGGCCACGACGTAGAAGTAGGAGACGAGCGCCGCCGTGAGGATCCACAACCCCAAGAAGGCGAGTCGGGACCGTCCCTCGCCACCGAAGGCCGGCGCGGCGAGGGCGAAGAGCGCGAAGCCGATGAGGAGGAATCGCACGACGTAGGGGACGGGTACGAAGAACGACCCGATCGCGGCGACCACCGCCACCGCGCCGATCACCCGACCCAGCTCCCCGTAGGCACGGGTGGCCGCCACCTGGAGAACCGCGGCGCCGACGAGCGCGAACCCGAGGAAGATCGGCAGGTCCCGGGAGAGCACCGTCCCGTAGTCGAGCTCCGGGTCCCGCAGGACCACGAGGACGAGGAAGGGGTAGGAGGCCGCCCACAGGGTCACGACGGTGCGACGGAGCCAGGCCTCGGGGACCCGGTCTCGGATCGCCTTCACCGCGAAGTAGGTGGCGACGCCCACCAGCGCGACGACGAGCCATGGGATCCGGGTCGAGGCGGCGATCGGCAGGTACCGGACGGTCTGTTCCCCGTCGACGGAGACCGGGAAGGGCAGCCGGACCACCCACAGGGCGGCGAGGACGAGGGCGATCACCGCGGTGACGATCCCGAGGGTCGGGATCGTCGGCTCCTTCGCCCGCTCCCCCGGCAGGGTCCGAGCCAGGTAGCCGACGACGGCGAGCGCCGCCCCCACCACGACCCAGGCGACCCGGCCGGCGAAGGAGAACGGCGACAGGAGCCCGGCGAGGGCGACGAAGGCGCCGATGCCGGTGATCGTCGTACCCAGGCGACGAGGGCTCATCCGTCCCCCGATGCGGTAGACGGCGAGGGTGGCGGCGAGGAGGACGGCGACGAAGGCGACGCTGAACCAGACCCGCAGGAACTGGTCCACCGGGTAGGCCTGGACCATGAGCAGCCGCATGTTGTAGGTGACCGCCTCCCAGCGCCGGGCGGGATCGAAGAGGAACCCCATGAGCCCACGGATCGAAGCGAGGGCCACGGCGATGGCGACGACGCTCATCACCGAGCTCGCCGGGGTCGAGAAGAGGTTCTCCCGAAGCCAGACGCGAGGGCCCTTCGGCGGCGGCTCCGGGGCGAGCTCGACGACGTCGGCGACGGTGGGTTCGGTCATCTCAACGTTCCTTGATCTTCATCTTGCGGTTGTAGTAGTTCACGATCGCCGAGATGCCCAGGGAGAGGCTGAGGAAGAAGCCCATCCAGACCAACACCACGGGTAGGGACTGTCCGGTCTGGTTCAGGATCGTCGTCCCCACGGCGATGATCTCCGGGAAGGCGACGGCGATGCCGAGGGAGGTGTTCTTCATGAGGTTGAGGTACTGGTTCCCCATGGGAGGGAGGATGATCCGGAAGGCCTGGGGCAGGATGACGAGCCGCAGGTACTGGCTGCGTCTGAACCCGAGGGCCATCGACGCCTCGGTCTGCCCCTTCGGCACGGCGAGGATGCCGCCCCGGACGATCTCGGCGATGAACGACGCCGTGTACAACGTCACGCCCGTCCACACCGCGAAGAACGGCACGGACATCACGATCCCGTCGGTGGAGAAGTTCACGAAACCGGCGCCCCGCACCTCCACCCGGGGACGGGTCCCCACGAGTGGGGTGCCGTCGGTGACCTCGAAGGCCCGTCCGAACCAGTCGAGGACGTTCGCGATGCCGATCCCGACGAGCTCGGCGATCGTGCGTCGGTCCCCGGCGGGGGTGAGCAGCTCGAAACCCCCGACGACGAAGGCGACGGCGGCGACGGCGAGTCCGGCGACCACGGCGAAGACGACGCGGAACCAGTCGTCGTCGGTGAGCTTCCCGAAGCCGGCCGGCGTGCGTCGCGACTCGAAGAAGCTCCGGATCCACCACGCGGCCCCGACGACCGCGGCGAGGGCCACGACGGCCGGGTAGACGATCGGCGGCAGGGCCCGGAACAGGGAGGCGAGGCCGTGCCAGAGGCCGGCGAGGGGGCGGAGCAACGGCCAGGCGAACCAACCGACGACGGCGAAGGCCACGACGACGCCGATGGCGGTGAGGATCGGGTGGGTCTCCTCACCCGTGGCCTCCATGTGGGCGAGCCGCCGGACGAACACCCGACGCGCCACGGCCAGGCCGACGAGGACGAAGAGGAGCCAGGGCCAGAACCCGCCGTCCGTGCGCACCCAGGCGAGGGCGAAGCCCTTGTTCGACGCCTTGAACCAATAGGTGCCCACGTCCGCCTCGGTGAGGGACGGCAGCGTGATGGCGAGGGCCTGCCAGAAGAAGATCTGGAGGAGGAGGGGCACGTTGCGGATCGACTCGACGTAGACCGTCGAGAGCTTGTTCACGATCCAGTTCTTCGACAGGCGCCCGATGCCGATGAGCGTGCCGAGGATGGTGGCGGCGAGGATCCCCGAGACCCCAACCCGGAGGGTGTTCACCATCCCGACGACGATGGCCCGGACCCCCGAGTCGGGCAGGGTGTCGATGCCCTCCCGGATGGAGATGCCCGGCGGATCCGAGAGCCACTTCCAGCCGAAGGAGATCCCCGACTGGTTGAAGTTCTTCAGGGCCTGGGCGCCGAGGACGGCGAAGAGCGCGACCACCGCGGCGAGGACCCCGAGCTGGGCGAGCCACTTCAGGAAGGTGGCGTTCCGCCACAGCGGCGTCCTGTGCTGCTCCCGCACCTCGACGGTCACGTCCTCCCTCGCCTCCCTCGCGCCCACGGACCCGAAGCCTCAGGCAATCTAGACGAACCGAGAGCGGGGGCGCCACTGGCACCCCCGCTCTCGATCGATCTGCGGTGGTTACGGGCTCAGCGAGCCGGCGGCGCGTAGATGAGGCCGCCGTCGTACCACTGCATGTTGAACGAGCCCTTCCGCTCGAGCCCGAGGGGCCCGGTGAGGTTGCGCTCGAAGATCTCGCCGTAGTTCCCGACCTGCTTGATCGCCTGGTAGAAGGCGTCGGCGGGAAGACCCATGGCGGTCTGCAGCTCGCCCTCACCACCGAAGAGGCGGGTGAGCTCCGGCGTCTTGTCCCGCTCCTGGTCGATGTTCTGCGAGGTCACACCGTTCTCCTCGGCGATGAACGTCGCGAACACCGCCCAGGTGATCACGTCACGCCACTTCGAGTCGTTCTGCCGGACGACGGGACCGAGGGGCTCCTTCGAGATCGGGGAACGGGGGAAGATCACCCAGTTCTCCGCGCCCGGGGTACCGGCCTTGATCTCCGCGGCACGGTTGCCGAAGAGGCCGGAGCCGTCGGTCGTGACGATGTCGCACGTCCCGGCCTTGAACTTCTCCATCGCCTCGGGGAAGTTCTCGACCGTCTCGAGGGTGATCGTCACCCCGGCGACCTTCGCGCCCTCGGTGATGTTCTTCTCGGTCGTGGTCCCGGCGTTCGTGCAGACCGTCGCCCCGTCGATCGCCTCGAGCCCGCTGTCGGGGGTGAGGCCGGGGAGGCGGGCCGGGTCGCCCATGAGCTGCTGACCGTCGTAGTACGTGGTCGGACCGAAGTCCATCCCGATGTCGGTGTCGCGGCTCTGGGTCCAGGTCGTGTTCCGGAACAGCACGTCGACCTCGTTGTTCTTCAACGCCTCGAAGCGCTCCGCGGCCGTGAGGCTGCGGAACTCGACCGCGTTGGCGTCGCCGAGCACGGCGGCCGCCACGACCCGGCAGAAGTCGGCGTCGAAGCCCGTCGTCGAGCCGTCGGCGGCCGTCTCGGAGAAGCCGACGGCGGAGCCGCTGACCCCGCAGATGAGCTTCCCTCGGGCCTTGACCGTGTCGAGCGTGCTCTCGCCGGGCTGCTGCCCGGCTCCGCTGCCCTGGGTGGTCTCGGTGGAACCCGACGTGGTCTCGGTCGTCCCGCCGCCGCCGCAGGCGGCCGCGACGAGCGCGAGCACGGCGAAGAGCACCGCGAATCTCTTGAGCATGGATTGCCCTCTCTTGCTTGCCTTCCGTTCGACTCTGATGTGCGAGGGGACGCTCTGGGGGGGCGCCGACCTTCGCACGCCCTCGAGCCCAGCCGAGGACGGACCAACGCTACTCGGCCCCCGCCGGGGAGTAAAGCGCTCTTCGGTCCGGCCGCGCCGCGGCGGGGGCGCTCAGATCCCCTGCGCGTGGATGAAGACGCGGCGTTCCCGGGCCTGATCGAGCTCGACGAAGAGGATCCGCTGCCAGCGTCCCAAGAGGACCTCCCCGTCGACGATCGGGACCGTCACCGACGGTTGGCCGACGAGGAGCTGACGGCAGTGGGCGTGCCCGTTGACGTACTCGTCTTCTTGGAGGTTCTCGGTGCGGAGCTCGTGGTCGTCGTGCTCGTAGTAGACGTCCTCGGGGACCATCTCCCCGAGGAGTTTCCGAAAGTCGTTGAGGAAGCCCGTCTCCGATTCGTTGACGACGAGGCTCGTCGTCGTATGTGGCGAGTAGACGGTCACCTGTCCGTGTCGGACCCCGGCGCGCCGCACCGCCTGCCGGACCGGATCGGTGAAGTCCCAGAACTCGTTCGCCGCGGTGGTCTGGAGGTGCCACGCCTCGGTCCGCATCGGCGGGTGGGCGGACTCGGCGAGCACGACGGGGACCCCGACGGGGTCGACGGTGGCCTTGCGCGTGGTGGTGCGGTCGTCCATGGCGGTCTCCTCGGTCGGCGCAACCCTAATCGTCCGACTCTCCTATCCCGGGTGTCGACCTCGGGAGCCGACCTTCGGCACCGGTAGACTGGCCCCGCCAGTCCGGGGACACCACGAGCGAGAGGACGCAGGTCGATGCCGGCGACGGTCATCCTCGGAGCCCAGTGGGGCGACGAGGGGAAGGGCAAGATCACCGACCTGTTCTCGGAGTCGGCCGACCTCGTGGTCCGCTACCAGGGCGGGAACAACGCCGGCCACACGATCGTCGTCGAGGGGGAGCGCTACGCGCTCTCGCTCATCCCCTCCGGCGTCCTCTACCCGAGCGTGACCCCGGTCATCGGGAACGGCTGCGTCGTCGACCCGAAGGTCCTCCTCGACGAGATGGACGCCCTCGCGGCCCGGGGCATCGATCCCGGCCGGGTCCGGGTGTCGGCGAACGCCCACCTCATCATGCCGTACCACCGCAAGCTCGACGCGGTCATGGAGCGGTATCTCGGAGGTCAGCGGATCGGCACCACGAAGCGGGGCATCGGCCCGGCCTACATGGACAAGTTCTCCCGATTCGGGATCCGCGTCCAGGACCTCTTCGATCCGAAGATCTTCCGCCAGAAGCTCGAGGTGGCCCTGCGGGAGAAGAACCAGATCCTCACCCGGGTCTACAACCAACTCCCCCTCGACCTCGACGAGATCGCCGACGAGTACCTGGGGTACGCGCCGCGGATCCTCCCCCACGTCACCGACACCTCGCTCCTCGTCTGGGAGGCCCTCCGAGACGGCGAGACGGTGCTCTTCGAAGGCGCCCAGGGGACGCTCCTCGACGTCGACCACGGGACCTATCCCTTCGTCACCTCGTCGAATCCGACGGCCGGCGGCGCGTGCACCGGCGTGGGCATCGGCCCGGGAGCCCTCGACCGCATCATCGGTGTGGCGAAGGCCTACATCTCGAGGGTGGGGACGGGGCCGTTCCCCACCGAGCTCCACGACGAGATCGGGGAGAAGATGGTCCAGATCGGCGGGGAGTTCGGGACGGTCACCGGCCGGCGACGGCGCTGCGGCTGGTTGGATGCCGTCGCCCTCCGCTACGCGGTGAGGGTCAACGGCCTCACCGAGCTCGCCCTCACGAAGCTCGACGTGCTGTCCCACTTCGAGACCCTGAAGATCGCCGTGGCCTACGACTCCCTCGGCGAACGGCACACCGAGTTTCCTCGCCAGCAGCGGGTCCTCTACAACTGCGTGCCGGTCTACGAGGAGCTCGACGGCTGGGTCGCCGACATCACCGGGGTCCGCCGCTACGAGGACCTCCCCGCGGCGGCCCGCCGCTACGTGGAGCGGGTGGAAGAGCTCGCCGGGGTGCCCGTGACCACCGTCTCGGTCGGGCCGGGCCGCGACGCCACGTTGTTCCGGTCGTGAAGGTCCTCCTCCTCGGCGGTGGCGGGCGGGAGCACGCCCTCGGCTGGAAGCTCGCCGAGTCCCCGGAGGTGACCACCCTCCTCGCCGCCCCGGGCAATCCGGGTCTCGCCGCGCTGGGTCCCGTCTTCCCGGGTTTCGACCCCACCGACGTGATGGCCGTCGTCGACCTCGCCCTCGCCAACGCGGCGGACCTCGTCGTCGTCGGTCCCGAGGCTCCCCTCGCCGCCGGGGTGGTCGACGCCCTCGCCGAGGTCGGGGTGGCGGCCTTCGGTCCCACGAAGGACGCGGCGAGGCTCGAGACGTCGAAGGCCTTCGCGAAGGAGGTGATGACCCGGGCGCGGGTCCCCACCGCGGCGGCCGCGGTCTTCGACGACGCCCGGGCCGCCCACGCCCACCTCGAAGCCCAGGCGCCCCCCTACGTCGTCAAGGCCGACGGACTCGCCGCCGGCAAGGGGGTGCTCGTCACCGACGACCTCGCCGCCGCCCGGGCGTGGGTGGAGCGCTGCCTCGCCGGCGGCTTCGGCGCCGGGAGCCGCACCGTCGTCGTCGAGGAGTACCTCGCCGGCCCGGAGATCTCGGTGTTCGCGATCTGCGACGGGGAGCGGGCCCTCGGACTCGAGCCGGCCCGGGACTACAAGCGCCTCGGCGACGGCGACGTGGGCCCGAACACCGGCGGCATGGGGGCCTACTCCCCCGTCGACGACGTCCCGGCGGACCTCGTCGCCTGGACCCTCGACCACGTCGTCGTCCCGACCACGGCCGCCCTCGCCGAGGAGGGGACGCCCTATCGGGGCATCCTCTACGTGGGCCTCGTCCTCACCGCCGACGGTCCGAAGGTCCTCGAGTTCAACGCGCGGCTCGGCGATCCCGAGTGCCAGGTCCTCATGCCGAGACTCGAGGAAGACCTGGCCGTCCTCTTCGCCGAGGCGGCGGCCGGAGGCCTCGAGGCGGCGCCGCTGCGGTGGAGCGACCGGGCGGCGGTGGACGTCGTCCTCGCCTCCCCGGGGTACCCGGAAGCCCCCGAGACCGGCGCGCCGATCACCGGTCTCGAGGACGTGGCCCGTCTCGGCGACGTCCTCGTCTTCCACGCCGGGACCCGGCGCACCGCCGAGGGCGTCGTCACCGCCGGGGGACGGGTCCTCAACGTCGTCGGCCTCGGCGGGGACCGGGCCGAAGCTCGTCGACGGGCCTACGAGGCGGTCGAGCTCGTCGACGTTCCCGGCAAGCGGTTCCGACGCGACATCGCCGAATGAGAGGAGGCGGGATGGAAGGCAAGAAGGTCGCCGTGCTCATGGGTTCGGCCAAGGACATGCCGAAGATGGAACCGGCCATCGAGGCGCTCCTGCGGTTCGAGGTGCCCCACGAGGTGCACGTGATGTCGGCCCATCGCGACCCGGACCAGGTGGCGGCCTTCGCCCGACGGGCCCGCGCCGACGGGTTCGGCGTGGTCATCTGCGGCGCCGGGAAGGCCGCCCACCTCGCCGGGGTCGTCGCCGCGCACACCACGGTCCCGGTGATCGGGGTGCCCATCGCCGCCGGAGGCCTCGGGGGCCTCGACGCGCTGCTGTCGACGGTCCAGATGCCCACGGGCATCCCGGTCGCCACCGTCGCCATCGACGGTGCGGCGAACGCCGCCTACCTGGCCATCGCCATCCTCAGCATCCACGAGGAGCGCTACGTCGGAGAGCTCGACGCGCTCCGGGGCGAGCTCCGGGCATGATCGAGCGCTACTCCCTCCCCGAGATGGCCGCGGTGTGGAGCGAACGGCGGAAGCTCGCGGTGTGGAAGGAGGTGGAGACCCTCGTCGTCGAAGCCTGGGTCCGGGAAGGGGTGGCGCCCCCCGAGGCGGCGGCGGCCCTCCGGGCGGCCCCCGAGGTCGATCCCGAGGCCTGGAAGGAGCGAGAGCGGATCACGAACCACGACCTCGCCGCCTTCGTCGATCTCCTCGCCGAGTCGGTGACGACCGGGGGCGAGTGGGTGCACTACGGCCTCACCTCCTCGGACGTCCTCGACACCGCGAACGGCGTCCTCCTCGCCGAGGCCGCCGACCTGCTCCTCCTCAGGCTCCGGGAGCTCTTCGCCGTGGTGAAACGTCGGGCGTTCGAGCACCGGGACACGGTCATGGTGGGACGCACCCACGGCATCTGGGCCGAGCCGATGTCCTTCGGCCTCAAGCTCGCCACCTGGGCCTTCGAGCTCGCTCGAGATCACGATCGGCTCCGCCGGGCCCGCGACGGCGTGGCGGTGGGGAAGATCTCCGGCGCGGTCGGCACCTACGCCCACGTCCCACCGAGCGTCGAGGCCTACGTCCTCGACCGCCTCGGCCTCGAGCCCGAACCCGCCTCCTCCCAGATCGTCCATCGGGACCGCCATGCCGAGTTCCTCGCCACCGTGGCCCTCGTCGGGGCGTCCCTCGAGCGCTTCGCCACCGAGATCCGGCACCTCCAGCGGTCCGAGGTCGCCGAGGTCAGGGAGCCCTTCCGGTCCGGCCAGAAGGGATCTTCCGCGATGCCCCACAAACGCAACCCCATCGCCTCGGAGAACGTGACCGGCCTCGCTCGGCTCCTCCGAGGCTATGCGGCGGCCGGACTCGAGGACGTGGCGCTCTGGCACGAGCGGGACATCTCGCACTCGTCGGTGGAGCGGATCGCCCTCCCCGACGCCACGGGGCTCCTCGACTTCGCCCTCGTACGGATGACGAAGATCGTCGACGGCCTCGTCGTCGACGCCGCCCGGATGCGAACCAACCTCGACGCCAGCCGCGGCCTCGTCTATTCCCAGGCCGTGCTCTTGGCCCTCGTCGAGGCCGGCCATACCCGGGACGAGGCCTACCGTCTCGTCCAACGCAACGCCATGGAGGTGTGGGACCACGGCGGCACCCTGCTCGAGCGCCTCGAGGCCGATCCCGACGTCGACCTCGACCCCGACGTGCTCCGTGCCTGCTTCGACCCCGAGCGCTTCCTCCGTCACGCCGGGGTGGTGTTCGAGCGCCTCGAAGGCACCCACCTGGCGTGAGCGCCGAAGTCGCCCCCGGCGTCCACCGCATCGGCGGTGGATTCGTCGGGATGTACCTCCTCGTCGAAGGTGGTCGGGCGACCCTCGTCGACGCCGGCACGCCTCGGGACCGGCGACGCCTCGAACGAACCCTCGCCGCGGCCGGCCTCGGCCTCGACGCGGTCGAGGCCGTCCTCCTCACCCACGCCCACCCCGACCATCTCGGCCTCGCCGAGCGGCTCCGCGCCGACCAGGGGGTGCCGGTCGAGATCCATCGGGCCGACGTGGCGATGGCGACCGGCGTCGAACCCTTCCGCCTCTCGCCCCACCTGCCGTGGTGGCGCCCGTCGGTGACCCGGACCCTGGTGGCGGGGCTCTTCGCCCGGGTGCCCTGGACGCCGCCGGTGCGGGAGGTCGTCGTCTTCGACGACGGTGAGGTCCTCGACGTGCCCGGACGGCCGCGGGTGATCCACGCGCCGGGCCACACCGCGGGGAGCTGCGTGCTCTACGCGGAGGCCCGTCGCGTCCTCTTCGTCGGCGACGTCCTCGCCACGGTGGACATCGTCACCGGCCGGGAAGGTCCCGTGCTCTCCCCCTCCTTCGCCAACGTCGACGACGAGCAGGCACTGGCCTCCCTCGACCGCCTCGACGGGATCGTCGCCGACGTGCTCCTCCCCGGCCACGGCAGGCCCTGGACCGGTGGGGTCGCCGAGGCCCTCACCCACGCCCGGAGGGTCGGGATCCACCCCTGAGGGGACGCCGCGGCCGCCGCGGCCGAATCCCCGGCGGGCTTCCTCAGGACGCCGCCGCGCCCTCGAAGGCGAATCCCTCGTCCCGCCAGCCCTCGATGCCGCCGATCATCTTCTTGACGGGACGCCCGAGTCGGGAGAGCCGGACCGCCGCCTTGTCGGCGGCGTTGCAGTGGGGCCCGGCGCAGTAGACGACGAAGACGGTGTCGTCGGGATAGGCCGCCAGGTTCCGCTCCACGATCCGGCCGTGGGGCAGGTTCACCGCCCCCGGCACGTGTTCGGCGGCGTAGGCCTCCGGACCGCGAACGTCGAGGAGGACGAAGTCGGGGGATCCGCCGGCCATCGCCTCGTGCACGTCCCAGCAGTCGGTCTCGAACCGCAGCAGGGACGAGAAATGCTCCAGCGCCTCGGCGGGCGCCGCCGGCGGGACTTCGGTGACCGCCGTCGTGGGTCGTTTCGTCGTCATCGTCGACCTCCCTTCCCGGCCACCCTACGACGTCGGGAACCCGACGCAACCCGTGGACCGTCCCACCGGCGAGACGACCCAGGAGCCAACGATGCGACGTGCGACGATCCTCCTCGCCCTCATGACCGTGGTGGCGGCCGCCTGCACGACGGCGACGCCTCCCAGCGGCCGCGTCGGTCCTCGACCCGGACCGGCGGGTCCCGAGCTCTTCGCCGCCCCGGCACTCCAGCCCTTCGACACCTGCGACGAGTTCCTCGCCTACGTCACGGAGCACGCCATCGAGCTGGTGGGCCCCTACGGACTGGAGGGCTTCGACGGGGGTCCGGTGCCGATGGTCGACGTGGCCTTCGCCGGCGAGGACCTCGGGGCCCCCACCACGATGGCGGCGTCCGGCTCGGCGCCGCGGGCGTCGGCGACGAACGTGCAGGTGGCCGGCGTCGACGAGCCCGACCTCGTCAAGACCGACGGGGAGCGCATCTTCGCCGTCGCCCAGGGGCGGCTCTTCTGGATCGATACGAGGGGAACGCCCGAGATCGTCGCCGACCTGACCCTCGACGGATGGGCCCAGGAGATGTTCCTCTTCGAAGACCGGCTCCTCGTCCTGACGGCCGACGCCGGCGGGGGCCCCGTCCTGCCCCTGGCCGAGCGGAGCATCGCCGCGCCCGACGTGCTCCCGTGGGCGCCCCGCACCGTCGTCCAGGAGGTCGACGTGACCGATCCGTCGACGATGGCGGTCGTGCGCACCCTGACGATGGACGGCGTGGTCCTCGCCGCCCGGCTCGTCGACGGGACCGCCCGGATCGTGATCGGCTCGGGTCCCACCGGCTTCGTCTGGGAGTACCCGGAGGGAGGAGGTCTCCGGGCGGAACGGGAGGCGACCGAGGCCAACCGACGCCTCGTCGAGGAGTCCACCCTGGAGAACTGGGTGCCGTGGTACGTCTTCGAAGACCACCGAGCCGGCACGACGAGTGAGGGTCCCCTCCTCGGGTGCGACCAGGTGGCCCATCCCGAGGAGTTCTCGGGTCTGTCGATGCTCACCATCCTCACCGTCGACCTCCGGGAGGGCCTCGACCCGGGGAGCGGCGTCGGCCTCCTCGCCGACGGCGACACCGTCTACGCCTCGGCGACGAACCTCTACGTCGCCACCTCCCCCTGGATGGTGCGGCCCCTCGCCGAGCCGATGCACCGCCGCGGCGAGTCGCCGACGACCAAGATCCACATGTTCGACATCACCGACCCGGAGACGGCGCGCTACGTCGCCTCCGGGCAGGTCGAAGGGACCCTCCTGTCCCAGTGGTCGATGGACGAGTACGAGGGGACCCTCCGGGTCGTCGTCACCGACGAGGACCCGTGGTGGGGATCCTCCGACGTGCCCGACAGCTCGGTGGTGACCCTCCGGCGCATCGGCGACCGTCTCGCCCAGGTCGGCTCCGTCGGCGGGCTCGGGAAGGGGGAACGGGTCCAGGCCGTCCGGTTCGTCGAGGACCGTGGGTACGTCGTGACCTTCCGCCGGGTCGACCCCCTCTACGTCGTCGACCTCTCCGACCCCACCGATCCTCGGGTCGCCGGCGAGCTGAAGATCACCGGGTACTCGGCGTACCTCCACCCCATCGGCGACCATCTCCTCCTCGGGGTCGGCCAGGACGCCACCGAGGAGGGTCGCACCCTGGGGACCCAGGTCGCGGTCTTCGACGTGTCCGACCCCACCGCGCCGCGGCGCCTCGCGAAGCTCACCTTCGACGGCGCCAACTCGGAGGTCGAGTGGGACCACCGCGCCTTCCTGTGGTGGGACGGCCTGGCCGTCCTCCCGATGCAGCGGTGGTCCTTCGACGAACGCACCGGGAAGGAGGACGCCTTCGCCGGCGCCATCGTCCTCGAGGTGTCGCCGACGAAGATCACTCGGCGCGGCGAGGTGACCCATCGCTGTCCGGGATGCGGCTGGGCGTCCCCGATCCGCCGCTCCCTCGTGATCGACGACGTCCTCTACACGGTCTCGGAGACCGGCATCGCCGCCACCGACCTGGGCTCCCTCGCCGAGGTCGCCTGGATCCCCTTCGGGTGAGCCCGGAGGCGACGGAGTCCCGAGGGGCCCGGCCGACTCCATACACTGGGGCGGAACCGACGGGGAGAGGACGGGATGGTCTCGAAGGTGCTGGGGCGGACGGTCGAGCTCATCGGCCGCCGATGGCAGCGCCTCGCCCCGGCGGCGCTCGCCCTGGGGCTCCTCAACGCCCTCCTCAACCTCCTCACCGGGGCGGCAGCCGAACGTGCCGTCGCCGCGCCCGATCGGCTCTCCCCGGGGCTCGCCTGGGCGATCCTCGCCGCCTTCGTCGTCGCCGTCGTCGTGGGCGCGGCCACCGGCGCCCTCATGCTCGTGCTCGTCGCCGACGCCGACCGTCGCGGCGACCCGGACGTCAACGATGCCCTCGACCTCGTCCTCCGCCGCCTCGGCGCGATCCTCGGACTCGTCGTCGTCGCCTTCCTCCTGATCTTCGCCGGGTTCCTCCTCCTCGTCCTACCCGGCGTCTGGGTGGCGGTCGCCCTCGTCCCCTCCCTCCC
>DRQR01000227.1 GCA_011371355.1 Actinomycetota bacterium
CGAGCCGATCGCCCATCCCCAGGGTCCAGACCCCCTCGAAGACCGTATGGGGCATCGGGACGTGGGCGAAGGCGAGGAGCTGACTGACCCCGAAGGGATCGAGACGATGCCGCCGCCCCACCAGGAGGCTCCGCAGCTCCGCAGCCACCTCCACCCCGGCACCCACCGCGACCCCGATCTCCCGCGCCGCGGTGCGATCCCCCTCGACGACGATCGCCGAACCATCCCACCCGACACGGACGTCCCCGACGACGCGAGGCACCGGGCCCGCGGTCTGCATGGTCGCTCCCCCTGTCGTTGCCGCTGCCGCGGCGGGCCACCGACCCGGCCAGTATACGCGCCGATGCCGGCACCATCCCGGGCCGGCGACTTGCCACGAGCCGAGTCGACTGCGAGCGTTGCGTCGATGGAACCGACGGCACCGTCCCCGGAACTCCGCTTCGGCCGGAAGCAGATCCTGGCGACGATCCTCACCCTCGCGGTCGTGGTCGTCGTCTTCGCCGAGGTCCTGCCCAAGCTCGGCGACTACGACCGGGCGTGGGAGGCGATCCGAACGATGCCGCCGGTATGGATCCTCGCCCTCGTCGTCGCCACCGTCGGCGTCGTCGTCGTCTACGTCTGGCCCTACACGGCGGTGCTCCCCGACCTCGGTTACCGGCGAGCCTTCGTCGTACGCCAGACGTCCTTCGCGATCTCGAACGCCATCCCCGGGGGTGGCGCGATCGGGCTCGGGGTCCAGTACGCGATGCTCGCCGGCTACGGGATCGGGCCGGGAGCGGCCACTTCGGCGATCGGGATCACCGGACTGTGGAACACCCTCGTCACCCTCGGACTGCCGGTGTTCGCCGCCGCCGCCCTCGTCGTCGCCGGGGAGGCGAGCGGCCCGGCGTGGATCGGGGCCGCCGTGGGACTCGTCGCCCTCACCGGGATCCTCGGTGCCTTCGCCGCGATCCTTCGCTCGGAGCGAACGGCTCGGAGGATCGGCGCGCTCGTCGACGGGATCGTCGCCCGCATCGGCGCAGCGGTCGGGAAGCACTTCACCGTCGACGCCGCTCAGGCGCTCCTGCGCTTCCGCGCCTCGATCGTCGACGTGGTCCTGGCCCGGTGGCCTCGGATCACCGCGGCGAACGTCACCCAGCAGCTCGCCCAGTTCGCAGTGCTCTGGATCGCCGTCGCCTCGGTCGCCGGTCCCACCGCTCCCTCCGGCGTCGAGGTGTTCGCCGCGTACGCCTTCGCCCGACTCCTGTCGTTCGTCCCGGTCACTCCGGGAGGCCTCGGTACCGTCGACGCCGCGATGGCCGCGATCCTCCAGGCCTTCGGGATGGCGGGCGACCTCGCCCTCGCCGCGGTCCTCATCTGGCGGGCGACGACCTACTTCCCCCAGATCTTCCTCGGTGCCGCCACCTTCGTCGTCTGGCGACGGCGAACCCGATGAGGCTCAGGTGCCCGCCTCCCAGGAGGCGAGGTACCGCCGCTGCTCCTCGGTGAGGACCTCGAGTCCCGCTCCCATCGAGGCGAGCTTGAGCCGGGCGACCTCCTCGTCGAGCTCCCGGGGGAGCCGGTACACGTCGGGCTCGAGGTCGGCGCCGTGCGCGACGAGCCACTCGGCGGCGAGCGCCTGGTCCGCGAAGGACATGTCCATGACGTCGGCGGGATGCCCTTCGGCCGCCCCCAGGTTGACGAGCCGGCCTTCGGCGACGACGAGGAGGCGACGTCCGTCGGGGAGGAGGTACTCGGTGAGGTGCGCTCGCAGCTCCCGTTTGGCCTCCGCCATGGACTCGAGGGCTATGAGGTCGAGCTCGACGTCGAAGTGGCCGGCGTTGGCGAGGATCGCGTTGTCCTTCATCCGTCCGAAGTGTTCGGCCCGTAAGACGTGGATGTCGCCGGTGGCGGTGAGGAACACGTCACCGACGGCGGCGGCGTCGAGCGAGGTCATGACCCGGAATCCCTCCATCGCGGCGGCGAGGGCCCGGATCGGATCGACCTCGACCACGACGACGTCGGCACCGAGGCCGGCGGCGCGATGGGCGATGCCCCACCCGCAGTCGCCGAAGCCGACGACGACGACCGTCTTGCCGGCGAAGAGGATGTTCGTCGCCCGCAGGATGCCGTCGAGGGCCGACTGACCGGTGCCGTGGCGGTTGTCGAAGAGGTGCTTGGTCTCCGAGTCGTTCACGGCGACGACCGGGAACCGGAGGACCCCGTCGGCGGCCATCGCCCGGAGCCGGATCACTCCCGTGGTGGTCTCCTCCATGCCGCCGAGGATGGGGAGATCGGCTCGTTCCTTGTGGAGCAGCGTGGTGGTGTCGGCGCCGTCGTCGAAGACGAGCGAGGGCTGGGTGTCCAAGATGGCGTGGAGGTGCCGGTAGAAGGTGTCGGCGTCCTCGCCGCGACGCGCGAACACCGGGATGCCGCGTCCGACGAGCGCGGCGGCGACGTCGTCCTGGGTGGAGAGCGGATTCGACGCGGCGAGGGCCACCGAGGCGCCCCCGGCGACGAGGGTGAGGACGAGGTTCGCCGTCTCGGTGGTCACGTGCATGCAGGCGGCGACCCGGATCCCCTCGAGAGGCCGCTCGGCGGCGAACCGCTCCCGGATCCGGCGGAGGACCGGCATGCGGCGCTCCGCCCACTCGATCCTTCGTTCGCCTTCGGGTGCCAGGGACGGATCGGCGATGTCGTGGTTCATTCCGACTCCTTCAGTCGTCGCTTGAAGTCCTCGAGCAGCGGCACCGGTTCGGGATCGACGCCCAGGGCCTCCGCGGCGACGACCGAGGCGACGTCACCCACGACCGCGAGGGAGAAGAACCTCGCCACCGGACCGTCGCCCTGGGAGTGGACGGTGCCGAGGTGAGGGACCTCGTCCCGGAGCGCCGCCTCCATGAGCTCGAAGCGACGGACCACCCGGGGATGGTCGTGGGCGTCGCGGAGATGGACGACACCGACGACGTCGCGGAGATCCCCGGCGGCGTCCCAGCCCTGGAGCTCGTTGTGGTCGAGTTCGGGCACTTCGCTCGACCACGCGGGCCGCTTCGTGTTCTCGTTGATCTGGGTCTTCCACCGATACGCCGCGAGACCCCCGACGGGGAAGCCGCCGTAGATCGCCGGGACGCGCCCCTCCATCGCCTCGGCCAGGTCCCGGCCGAGCGTCACGGCGGGGCCCGAACCGTCGCCGAGGAGCTCGTCGAGCACCCTCGCGCCTTCCTCGAGGGCCCCGAGATCGTCGACGGCACCGAGGCCCTCGAGGGCCGTCGTCGCCGCGGCGACCTGGTAGCCCACCGCGGCCCGAGGCTGGAGGCCGGCGGGGACCTCGACGAGCGGGAGCCCCTCACGCTCGGCGAGGGCCGCGATCCGTCCCCCCGAGGTGACGGCGACGACCGTGAGGCCGAGCTCGAGGGCCTCGACCACCCCGGAGACCGTCTCCTCGGTGTTTCCCGAGTAGGAGACGGCGACGATGGTCGCCCGGGCCGCCCCCGCCCAGGCGGGGAGCCCGTAGCTGCGGTGGACGGCGACGATCCGCCCCGGGTCCGTGACCCCCAAGGCGGCGACCGCCGCGGCCATCCCGGAGCCGCCCATCCCCAGCATCACGATCGGCCCTTCGGTGCCTCTCACCGCCACCCGGTCCACCGGGTGCCGAAGCTGGGCGGGCAGCTCGAAGATCCGGTCGAACATCTCGCTCATCGTTCCTCCTCGGCTTCGGGGACCGCCTCGTCGACGAGCATGTTCGGGATGCCGTCGACGACGGCGTAGACGAGTCGGCAGGCGGTGCACACGAGGGCGGGGGGTTCCGGTCGCTCGGCGAGCTCCCCGCCGCAGGCGGGGCACTGCATGATCGCGAGGAGTTCGGGATCGACCACGTGATCGCTCATGACTCGACGATCTCCCGGACGCGGGCGACGAGCGCCTCGAGACGATCCCGGTCGGGCGCCTCGACGTTGAGTCGCAGCACCGGCTCGGTGTTCGAGGGCCGGAGGTTGAACCATCCTTCCTCGCCGAGGTCGACGGTGAGCCCGTCGAGATGGTCGACGTCGGCACCGGCGAAGGCGGCCTCGACGGCGGTGATCGTCGCCTCCTTGTCGGCCACTTCGAAGTTGAGCTCCCCCGAGGCGACGTAGGGCTCGTAGGGTTCCCGGAGCTCGGAGAGCGGGAGCCCCCGCTCGGAGAGGATCTCGAGGAGGACGAGGAGGGTGAGGATCCCCGAGTCGGCCCGGTAGTTGTCGCGGTAGTAGTAGTGCCCCGAGTGCTCACCGCCGAAGACGGCGTTCGTCTCGGCCATGACCTGCTTGATGAACGAGTGCCCCACCCGGGTGCGGACCGGCTTGCCTCCCGCCCGCTCGATCGTCTCGGGAACCGCCTTCGAACAGATGAGGTTGTGGACGATCGTCGCTCCCGGCTCCCGCCGGAGGAACCACTCGGCGATGATCGCGGTGGTCGTGCTCCCCGGAAGCGGCACCCCACGGTCGTCGACGAAGAAGGCCCGGTCGGCGTCGCCGTCGAAGGCGACGCCGAGGTCGGGTCTGCGACGCGCCATGAGCGCCTCGAGGTCGCGGAGGTTCTCCGGGTTCAGGGGGTCGGGCGGGTGGTTCGGGAACGTACCGTCGGGCTCGAGGTAGAGGCCATCGAGCTCCGCGGCGACCCGGTCGAAGACGAGAGGCAGGACGACGCCGGCCATGCCGTTCCCACCGTCGGCGGCGACCCGGAGCGGTGCGATCGCCTCGGCGTCGACGATGGTGAAGAGATGGTCGACGTAGGCGTCGCGCACGTCCTCGGTGTGGATCCTTCCCCGGGGCCGCGGCGTGGTCGGGGGGGCCTCGGCGATCCTTCGGATCTCCTCGAGGCCGGTGTCGCGGCCGACGGGAGCCGCCCCGGCGAGGCAGAACTTCATCCCGTTGTAGTCGGGCGGATTGTGCGATGCGGTGATCATCACCGCGGGGAGCTCCCGGGCGCCGGAGACGAAGTAGGCCATGTCGGTGGTGATCGCTCCCACGTCGAGGACGTCGACGCCCCTGGAGACGATGCCGTCGCCGAGGGCCTCGGCGAGGACCGGCGACGACCGTCGGCAGTCGCGGCCGACCGCGATCGTCTCGGCGCCGGCGAACTCGGCGAAGCCGACCCCGATCCGACGCGCCGCCTCGGCGTCGAGCTGGGCGGGGACGAGCCCGCGCACGTCGTAGGCCTTGAAGATCCCGGGGAGGTCCATGGGGCGAGTCTACGACGAGCCCGAACCGGAGGAGCGGTCCTCCTCGTACACTCGGAGTGCCATGCCCGAACCTCCCCTCCCCCGCGTCTCGGTGGTCGTGCCGGTCCACAACGAGGCCGACTACGTCACCGAGGCCCTCGAGACCCTGCTCGCCGAGATGAAGACCGTCCGCGCGGCGGTCACGGTGACCGTGGTGGAGAACGGTTCGACCGACGAGACCGCGGCGCTCGTCGAAGGGATGACGGCGACCCATCCGGAGCTCCGGCTCCTCCGTCTCCCCGTCGGGGACTACGGACTGGCGATGCGGGAGGGGTTCCTCGCCGCCGACGGCGACTGGGTGGTGAACTTCGACATCGACTACTTCTCGGCGGCCTTCGTCGACGAGGTCCTCGACCACGGCGACGACGCCGATCTCGTCCTCGCCTCGAAGCGCCTCGCCGGAAGCGACGATCGGCGGAGCCCGTGGCGACGCCTGGCGACCTGGACCTTCAACCAGCTCCTCCGCTTCGTCCTCCGGTCGGCGGTGAGCGACACCCACGGGATGAAGGCGGTACGACGAGAGGTCGTCGAAGCGCTCGCCCCGGTGGTGCGATCGACCCAGGACCTCTTCGATACCGAGCTCGTCCTCCGCGCCGAACGGGCCGGCTACCGGATCGTCGAGGTCCCCGCCCGGGTCGAGGAACTCCGTCCGGCCAAGTCGAGTCTCCTCCGCCGGGTTCCCAGGACCCTCGCAGGCATCTGGCGGCTCCGACGCGAGCTCGACCGGGATCGCCTCACGACTCGGCCTCGGCCGCGAGAGCCTCGCCGAACACGAGGTCCCGATAGGAGGCGAACTTCGGGAGGAGGATGACCCCCGACACCGCGAGGTAGACGCCGTTCGCGGCGAGGGTGGTGAGCGGTCCGAGGATCCTCTCGGCGAGCCACATCGTGCCCGCCGTCGCCGCCCAGGCGGCGAGGTTCACGAGATAGAAGTGGAGGGTCTCCCGCCCCGAGACCCTGCCGTCCCGCAGCTCGAAGGTCCAGGCCCGATTCACGAGGTAGGAGAGGAAGGTCGTGACCGCGAAGGCGAGGCTCACCGCGGCGACCGACCACATCCCCAGCCGGAGGAAGAGGTTGAAGAGTCCGAAGGAGACGACGGTGTTCCCCACTCCCACGATGCCGACCTTGACGAGCCGGACGAGGGAGGCCCGGTCGAGGAAGGACGCGACGTAGCCCTTCACGACGCCGTGCCTCGACGCCGCAGGTACACGCCGATCCCGACGAGGGCGAGGAGGGTGAGCACCATGCCCAGGTTCTCGGCACCTCGACGGACGAACTGGAGGGTGACCTGCTCCTGGGTGGGGACGACGACCATGAGCGACGGGGCGGCACGGTACGGCCCCTCCGCCCCGGTCGCCCGCCAGTTCGGGAAGTAGGAGACCTTCACGAGATGGGGTACGCCGACCGCGGTGGTCCGGAAGGAGACCTCGAGGTCGTCGACGACGACGTCGGAGACGACCGGCTCGTCACCGAGGTAGGGCACGGCGAGCTCGAGGCGGTCGTCGACCTCGGTGATCCGATCCCAGGACGCCGGTCCGTCCTCGACGAGCCAGTGGTCGAGGTGGTCGACGTCGTCGTACCAGTCGAGGGCCGCCTCGACGAACCCCTCCTCTCCCGCCCACACCGCGGGTCGGAACGCGGCCACCTCGACGAGTGAGCTCTCGGGCAGCGCGAAGATCCTCCAGGGTTCGGCGACGGCGAGCTCGGTGAGGCCCGCCCTTCGCGCCTCGTCGGCGCCCCGCTCCGTGTAGGAGACGAAGTAGGCGACGTCGTAGAGGGCGAGGTGGGGCAGGGCCCGCTCCCAGTCGAGACCCCGATAGCGAAGGCCGCGGACCGGGTTGGAGGGACGCTCCGAGACCTCGGAGGCGTTGAGGAAGTGGAAGGGCGTCGTGAGGGACGATTCGAAGAAGAGGCCCTCCATCGACGGATGCCCCTTCGACCAGTAGGGGAACAACATGAGGGCCATGGGGGTGCCGTAGCGGTTCATGTCGTTGTTCGCCTCCCACATGATCCGCCCGGGCGGGAGCGCGTCGACGGTCTCCATGAGGTTGCGGTACTCCGCCCACCCCTCCTTGCCCTCGTAGCCCTCGTAGTTCCACTTCACCCATCCGGGAACATCGTGGATGGCGACGGCCGTGGCGCCCATGACGAGGATGCCGACGAGAACGGCGCCGAGGCGCCGCGCGTAGACCCGATCCCGGAACCTGCGGGAGATCTCGACGATCCCCAGGCCGAGGGCGATCCCCGCGAAGACCCACATCCCGAGGTACCAGTACGGCAGGAGCCGGGCGTTGTAGAGCTTCGTGGTGTTCGTGACGGCGAGGAGGAAGTAGCCGGCGAGGGGCACGAGGGTCATCGCCGCGAGTCCGGCCACGTCGTCTCGACGCAGGAGCGTCCACACGAGGCCGACGACGCCGAGGACGAGCACCGGGAGGAACTCGCCGGGGAGCGGCGAGCCCGGCGAGGCGTCGCCCACGACGTTGCGGACGGGGTTCCAGCCCATGTCGGTGGTGTAGGAGAGCCGGGCGAGGAGCGGCACGGCCCAGAACCCGGCGAGGGCGAAACCCAGCGCCCAGGACCCCACGACCGTCCGCAAGCCACCCCGCCGGGCGAGGTAGGGCAGGGAGGCCACGACGGCCACCATCGTCGTGACGATGTGGCTGAGGGCGGTCAGGGCGAGGGCGACGCCGGGGGCGATCGGGGCGGGCCGTCGCCGACGAACGTGACGGGCCACGAACCCGAGGTAGACGAGGGAGAGGGCGAAGGACCACGAGAAGGAGTACTCACCGGCGAGGGTCGACTTGATGTTGCCTCCGAAGATCGAGAAGCTCTCCATGAAGACGTACATGCCACCGGTCGTGGCGGCCATGGCGGCGACGAGGCGGGGGAACCCGAGGGACCGGACGAGGAAGTAGACGGCGCTGGGGAGCGCGACGAGCCCGGCGACGGTGACGAGCTTGAAGGCCACCCCGTAAGGGAGGAGGAGGTCGAGGGCGACGATCGTCAGGGCCGGGAGGGGGAAATAGAAGTAGAGGACGGGGAAACCCGCATACCAGTCGTTCGACCAGCCGAGGATCCTGCCGGCGGGGAGGAGCTCCTCGGCGAGGATCTTCGGCAGGAGGACGTGGGCGCCCATGTCGCCGCCGGTCGGGGTGTTCGCCACGAAGAGGTCGGGGAAACGCCAGAGGGAGCCGGTGACGAAACCCCCGAAGGCTCCCGACATGACGAGGAAGATCATCGCCGTGGGGGCGGCGACGAGGAAGACGACGACCCAGGGGATGCGGCGCCGCGACCCGGTGGTCGACTCGGTGGCGAGACCTGGTTCGGTGTCGGCGAGGGTCACCGGGGGCAGGCTAGCTCCCGGACCTCCGTAGGCGACGGGCTCAGGCGCCGTCGCGCCGGGTGAGGTCGAGGACGGCGTCGAGGGCGAGATGCTCGCCGTCCCGGTTCCACCAGCGGGACTCGCAGCGGTGACACGAGCAGAAGTCCACCTCGGTGCCGTCGGGGAGCCGGAGCTCGATCATGATCACCGACTCCTCGCCGCAGGTCGTGCAGCGCAGCCCGCCGGTCGTCGGTCGCTTGCTCATCGGACCTCGCATCGTACCGATCCTCCCCCTTCACCGCCAGCTTCCTCGACCGACCCCGCCGCCTCGGGGATGTCCTCGAGCTTGCCGAGATAGCGGGATCGGCGACGGCCGTTCTCCGTCCAGTAGGCGTACCAGTACGGGCCGTGGGGACAGCGGGAGCAGTTCTCCTTCCCGCAACGGACCATCTGGCGCCGAAGCCGCACCGAGGGTCCCGCTTCGGGGAACTCCACCCCCGCCCGCTCGAGACGTGCCCGGGCGAGCATGACGACTCGCCGGAGCTCGGGCTCTCCCATCTCGCGGATGGCTTCCAGGACTTCCCGATCGATCGGCATGTCACGCGACGTCGCGGAAGAGTGGAGGCTCGGGCCGGCGACGATCGTGGAGCACCCACCCCACCGGAGGGACGATCCGACGGGCGTGCCCCTCGCAGAGCGGATAGCCGGTGCCCGGCGGGTCGGCGACGAGATCGACGAGCCAGGCCTCCCGGGCCGCGTAGGCGTAGACGAGCACCGACGAGGCGGGCGCGGAACACCGGACGCAGGAGACCTTCACGGCGGTGACGCTAGAGCGCCCGGTCGTCCGAGCCAAGGACCCTCGTCGCCCGCCGCCACGCCCGACGGAGCCGCCGCCGCCCGGGGACGCCGGCGAGCACGGCGACGGTGCGGCCCCGTCGGTCCACGACGACGGTGAGCGGCACCGCCTCGACGCCGAGGTCGTCGAAGACCCGGGCTTCGAGTTCCCAGGTGACCTCCCGCAGGGGTGCGCCGAGCTCCTCGACCCGGGTGAGGGCCTCCTTGCAGGTCCGACATCCGGTGAAGGTGAACAGCACGACACCCGGGTGGTCGGCGAGCCCGGCGACGTCGACGGGCCGATGGGTCGGGCGTGACCACCGTCGGGCCGCGAGGCCGACGCCGACGGCGACGAGGCCGAGGCCCCCGAGCAGGAGCAGACGGACGAGGACCTCGTTCATCGCACGGGGATCCCCGCGGCGAAGGCCACGCCGCGCTCGTCGACGAAGGAGACGGCGACGCTGACGGGACCCGAGGCGGCGACGACGTACCCCTCGACGTCTTCGTCGACGATCGCGGCGATTCCGAGGACCGTGCCGGCCTCGACGACGACCTTGTCGGGCGGTGGGTCTCCGGGACCCAGCGGATCGACGGTCACGGTGACCGACGTCGGGGAGGCGTTGAGGATCCAGATCGTCACCCCGGCGTCCTCGAGGGCGCCGGTGGCGGGGACGAGCCAGCGGTCCGAGGGTCGGACCCCGACGGTGCCCGCCAGCCCTCGGGGGGCCGGCGCCTCCTCTGGGGACCCCGGCTCACCGGGGTCGGGAGTGGTGTCCTCGGCGGGGACCGGCGGCCGGGCCTCCACCGTGGCCCCGACGGTCTGGTCGGCACGAACCCGCACTCCCATCGGCCCGGTACCGAGTTCGGCGAGGACGAGCCGGGTCGAGGTGAGGGGTTCGACGTCCACGGCGGCGGCCTCCTCGAAGGCCCCCTCGGGTCCGTAGACGTCGACGAGCACCCGGGTGGGGGTCTCGTGGGGATTCGACACCGTGAGGAACCCCTCGAGACCGCCGACCGTCGACACCGGGAACTCCCAGAGGCGATCGACGCCGCTGCCGGGCCAGGAGGCCTCGTCTCCGCCACCGGTGACGACGAGGCTCGGGATCACGAGGCCGTTCCTCGCCTCCACCGACACCGAGAGCACGTCGCGGAGGGGGAGCGGGATCCCGAGATCGAGGGTCTCCCAGGACCCGGGAGCGACGGCGACGCCCTCGAACTCCGGGAGCGCCTCGGCCCCGAACTCGGAGAGGGCCTGCACGTCGACCCTCGCGAGCTCGGCGAAGGGATTGAAGAGCCGTAGCTCGGTGGTGAACCCGGTCGCCGTCGTGCCCCCGGGCAGGTGCCAGCTCTTCGGCGCGGACCCCACGCAGCGGTCGGCGGTGAGGAGCCCGTCACCCCACATCACGAAGCCGACGCCGGCGGGACCGTCGTCGAATTCGACGATCGCCGGGGAGTCGCCCCGGCGAACGATCGCGGCGATCTCGATGCCGACGGCGTCCCCGGCGCCGAGGGTGACGGGGAGGACGTCGGCGGCCTGACCCGGGATGGGACTCGGGAGGGTCACCACGGCCTCGGAGGGGGGCTCGGAGACGAGACCGATGCCGGCGTCCCGAATCGCCCCGGCGGCCACCCAGGGGCAGTACCAGGCGGCGGTACGGCCCACCGCCTCCCCGGGATCCTC
>DRQR01000228.1 GCA_011371355.1 Actinomycetota bacterium
GAAGGCCGAGTTGGCCCAGTCGTAGAGCGCCCAGGCTCGGATGCGGCGGCGGTATTCCTGCTCGTCGACGCCTGCGTAGCCGGCCACCGACTCGACCGACATGGGGCTCCCTCCGGTCGGCTCGGACCGTCACGTTAGCTCGGCGGCCTGGGGCTCGCCGTCAGACCGCCGAAGCCCAGAGCACCTCGAGGGCGGTGGCCACCTCGACGGGGTTCTCCATCGGCGCCATGTGGCCGGCGCCGCCGATCACGTCGAGGCGGGCGTTCGGCGCGGCGTCGGCCATCGCCTCGGCCTCGGCGAGGGGCGTCACCGTGTCGTGCTCGCCGACGACGACGCCGACGGGGACGAGGGTGCGTCGAAGCACGTCGAGGCGATCGGGTCGTTGGGCCATGCCGGCGAGGGCGGCGACGATCGTGTCCACCCGGGTTCCCTCGACCATCGTCCGCATCCTGGCCCGGACGTGGAGGGCCGCGTCGGGACCCAGCAGCGCGTCGAGGAGCTCGTCGGCGAGGGGACCGCGGCCCCGCACGGTCACGTCGACGGCCATGAGGTCGCGGCGGTGCTTCGCCTCCTCGGTGTCGGCGCCGGCCCGGGTGTCGACGAGCGCGAGGGTCCGGAGCCGGTCGGGGTGGCGTTCGGCGAAGGCGAGGGCCACGTAGCCCCCCATCGACAGACCGACGAGGTCCACGGTCTCCGCCTCGAGGTGGTCGCAGAGGGCGACGAGGTCGTCGGCGTGGCGTTCCACGGCCAGGACCGGCTCGACGACGGGATCCGACGCGCCGAATCCCCGCAGGTCGGGGGCGACGCAGCGTCGGCGACCTCGGTGGAGGTCGAGCTGGTCGAGCCACATCGTCGAATCGAGGGGGAAGCCGTGGACGAAGAGGGCCACCGGCCCGTCCCCCACCTCCCGGTAGGCGATCGTCGTACCGGCGACGTCGAAGGTCTTCATGGGTCGATTCTGGCAGACGGACGGCCCCGCCCGAGGGCGACGACCACGGCGACGACGGCGGCGGCCACCGAGATGACCCACATCGGCTCGTAGCCGCCGGTGAGGTCGACGAGGCGCCCGTAGAGCGGAGGACCGACGCCGAGGCCGGCGAGGAACCCGAAGAGGACGACGCCGGAGGCCCGGCCGGTCGCCTCGGGACCGGCCTCGGCCATCACCGCCACCATCCCCACCGAGTTCCACGACGACGAGCCGGCCGCGGTGGCCACGGCCGCGACCCACACGAGCCACGGCGCCGCCGACGACGCCCAGAAGCACGTCGACGCCGCCACCGACAGCGCGGCCATGGCGGCGAGGGCCTCCCGGAACCGGCCGGTGCGCTCGGCCCGCCGGCTCCAGAGGATGCGCCCGGGGACGGCGACGAGCCCCATGAGGGCGACCACGGCCCCTCCCACTCGAGGATCGAAGCCGAGCACCTCGACGGCGTAGAGGGGGACGAGGAAGGTCACCGCCCCCGACAGTCCGAGGAGGAACCCGTAGACGGCGAGCCTGAGGATCGGCTCGGGGAGCGGGCCGCCACCCCGGCGCCGTGAGCCGGTCGGCTCCGTGGTCCCCTGGGGGATCACCCCGGCGGCGACCCCGGCGAGCACGAGGGGGATCGCCGCCACCGCGACGTAGGCGCCCCGCCAGCCGAGGGCGACGGCCAGGGAGGGCACGGTGACCCCGCCGAGGAAGATGCCGGCCTGGACGCCCGACTGCTTGATGCCGGTCACCGTGCCCCGCGCTCCCGGTGGCAGGTCCTCGGCGATGAGCTTGTTCGTCGCCGGGTTGGCCAGAGCCTGGGCCGCCGCCCCGACGACGCCGCCGACGACGAGCAGGAGCGTCGATCGGGCGAGCCCGAAGAGGGCGAAGGTGGTCGCCGCGGCGACGAAGAGCCCGAGGAGCGCCCGTCGGCCTCCGACCCGGTCGGCGACTCGGCCCGCCACCGGCGAGAGGACCGCCCCGAGGATCGCGCTCACCGCGATCACGAACCCGAGTTCACCCCGATCGATCCCGAGGTCGGCGACGATGAACGGGCCGAGGATGCCGAGGGAGGGGGACGCGAAGGTGGCGGCCGCCATGCCGGCGGCGAGGAGGAAGGTGAAGGTGGCTCGGCGGAGCCCCACGAGATCTCGAGTGGTCACCTCGGCATTCTCGCCGCGGCAGCGCCGCTACCGTTCGGAGGGTGGATCGCCTCCCCCTCGCCCGACTCCCGACGCCCCTCGAGATCGCCGAGCGCCTCTCGGAGGCCTGGGGCGCCCGGATCCGGGTGAAGCGGGACGACCTCACCGGTTTCGGGCTCTCGGGGAACAAGGTGCGGAAGCTCGAGCACCACCTCGCCGCGGCGGTCGAGCACGGTGCGACGACGGTGATCACCTGCGGGGCGGTCCAGTCGAACCACTGCCGGGCGACGGCGCTCGCCTGCGCCCGCCTGGGACTGGCCTGCATCCTCGTCCTCCGCACCCCCGACGGGCGCCCTCCCGCCGAGGTGCGCGGGAACCACCTCCTCCAGCGCCTCGCCGGGGCCGAGGTCCGCTTCGTCGATCCGGAGGGCTACGAACGCCGGGATGAGCTCATGGCGACGATCGCCGCCGACCTCGGGGACGCCTGGGTGATCCCCGAGGGCGCCTCCGACGTGGTCGGGATGCAGGGGTTCGTCACCGCTGCGGCCGAGCTCGCCGACGCGCTCGACGGGCGGAGGGCCACGATCTGGCACGCGGCGTCGTCGGGGGGCACGACCGCGGGGTTGGCGGTCGGCGCCGCCCGGGTGGGCCTCGACGTCGACCTCGTCGCCTGCTCGGTGGGGGATCCGGCGGCGGTCCTCGACCGGAGGATCTCCGACCTCGTCGAGGCCTCGGGGGCCGAGGCGATTCCCTGGCGGGTGGTCGACGCCTACGTCGGCGGGGGCTACGGCGTCGCCGACGTCGACCAGCTCGCCGTCACCGCCGAGGCGACCCGGCTCACCGGGCTCCTCTTCGACCCGACGTATACGGGGAAGGCGATCTACGGGCTGCACGAAGAGCTTCGTGGAGGCCGGCTCCCTCCCGGCGCCGACGTCGTCTTCTGGCACACCGGTGGCGGCTTCGCCGTCTTCGCCTGGGACTGGGGGACCTGAACGACCCCCTTCCCCTCCCCGGCGTCGTCCGATACGGTGCGGACATGCGCCGGATCTTCACGCCTCGTCTCTTCCGTTTCCTCCGTGAACTCGCCGACCACAACGACCGGGCCTGGTTCGAAGCCCACCGTGACGACTACGTCCGGGACGTCGAAGCGCCCGCGTTGGACTTCATCGACGCGGTTCGCGATCCCCTCGCCGAGCTCGCGCCGCACTTCGTCGCCGACGCTCGCAGGATCGGGGGTTCCTTGTTCCGCATCCACAGGGACCTTCGGTTCACGAAGGACAAGACCCCCTACAAGACCCACGTCGGCATCCACTTCCGCCACGAGACCGCCCGGGACGTCCACGCCCCCGGCTTCTACCTCCACCTCGAACCGCGGAACTGTTTCGTCGGGGTGGGTATCTGGCGTCCCGAGCCCCGGGTGGCCAGCCGGGTGCGGGAGCGGATCCTCGCCGAGCCCGAGGCGTGGATGGCGGCGACCCGGGCGCTGCCCTTCGCGCAGGTGTTCACCCTCGACGGGGAACGACTCCAGCGGCCTCCCCGCGGCGTCGACCCCGACCATCCTCTCGTCGACGACCTTCGGTTCAAGGAGTTCGTGGCCTCCTGTCGCCTCTCCCAGCGGGAGGTGACCTCGAGCGGGTTCGTCGACGGTTTCATCCGTCGGTTGGAGCGGACCGTGCCCTTCATGGCCTTCCTCTGTGGAGCGGTCGGCGTCGACTACTGATCCGGGTAGATCGGGAAGGCATCGCACAGCTCGGCGACGGCGGCGGGCACGCGGCGGGGCACCTCGCGGCCGGCCGCGGCGGCGGCGAGGACCTCGGCGACGAGCTCACCGACCCTCCGGAACTCGGCCTCTCCGAGCCCGCGGGTCGTGCCCGCCGAGGTGCCGAGGCGGATCCCCGAGGCGATCCAGGGAGGTCGGGGGTCGCCGGGGACGGGGTTCTTGTTCACGGCGATCCCGACCCGTTCGAGGGCCTCCTGGGCGTCTCGTCCGGTGAGCCCCAGCGGAGAGAGGTCGACGAGGACGAGCGGGGTGTCGGTCCCTTCGGTGACGACGCCGAGGCCGCGGTCGACGAGGACCTCGGCGAGGGCTCTGGCGTTGGCGAGCACCCGCTGTGCCCACCCGGTGAACTCGGGACGCAGCGCCTCGCCGAGGCAGACGGCCTTGGCGGCGACGGCGTTGAGGATCACCGATCCCTGGACGCCGGGGAAGACGGCCCGGTCGATGCGGTCGGCGAGCTCGGCGTCGCCGGTGAGGACGATCCCGCCTCGGGTGCCGCGGAGGTTCTTGTAGGTAGTGGTGGTGACGACGTGGGCGGCGGGGATCGGATCGGGGTGGAGGCCGGCGGCGACGAGGCCGGCGATGTGGGCGATGTCGGCGAGGAGGACGGCCCCGACCTCGTCGGCGATCTTCCGGAACCCCGAGAAGTCGATCTCCCGGGGATAGGCCGAGGCGCCGCAGACGATGAGGCGGGGACGGACCTCCCGGGCGATCTCGGCGACGGCGTCGAGGTCGAGTCTGCCGGTGGTCGGGTCGACGCCGTAGTGGTGGACCTCCATGACGCGACCCGAGACGTTCACCGGCGCGCCGTGGCTGAGGTGTCCCCCGGCGGCGAGGTCCATGGCGAGCACCCGGTCGCCGGGTTCGAGGAAGGCGAGGAAGCAGGCGAGGTTCGCCTGGGAGCCGGAATGGGGTTGGACGTTGGCGTGGGCGGCACCGAAGAGGCGCTTCGCCCGGTCGACGGCGAGGGTCTCGACGAGGTCGGCGAACTCGGCGCCGCCGTAGTAGCGCCTCCCCGGGTATCCCTCGACGGTCTTGTTGACGATCGGCGACCCGAGGGCCTCGAGGGTCGCCTTCGACACGTAGTTCTCCGAGGCGATGAGCTCGAGCTGGCGGCGTTGCCGGTCGAGCTCGCCCTCGAGGGCGGCGGCGAGCTCCGGGTCCGCGTCCGCGAGGGACGCCGTGAAGTGGTCCATCCCCGAGACGCTACTCGACCGCCTCGGACTGGTCGTGGGCTTCGAGGAACTCGAGGATCTCGAGCATGTCCACCCCGGGGACGGTCTCGACGGGCATCGCGGCGAGAACGTGGGAGTTCGGCCGGACCGAGGGCCAGACGAGTCCTTCCCAGCGAGCGGCGAGCTCCTCGGGGGGGCGTCGACAACAGTCCCCGTCGGGGCAGCGGGACACCGAGTGACGGTCGGTGTCCCAGCCCCGGAACCACTTCGCGTCCTCGAACCGGACCCCGGTGGTGATCGCGGCGGGAGGTTCACGGTCCTCCTCCACGAAGGTGGCGCACCAGTAGGTGCCTCGGCTCGTGTCCGTGTACTGGTAGTGGATCGCGTAGCGGGCGTCGGAGCGGAAGGCCCGTCGGGTGCCCCACTCCCGGCAGAGGCGCTGGCCTTCGATCGCGCCCACCGAGTTCTTCGGGAAGGGCACGTCGTTGTTCTCGTAGGCCTTCCAGATGATGCCCTGCTCGTCGGAACGGACGAAGTGCGTGGCGAGGCCGAGGTGTTCGGTGGCGAGGTTCGTGAACCGGTGGGCGGCCATCTCGTAGGAGACGAAGAACCGGTCCTTGACGTCCTCGACCGAGAGGTTCCGCTCCGCCTTGGCGGCCTGGAGGAAGGGCACCGCGGCGACCTCGGGGATGAGGACCGCCCCGGCGAAGTAGTTCGTCTCCACTCGTTGCCGGAGGAACTCGGCGAAGGTCCGCGGCTCGCGGTGGCCGAGGGCGAAGTGTCCGAGGGTCTGGAGGACGACGCTGCGGGCCCGGGCCGGGTCGAGGAGGTCCCGGCCGGGGACGTGGATGACCCGGTTCTTGAGGTCGGCGACGGCCCGGGTGGAGGGTGGGAGCTGGCCGGTGCGGATGAGCCGGAACCCGAAGTGCCGGGCGAGGGCGTTGAGGTCACCCTTGGACATGGCACCGGTGGCCTGGTAGTCGATGGCGGCGACGGCCTCGGCGGCGACGGCCTCGATCTCCCCGAAGTAGTTGCCACGGGCCTTCATCTCGGCGCGGAGCTCGGCGTTCGCCGCCCGTGCCTCGTCCCGGGTGAAGGCCACCGCGGCGTCGCGTCCTCGGAGCTCGGCGTAGAGGCGGACGATGTGCTCGAGGGCCACGTCGGGAATCCTGGCGCTCGGCTTGAGGTAGGGCAGGCCGAGCTCTCGGTAGGCCTGGTCCCGCTGGATCCGTTCGATCTCGACCTCGAGTCGGTCCCGAGGCGTGGGGGCCTCGGGTTCGAGGAGGTCGCCGACGGGGACGTCGAGGGCCACCGCGAGGTCGTTGATGAGGCCGAGCCGCGGCTCCTTCTTCCCGTTCTCGAGCATCGACAGGTACGGCGCGGGCTTCCCGACCCGGCGGGAGAGCTCGTCGAGGGTGAGGCCTCGGACCTTCCGGTAGTGGCGGACCCGACGGCCGAAGACGAGCGGATCGAGGGTCGTCGGCATGACAAGACAGACCCTAGCTCCTCGGAATCGTAAGAACAATCGATCTTTTCGTCTCCTGGAGTTGCCGAGACCACCGAAGTCGCGAAGATTCGGAGGCACCACAGGGAAGGAGGGGCATGGGCATCGAGATCCACGGACCACTCGAGGACCGCTTCGACGAGATCCTCACCGAGGAAGCCGTCGCCTTCGTCGCCGACCTCCACCGGACCTTCGAGCCCCTGCGCCGCCGCCTCCTCGCCGAACGCGTCGAACGGCAACGGCGCATCGACGCCGGGGAGGACCCCGACTTCCTCGCCGAGACGAAGACGATCCGGCAGGCCGACTGGCGAGTCGCTC
>DRQR01000229.1 GCA_011371355.1 Actinomycetota bacterium
CCCTGCTGGCCTCCGTCGCCCTCGTCGCCCAGCTCCTCCAGAGCCTCGAGGCCCGGCGGTCCACCGTCGACTTCTTCAGCTACTTCACGATCCAGAGCAACCTCATCGGGGTGGCCGTCCTCACCTGGGTGGCGCTCCGGCCGACCTGGCGCGAAGGCGGCGTCGAACGGGACCTCCTCCGCGGGGCCCCGGTGCTCTACCTCGGGGTCACCGGCGTGGTCTTCGCGCTCTTGTTGTCGGGCCAGCCCCTCGTCACCGTGCCCTTCGCGAACACCGTGCTCCACAAGCTCATGCCCCTCGTGGTGGTCGTCGACTGGCTCGCGGATCCGCCGGGTCGGCTCGGGACCTTCACCGAGGCTGCCGGTTGGTGGATGATCTACCCGGTCGCCTGGTTGGCCTACACGATGATCCGAGGGGCGATCGTCGGCTGGTACCCCTATCCCTTCCTCGATCCGGGGGTCATGGGCGGCTACGGCGGGGTGACGGCCGTCGTCTCGGGCATCGTGGTCGGGGCGTTGGGGTTCATCGTGGTGCTCGTGTGGCTCGGCCGGTGGATGCGCCTGCGGGTGGGGTCGTGACCTCCGGGGTCGGCGTTCGGTGGCGGACGACCCCGTCGGCGACGGCGAGGAGCCAGGCGAGGGGCAGCGAGCATTCGGCGAGGCGGTCCCGGCGCACCCAGGCGGTGAGGTAGACGTCGGCGAGGGCGGTCGGCACCTCGTCGGCGGGCAGGTACCGGGCCAGGTAACGCCGTATCCGAGCCTCGGTCGCTCGGTAGAGCTCGAGCCAGCGGTCGGGTTCGTCGTGCATGGGTCCTCCCGTCGTCGTCTGGAGGCACGAGGCGGCCGTGCCTTACACCTTCTCGGTGTCCGGATGGCCCGGGTTCGTCGCGTCCGACCTCGGCGACGGCCCTCGGCCGGGCCCCGTTGCGCCCCATCTCGGCGCGCGCTAATGTGGACAGTGTCCATTGAGCGTCCAGAGGAGGAGATCGCGATGACCGATGCCGAGCGTGGAGCCGGCGGCCGCTGCCCGGTGATGCACGACCCCCATCTCGCGACGGGTTCGACGGCGAACCTCCACTGGTGGCCGAACCAGCTCAACCTCCGGCCCCTGTTGAAGCACTCGCCCAAGTCGGATCCCACCGGCGGTGAGTTCGACTACAAGGCGGCCTTCGAGCAGCTCGACTTCGAGGCCCTCAAGCGTGACCTCGCCGAGCTCATGACCGACTCCCAGGACTGGTGGCCCGCCGACTACGGCCACTACGGGCCGTTCTTCATCCGGATGGCGTGGCACCTCGCCGGCACCTACCGGATCCACGACGGCCGGGGTGGCGCGAACGGCGGGAACCAGCGGTTCGCCCCGGTGAACTCGTGGCCGGACAACGCCAACCTCGACAAGGCCCGGCGGCTCCTGTGGCCGATCAAGAAGAAGTACGGCCGGGCGATCTCGTGGGCCGATCTCATGATCCTCGCCGGGAACGTCGCCCTCGAGACCATGGGGCTGAAGACCTTCGGCTTCGGCGGAGGTCGGGTCGACTTCTGGGAGCCCGAGGAGGACCTCTACTGGGGTCCCGAGGAGGTCTGGCTCGCCGACGAGCGCCACACCGACGACGGGCAGCTCTTCGATCCCTTCGCCGCCACCCAGATGGGGCTCATCTACGTGAACCCCGAGGGTCCGAACGGGAGCCCCGACTACCTCGCGGCCGCCCACGACATCCGGGAGACCTTCAGCCGGATGGGCATGAACGACGAGGAGACCGTGGCCCTCATCGCCGGAGGGCACACCTTCGGGAAGGCCCACGGCGCCGCGCCGGCCGACATCTACCTCGGACCCGAGCCGGAGGGGGCGCCCATCGAGGAGCAGGGCCTGGGCTGGAAGAACAGCTTCGGGACCGGCAAGGGTGCCGACACGATCACCTCGGGGCTCGAGGGGGCCTGGACGAAGACGCCCACCCAGTGGGACATGAACTTCTTCGAGAACCTCTTCGAGTACGACTGGGAGCTCGTCGAGAGCCCCGCCGGCGCGAAGCAGTGGCGGCCCACCGACCGGGCGGCCGACGACACCGTGCCCGACGCCCACGACCCGTCGAAGCGGCACGCCCCGATCATGCTCACCACGGACCTGGCGCTCCGGTACGACCCCATCTACGAGCCGATCGCGCGGCGGTTCTACGAGAACCCCGACGAGTTCGCCGACGCCTTCGCCCGGGCCTGGTTCAAGCTCACCCACCGGGACATGGGTCCGATCTCCCGATACCTCGGCCCCGAGGTGCCCGACGAGGCCCTCATCTGGCAGGATCCCGTCCCGCCGGTGGACCACGAGCTCGTCGACGACGCCGACGTCGCCGAGCTCAAGGAGCGGATCCTCGCCTCGGGGCTGCCGATCGGACGGCTCGTGAAGACCGCCTGGGCGTCGGCGTCCACGTTCCGGGACTCCGACATGCGCGGTGGGGCGAACGGCGCCCGGATCCGGCTGGCCCCGCAGAAGGACTGGCCGGTGAACGACCCGGAGGAGCTCGCCGAGACCCTCGCCGTCCTCGAGGGCATCCAGCAGGCCTTCAACGACGCCCAGGAGGGGAACAAGCGGATCTCCCTCGCCGACCTCATCGTCCTCGCCGGCTGTGCCGCGGTGGAGAAGGCGGCCCGCGACGCCGGCTTCGACGTCGAGGTGCCCTTCGCTCCGGGACGCACGGACGCCACCCAGGAGATGACCGACGTCGACTCCTTCGCCGTCCTCGAGCCGAAGGCCGACGGGTTCCGCAACTACCTCCAGCCGGGGGAGAAGCGGCGTCCCGAGCAGCTCCTCGTCGACCGGGCGAGCCTGCTGTCCCTCACCCCGCCGGAGATGACCGTGCTCGTCGGTGGGCTCCGCGTCCTCGGGGCGAACAGCGGGAACACCTCCCACGGGGTGCTCACCGATCGTCCCGGCGTGCTGA